>JBGAMJ010000046.1:0-36252 GCA_044223035.1 Piscinibacter sp.
CGCCGCCGACCCGGCCATCCGCGCCCTCGTGCTCACCGGCGCCGGCAAGGGCTTCTGCGCCGGCGGCGACATCGCCGGCATGGAGCGCCGCCTGTCGGCGCCGGCCGGCGAGGTCGGCTTCAATGGCTGGCACCGCCAGCAGCGCGTGCACCACACGCAGTCGCTGCTGCACACGATGCCCAAGCCGGTGATCGCCGCCGTGAACGGCGCCGCCTCGGGCCTGGGCGCCGACACCGCGCTCGCCTGCGACTTCATCATCGCCAGCGAACACGCGCACTTCAGTTGGTCCTACATCCACCGCGGGATCGTTCCGGACGGCGGCGGCATGTACTTCCTGCCGCGCCGCGTCGGGCTGCCGAAGGCCAAGGAACTGATCTTCACCGGGCGCCGCGTCGATGTCGACGAAGCGCTGTCGCTGGGCATCGTCGACCGCAAGACTTCGGCGCAGGCGCTGGTGGCCGACGCGCAGGCCTGGGCCGCCGAACTGAGCCGGGGCTCGGCCACCGCGCTGGCCTTGGGCAAGACCATCCTGAACCAGAGCTTCGAGCTGTCCGCGCAGCAGGTCTTCGCGCAGGGCAGCCAGGCCCAGGGCATCTGCTACACGAGCACCGAACACCGCGAATCGGTCATGGCCTTCCTGGCCCGGTCCACCACCAACGAGTGACGAGGAATGACTTCCATGAACCCGATTTCCCGACTCCTCCAACCCCGCAGCGTCGCGATCATCGGCGCCTCCGCCGACGCCGCGAAGACCGCCGGCCGCCCGGTGTCCTACCTGCTCAAGCACGGCTTTGCCGGCGACATCTACCCGGTGAATCCGAAGGCCGACCGCATCGGCGACCTCGCCTGCTACCCGGACATCGCGTCGCTGCCCGCCGTGCCGGACGTCGGCATCGTGCTGCTCGGCGCCGAGCGCGCCCACCTCGCGGTGCGCGACCTGGCGGCGCGCGGCACGGCCGCCGCCATCGTGCTGGCCAGCGGCTACACCGAGACCGGCGCGGAGGGCGCGCGGCGCCAGCAGCAGTTGATCGACGCGGCAGGCGCCATGCGCATCCTCGGCCCGAACACCATCGGCCTCGTCAACCTGACCGACCGCATCGTGCTGTCGGCAACCGGCGCGCTGGAGATGGACGATTTCCCGGCCGGCTCGATCGGTGTCGTCTCGCAGAGCGGCGGCATCCTGGGCGCGATGCTGTCGCGTGCCGCGGCGCGCGGCATCGGCCTGTCCAAGCTGATCTCGACCAGCAACGAGGTCGATCTCGAACTGGCCGATTTCATCGGCCACCTGGCCGACGACGAGGCGACGAAAGTGATCGCGCTCTACGTCGAGACGGTGCGCCATCCCGAGAAGTTCCGCGCCGCCGCGCTGAAGGCCGCGCGCGCCGGCAAGCCGGTGGTCGCGTTCAAGATCGGCCGCTCCGAGGCGGGCGCGAAGGCCGCCGTCTCGCACACCGGCGCGCTGGCCGGGGCGGACCGCATGTACGACGCGCTGTTCCGGCAGACCGGCGTGATCCGCGCGCAGACCTTCGGCGACCTGCTGGACATCCCGGCCGCGCTGTCGACCGGCCGCGTGCTGCGCGGCAAGCGCGTGGCCATCCTCACGTCCACCGGCGGCGCCGGAACGCTGGTGTCCGACAGCCTGGGCGTCGCGGGCTTCGACACCCCGGCGCCCGATCCGCAGACCGCGGCAGCGCTGCGCGCGCTGCAGACGGGCGACCACGCCGCGCTCGACCGCAACCCGATCGACGTCACGCTGGCCGGCCTGCAGCCCGAACTGCTGCGCGGCGCGATCAAGACGCT
The DNA here is from genome assembly GCA_044223035.1 of Piscinibacter sp. Lineage (GTDB taxonomy): Bacteria > Pseudomonadota > Gammaproteobacteria > Burkholderiales > Burkholderiaceae_C > JBGAMJ01. Next base: position 1,801 of record JBGAMJ010000046.1, read on the forward strand.
CCTGGCCAGCCCGGGCTACGACGCGCTGGCGATCATCGTCGGCTCGTCGGGCCTGGCGATGCCGGAACTGATGGCCGGCGCGATCCAGGACTGCCTGCCGCTGTCGGACAAGCCGGTGATCGCCTACGTCAGCCCGCACGCGCCCGAAGTCGGCGCCTTGCTGACGCAGCGCGGCGTGCCCGCCTTCGCGGTGGCCGAAAGCTGCACCGCGGCCTTCGCCGGCATGCTGCAGGCGAGCCGCTGGAAGGAACCCGGGGCAACGACGCCGACGGACCCGGTGGCGATCGACGACCTGCCCACCGGCTCGCTCGACGAGGCCCAGGCCAAGCAGCTCTTCGCGCGCTTCGGCGTGCCCTGCGCCCGCGAGTTCATCGTCGAGTCGCCGGCCGAGGCCGAGCAGGCGGCGCGGGACCTCGGCGGCCGCGTCGTGCTGAAGATCCTGTCGGGCGAGATCACGCACAAGAGCGACGTCGGCGGCGTGGCGGTGAACCTGGCGCCGGAGCAGGTGGCAGACCGCCTCGCCGCGATGGCGGCCGAGGTCGAGCGCCAGGCCGGCCTGCGCCCGAAGCGCTTCCTGGTGCAGGAAATGGTGGCCGGCGGCACCGAGCTGATCCTCGGCATGCACCGCGATCCGCTGGGCACGGCGATCCTGCTGGGCATGGGCGGCGTGACCGCCGAGCTGTTCAAGGACACGACGATGCGCCTGCTGCCGCCGCAAGGCGGGCTGAGCCGCGATGACGCGCTGGACATGGCGCGCGAGCTGAAGACCTGGCCGCTGCTGGACGGATTCCGCGGCCGGCCGAAGGCGGACGTGGACGCGCTGGCGGACGCGATCGTCGCCTTCTCGCGGATGACGGCGCAACTCGGCGATCGCCTGGTCGAGGCGGAGATCAACCCGTTGTTCGTGCTGCCGGCGGGCCGGGGTGTCCGCGCCGCCGACGGCGTCGTCGTGCTCGGCCGTTGAAAGTGCTCTCAAGAAAACGCCGGGCCGCCCCCAGTTTTCTTGGCCCCCTCGGGGGGCGGGCTGGGCGAAGCCCGGACCTGGGGGCGATCAGTAAGCCGAGGCACCGGCGACCGCCATCGCGTCGTCGGTGCCGAAGCCGAATTCGGCCGCAAGCTTGCGTGCCCCCTGCGCCAGCAAGGACACGTCGATGCCCACGGCGACGAAGCTGGCGCCCAGCTCGAGGTATCGGCGCGCGAGCGTGATGTCGGCCGTCAAGGTGCCCGCGGCCTTGCCGCTGGCCACGATGGTCTGGATCGCCGATTCGATGGCGGCCTGCACTTCCGGATGCCCGGGGCGCCCGCGGTGCCCCATCGACGCGGCCAGGTCGGCCGGCCCGATGAAGACGCCGTCCACGCCCTCGACGGCGCAGATCCGCTCCAGGTTCTGCAGCGCGGTGCGCGTCTCCGCCTGCACCAGCAGGCACACGTCGTCATTGGCGGTCTGCAGGTAGTCGCGCCGGTCGCCCCAGCGCGCCGCGCGCGCCGCGGCCGCGCCCACGCCGCGCGTGCCCTGCGGCGGATAGCGGGTCGCGCCGACGAGGGCCGCGGCCTGCTCCGGCGTGTCGACCATCGGGATCAGCAGCGTCTGCACGCCGATGTCGAGCATCTGCTTGATCAGCGCCGGATTGCCATCCACCGTGCGCGCCACGGGATGCGACGGATAGGGTGCGACGGCCTGCAGTTGCGCGAGCGTGCTGCGCACGTCGTTCGGCGCATGTTCGCCATCGATCAGCAGCCAGTGGAACCCGGCCGTGGCGCAGATCTCCGCACCGTAGGGATAGGCCATGGACAACCACAGGCCGATCAGCTTGTCGCCGCGCTGGAGCGCGGACTTGAAAGGGTTTCGCATGTGAACGCTCCATTCGGGCGACGCCGCCCTGGCACGGTTGTACGTCAAGAATCGCAGCGACAGCGACAGCGACGCCGTGGCCGCGGCCGGCAACGCGGATCCCGGCGATGAACAGACGGGAGCGTGTCAGCGCGACAGCGACGACCCACCGCAAATCTGGATGTCCTGCCCGGTGATGGCGGCGGCCACGTCGGACAGCAGATAGGCCACGAGCGCCGCCACCTCGTCGGGCCGGATCAGGCGGCCGAGTGGAGGCAGCTTGGGCTTCGAGGTTTCGCGGGCCGGGTCGACGAGCATCGGCGTGTCGGTGGCCGCCGGGGAAACCACGTTGACCGTGACGCCGCGGCCCACCACCTCCGCGGCCCAGCTGCGAGCCAGGGCGACCAGCGCCGCCTTGCTCGCCGCATACTGGCTGCGGCCAGGCATGCCGCTGGAGACCCGGCTGCCGATGAGCACCATCCGCCCACGGCCGGCCGCGGCCATCCGGGGCAGCAGCGCATTCGCCAGCCGCGAGGCCGCGTCCACGTGCAATTGCCACATCACGGCGCCATCGGCCCGCTGGAGGGCACCCAGTTCGCCGGCGCGCAGCACGCCTGCGGCATGGATGACGGCATCCGGGGTTTCAAGTCCGGCCACCAGGCGATCGACGTCGTCGGGCTGGGTCAGGTCGGCGCGCAGGGTCTGGAACGCCGGATGGTCGATCTCGGCGGATCCGCGCTGAACGCCGATCACGTGCCAGCCATCGGCAAGCAGCCGCTCCGCCACGGCACGCCCGATGCCGGAGCTGCTGCCCGTGACGACGGCCCGGCGCGCGTCATTCGGCACGGATCTTCCCCTCGGTGATGATCTTCTGCGACTTGACCATGTCATCGCGCTGGAACTCGACGAAATCGGCCACCGAGCCGCCGCTGACCAGCAGCCCCTGGCTCACCAGCTTGTCGCGCATGTCCGAGCTCAGCGCCTTGTTGACCTCGCCGTTCAGCTTGGCGACGATTTCCGCCGGCAGCTTGGCGGGGCCCCAGAGGCCGTACCAGCTGTAGTACTCGTAGCCCGGCACGGTCTCGCTGACGGCCGGCACGTCGGGCATGCTGGGCAGGCGGGCCTTCGACGTCACGCCGATGACCCGCAGGTTGCCTGCCTTCGCGTACGGGGCCGAGCCGAGGATCGGATCGATGAAGCCATCGATCTGTCCGCCGATCAGGTCCTGGTAGGCAGGCGCCGAGCCCTTGTAGGGCACGATGACGTATTCGATGCCGCTCGAGCGGCGCAGCAGCTCGGTCGACAGGTGGCCGGCCGACCCGGACGAGCCGATCGCGAAGGTCAGCTTGCCGGGGTGGGCCTTGGCATGGGCGATGAGGCCCTTGACGTCGCTGACCGGCAGGTTCTTGTTGACCGCGATGGCGAGCGGCGCCTTGGCCACCAGCGCCACCGGAGCGAAGTCGGTGACGACGTTGAAGGGCGCGGTCTTCATCGTCATCGGGGTGGTCGTGACGGTCGAGGGGCTGAACAGCAGCGTGTAGCCGTCGGCGGCAGCGCCTTTCACCAGGATGGCGCCGATCGTTCCGGCGCCGCCCGGGCGGTTGTCGACGATGAAGGTCTGGCCCGTCTGCTCGCCCAGCTTCTGCGCCAGCATGCGACCGACCACGTCCAGCGTGCCGCCGGGTGGGAACGGGATGACGATCGTCACCGGCTTGGCCGGGTAGGCCTGCGCCCACGCGCCGGGGAGGCTGATGGCCAATGCCGCCGCCAGGGCGGCACGGAGAAATGTCGGTCGCTTCATGGGTCTTGTCTCGTAGGGGTTGTCGGAGTCAGCGGGGGCTGTCGGGGCAGGTCGGGGCACATCGCGTCAATCGCGTTGTTCGGCATCGCCGTTCCCGCAGATCCATTCCGGCAGCACGCGCACGTGCCGGATGTGCTGCCTGAACACCGTGTACGCAGCGTGCAGCGCTCCGTCGGCGGTTTGCCGGATGGAGGGATAGGAGTACTCCCGGTTTCGCCGCCCGGCGGAGTCGTTGCTCATGCACCAGCCGTCGCCGACCTCGAGGTTGCGCTGCCACGGCCATGTCAGGCCGTCGTCATCCGACAGTGCCAGCGTCATCGGCGCCCTCGGCGCGCCCCAGAAGGCCCGCCGCGCGGGCTCCTGCGTTCCCGTGCCGCCGCTCCCGCCCTTCCCGGCCCCGTCTTCCAGTTCGTCGTAAAGGGATTCGCGCCGTTCGGTGGCATTCGCCGAGCTGCTGGCGTTGAAGATCATGGCCAGGCGTCCATCGGCCAGCCGCAGGGCCTGGATCGACGAGTTGTTGTTCGGCAGCACGCTCGGCACTGGCCGTTGCCAGGTGAGGCCGCCGTCGTCGCTTCGGCTGCGGTAGACGTGATCTGCCCATCGGCTGCGGAAAAATCCGAGCAACGCGCCGTCGGCCGCCGGGACGATGCTCATGTGCACGCATCCGACGCTGTCCGGCACCGGGATGCGTTGCCAGGTCACGCCCTGGTCGGTCGAGCGCATGACCGCGCTGTCGTCGACGCTGCCGTCCCAGGCGGCGCCTGCGAGCGTGCGGCAGTTGAAGACCGGCAGCAGCCAGCTTCCGTCCGAGTGAATGTGGATCGGCTGCCGGACGAAGGTGCCGGCCGGCGCGGCTTCCAGCGTTTCGGTCGGCCCCCAGGTTCGGCCGTTGTCGCGCGAGATTCGCCGCCGCACGACCGCGGTGTCCTGGTGCCCGGAAGTCTGCGCCGTGTGCAGCAGCCACAGCGAACCGTCGGGCACGGGAAACAACAGTGGATTCTGTTCCGACCGCTCCGGATCGTTCGAGAGCTGGACCGGAGGTGTCCATTGCCTGGAACCGGGCTCGAGCAAGGACATGAAGACCGAGATGTCGGAGCGCCCTTCCATCGATCCGCCGAACCACACGCAGGCGAGCGTCCCGTCGCCGAGCACCATCAGGTTGGCGGCATGGGCCTGGACGCAGGGCGACGGCAGGTCGGCGACCTCGCGGGCGGGATCTTCGGAATGCGGATGCAGCAGGCTGTCAGTCATGTGGGACCCTCACTCGGCCTTGATGTTCGCGCTCTTGATCAGCTTGCCGATGCGCTCGTACTCGACCGGCACGAACTTCGCCAGCTCTGCCGCGTCGCCGCTGCCCACCGTCACGCCGACGTCCTTGAGCTTGCTTGCGACCTCGGGCTTCTTCAACGCCTGCGAAAGCGCCGCGGAGAGCTTCGCCGTCACCTCCTTCGGCGTCTTGCCGGGCGCGAACAGCGCATACCAGGCCGAAAACTGGAATTGCGGGTAGCCCTGCTCCGCAAAGCTCGGCACGTCGGGCAGGTCGGGCAGGCGCGAAGCGGTGCTGACGGCGATCGCCCGCACCTTCCCGCTCTTGATCAGCGGCATCGCATTGGTCGCCGTGTCGAAGATCACCGGCACCCGGCCGCCGATCAGATCCATGATGTGCGCGTTGCCACCCTTGTACGGCACGTGCGTCATCTCGACCTTGGCGAGCGACACGAACATCTCACCGGCAAGGTGCAGCGGCGATCCGTTGCCCGAGGATCCGTACATGAGGCCGCGCGGATCCTTCCTCGCGGCATCGACGAGGTCCTTCAGCGTCTTGTAGGGCGACTCGTTGGACGTGATGACGATGATCGGTGCATTGCCGATCATGCCGATGGGCTCGAAGTCCTTGACCGGGTCGTAGTCCGCCTTCAGCAGGTTGGGGCTCGCCGCATGGGTGGCCAGGCCGCCGACGAGAACCGTGTAGCCGTCGGCCGGCGCGCGGGCGACGGCGGTGGCGCCGAGCAGCGCGCCGGCACCGGGCTTGTTGTCCACGATCGTCGTCGTGCCCAGCGCCTCGCCGATCTTCTGGCCGAGCAGGCGCCCCATCATGTCGTTGGCCCCACCGGCCGGATACGGCACGACGAAGACGATGGGCTTGCTGGGGTACGGTGCCTCGGCGTGAGCGGCGCCCCATGGGCCCAGGGCCGCGGTGGCAAGGCAAAGGGTGGCAGCAAGCAGCTTGCGCCGCGACGCCTGCTTCGGGTCGGTCATTGGAATGTCTCCTCGATGGGTGAACGGTGGTGTGTCCGTGATGGCTCGTCGCCACGACTTCGTCGAATTCAAGTCATGGCGGCGCGACGCCGACGAGATGGCTGGCCGGCAGCGCGCGTCCCGCCAGGAAGTCGACGACGTTGCGCGCGGTGGTCGTCGCCACCTGCAGCGCCGCGGCCCGCGTGACGCCGGCGACGTGCGGCGTCAGGATCACGTTGTCGAGCGCGAGCAGCGGGTTCCCCGCGGCGATCGGCTCGGTTTCGAAGGTGTCCAGCCCCGCCCCGCCCAGATGGCCGCTGCGCAAGGCATCCACCATCGCCTGTTCATCGACCACCGGGCCGCGGGCCGTGTTGATCAGGAGGGCTCCGGGCTTCATCGACGCGATTTCGCGTGCCCCGATGAGCCCGCGCGTGCGCTCCGTCAGCGGGCAATGAAGGCTCAGGATGTCGACCCGCGGCAGCAAGGCATCGAGGTCCGTCTCCACGTCGAACGGGTCGGCGTGGCCCGAACGATTCAACACGACGACGCGCGCGCCGAGCGCAGCGGCAAGCTGGGCGGTGCGGCGCCCGATGCTGCCGTAGCCGACGATGCCCACGACCGATCCGCGAAAGTCCCGTCCGAGGTAGGCCGTGCCCTCCCAGCCGCCAGCACGCAGCTTGCGGTCGAGCTTCGGCAGGTCGCGCACCAGCGCGAGCATCAGCGCAATCGAGTGCTCCGCCACGGCATCGGCGTTCGCACCCGGGGCGACGGCGACGGCGATGCCGCGGCGCGCGGCTTCGGCGAGGTCGACGCTGTCGACGCCGGCACCGTTCTTCGCGATGATCTTCAGGCCCGGGGCCGCGGCCAGCACGCGCGCCGTGAAAGGCCTGGACCCGCGCAGCACGACGGCATCCACGGCACAGGCCGACAGCCGCTCCACCAGGCTCGCTTCGGTGACCGGATCGGCCATGAACTCGATGCGCGCACCTGCTTCCTGCAGGATCTGCTGCGCTTCGGGCACGAGGTGCTGCGACGTGACGAGGACCGTGCAGGAGGGCATTGGCTGTCCGGGTGGGCTGTGAATGCCGCAACTCTAGGTGCGCCGGACATTGCCTTCAAATGAAATCGGGGACTGCTTTCATAACCCGATTGGAATGTGGCCGTCGCCGCCGCCTCGCGGACGGCCCGACAACCGGGCACCTCGAGACGGGCGCTGCCTTCGTCAAAGGCTCCGGGCCACTTGCTGCAGGCATTCGACCATCTGGTCGGTGCTCGGCGTGCGGAGCCTTCCGGCCAGCGAGATCAGGCCGACCGGCGGCAGCTCGATCGGCACCTTCACCGGCAGCACGCGGACCAGCCCCTGTTCCTGGAAGTGATGCGCCACCCCACGGGCAAGAAAGCCGATGGCCAGGCGCTCGCGCACGAAGACGAGCGTGGCGAGGAAGGACGCCGACTCGATGACGTCGGCCGGCGGAAGCAGCTTGTGCTTGTAGAACATCTGGTCGAGCTTGATGCGCGATGACGCCCAGGCCGGCGGCACGACCCAGGCCACCCGGGCCAGGTCGCCCCAGTTCGGGTGCGCCTTGCTGCTCAAGGGGTGGTCCGGATGCGCCACGATGGCCATTGTTTCCTCGTAGAGGGCCTCGGTCTGCAGGTCGGGCGAGGCGTAGCCGGGCTCGAGACGGCCGACGATCAGGTCGAGTTCGCCAACGCGCAGGCGCGGCAGCAGGCGTGTCAGGTCCCCCTCCTCGACATAGACGGTGGTTCGAGCCGACCGGCTCTTCAGCAGCTCCACCGCGCGCGCCAGCAGCACCGGCATCGCCACCACCATCGCGCCGACGTTCGTGCGCCCCGCCGCGCCGCTGGCCACCGCGGCGATCTCGTCGCAGGTGCGCGCATAGTCGGCGAGCACCGAACGCGCAAACCGGACGACCGTTTCGCCGAAGGACGTCGGTTCGGTCCCGCGCGTGGAACGTACGAACAGCGCCAGGCCGAATGTGCGCTCGATCTCGGCCAGCGTCTTCGACACCGCCGGCTGCGTGACGGAAAGGAACTCGGACACGCGGCCGAGATGGCGGAACTCGTCGAGCGCCACCAGCAGCTGCAGGTGCTTGAGCTTGAGGTTGGAGCGCAGGACGCGATCGATGGCCGGCATCGGAAATTCATTCCAATCTGGTTATGGAGTCAGTTCCGTATTTCATTGGATTGTAAGGACGCCGGTCACCATAATCCAGCCACCCTTTCCAGATCCCCCAGGAGACAAGATGAGTTCCAACCGTCGCCAGTTCCTTCTCGGCAGCCTCGGCGCCTCGGCACTCGTCGCTGCTCCGCGGGCCTTCGCCAACGGCTATCCCGACAGGCCGATCACCTTCATCTGCCCGTGGCCGGCGGGCGGCACCGCCGACATGACGATGCGCGCGCTGTGCGCTGCCGCGGCAAAGCAGCTCGGCCAGACCCTCGTCGTCGAGAACAAGCCCGGCGCGTCCGGCATGCTGGGCCTGAAGACCATGGCGAGCGCGAAGCCGGACGGCTACACCATCGGCCAGATCCCGATCTCGGTCACGCGCTTCTCGCAACTGGGCACCGTGAAACTCGACCCGCTGAAGGACCTGACCTACATCGCCCGCGTCTCCGGCCAGACCTTCGGCATCGCGGTGCCGTCCTCCTCGCCGTGGAAGACGATCAAGGACCTGATCGCCGATGCCAAGGCCAAGCCGGGCAAGCTCACTTTCGGCAGCGCCGGCATCGGCGGCGCGACGCACGTCGGCATGGAGGAGTTCCTGCTGGCCGCCGGCGCGCAGATGAACCACATCCCGTTCAAGGGTGGCTCGGACGCGTTGCAGGCGCTGCTCGGCGGCCACATCGACGCGCTGGCCGATTCCAGCTCCTGGGCGACGCACGTGCAGTCGGGCAAGCTGCGGCTGCTCGCCACCTGGGGCGAGAAGCGCACCAACGACTTCAAGGACGTCCCGACGCTGAAGGATGCGGGCTACGACGTCGTGGTCGACGCCCCCAACGGCATCGGCGCTCCGAAGGGGCTGGACCCGGCGGTCGAGAAGCGGCTGCGCGAAGCCTTCAAGGCCGCCGCGGCCAGCCCGGAGTTCGCGGCCGCGTGCGACAAGATCGATGCACCGCTGATGTACCTGGACGGCCCCGACTACGAGAAGTACGTCGCCCAGACCTGGCAGAAGGAGAAGGTCCTGATCGAGCGCCTGAAGCTCAAGGAAATGATGGACAAGGGTTGACGAAGCCACTGCGCCCCGGCGCACCCCCGCAATCTGCAAGGACCGTTTCATGACGACCGCCACGCCCCACGCCGCGCCGATGCTGATCCGTCTGCACGCCAACGACAACGTGCTCATCGCGCGCCAGGCCATCGGCATCGGCCAGGAACTGCCGGAGTTCGGTCTGCGCATGCGCTCGCAGGTGCCCGGCGGACACAAGATCGCCGCCCGCAACATCGCCGCGGGCGAGCCGGTGAAGAAATACGACACCGTGATCGGCGCCGCCACGCGCGACATCGGTGCCGGCGAGCATGTGCACTCGCACAACATCGAACTGATCGACTTCGACCGTGACCCCGGCTTCTGCGAGGACGTGCGGCCGGTCGACTACGTGCCGGAGGCCGAGCGCGCGACCTTCATGGGCATCGTCCGCCCGGACGGCCGCGTCGCGACGCGCAACTTCATCGGCATCCTGTCGTCCGTCAACTGCTCGTCGACGGCGATCAAGAAGATCGCCGAGCACTTCACGCCGGAGCGCCTGGCCCCGTACCCGAACGTCGACGGCGTCGTGGCCTTCGCGCAGACCAGCGGCTGCGGCATGTCATCGCCCAGCTACCACTTCGACGTGCTGCGCCGCACGATCGCCGGCTATGCGCGCCATCCCAACCTGGCCGCCGCGCTGATCGTCGGCCTCGGCTGCGAACGCAACCAGGTGGCCGGCCTCGTGGAGTCGCAGGGCCTGGTGCCCGGGCGCAATCTGCGCAGCTTCGTCATGCAGGACACCGGCGGAACGCGCGCGACGATTGCCGCCGGCATCGCCGCGATCGAAGAGATGCTGCCGGAGGCGAACGACATCCGGCGCGAGCCGGTCAGTGCCGCGCACCTGAAGATCGGGCTCGAGTGCGGCGGCTCGGACGGCTTCTCCGGCATCACCGCGAATCCCGCGCTGGGCGCGGCGATGGACATCCTCGTGCGCCACGGCGGCACGGCGATCCTGTCGGAGACACCCGAGATCCACGGCGTCGAGTTCATGCTCACGCGCCGCGCGATCAGCCCCGAGGTCGGCAAGAAGCTGCTCGACCGGCTGGCCTGGTGGGAGGAATACACGCGCGGCCAGAACGGCCAGTTCAACGGCGTCGTCGGCCCGGGCAACCAGGCCGGCGGCCTGGCCAACATCTTCGAGAAATCGCTCGGCTCGGCGATGAAGGGCGGCACCACGCCGCTGCAGGCGGTGTACGAATACGCCGAGCCGATCGACAAGGCCGGCTTCGTGTTCATGGACTCGCCCGGGTACGACCCGGTCGCCTCCACCGGCCAGATCGCCAGCGGTGCCAACCTCATCTGCTTCACGACCGGCCGCGGCTCGATGTTCGGCTCGAAGCCGGCGCCGACGATCAAGCTGGCCAGCAACACGCCCATGTACACCCGGCTGGAAGAAGACATGGACATCAACTGCGGCCTGGTGCTGGACGGCGACCTCACGGTGCCGCAGATGGGCGAGCGCATCTTCCAGCACATCCTGCAGGCGGCCTCGGGCGTGCCGACCAAGAGCGAGCTGCTCGGACTGGGCGATCACGAGTTCGTGCCCTGGCACCTGGGCATCGTGAGCTGACGCTGCCCCCGAACGCGCCCAACAGGCCGACAACGCTCCAAAACGCACCGCCCCGACACCGAGGACTTCGACATGAGCCTGAGCCTGACCCGCGACGACCTGATCCGCACCCGCAACTTCATCGCCGGCCGCTGGTGCAATGCCGCTGACGAGGCCCTGCTCGACGTGCTGAACCCGGCCGACGACACCCGCATCACGCAGGTGCCTGACAGCGGTGCGGACGACGCCCGCGCTGCCGTGGACGCGGCGCATGCGGCCTTTCCCGCCTGGCGGAGAACGCCGGCCAAGCAGCGCGCGCAACTGCTCAAGCGCTGGAACGACCTGATCGTCGAGCACCAGGAAGACCTGGGCCGGCTGATCTCGCGCGAACAGGGCAAGCCGCTGGCCGAGGGGCGCGGCGAGGTGCTCTACGCGGCGAGCTACGTCGAATGGTTCGCCGAGGAGGCGACGCGCGCCTATGGCGACGTGATTCCGGCACCCGTGACCGGCCGGCGGATGATGGCCCTCAAGGAGCCGATCGGCGTGGTGGCCGCGATCACGCCGTGGAACTTCCCGGCGGCGATGATCGCGCGCAAGATCGCACCGGCGCTGGCGGCCGGCTGCACGGTGGTCTGCAAGCCGGCGGAAGACACGCCGCTCACCTCGCTCGCGCTGGTGCGGCTGGCCGAGGAGGCGGGGCTGCCGCCCGGCACGCTGAACATCGTCACCGCCTCGCGCGAGCGCACGCCGCAGGTGGTGGACGTGTGGCTGGCCGACGACCGCGTGCGCAAGATCACCTTCACCGGCTCCACGCCGGTCGGCAAGCACCTGGCGCGCGCCTCGGCCGACACGCTGAAGAAATGCTCGCTCGAGTTGGGCGGCAACGCGCCGTTCATCGTGTTCGAAGACGCCGACCTGGACGCGGCGGTCGACGGCCTGATGGCGTCGAAGTTCCGCAACGGCGGCCAGACCTGCGTCTGCCCGAACCGCGTCTACGTGCAAGCCGGCGTGCACGACCGCTTCGTCGAAAAGCTGGCGGTCCGAGTGAAGGCATTGAAGGTCGGCCCCGCGAGCCAGCCCGACTCGCAGATCGGCCCGATGATCAATGCGCGCGCGGTCGACAAGATTGCGCGCCACGTCGCCGACGCGGTGGCCAAGGGCGCGAAGATCGCGGCCGGCGGCCGCCCCATCCGCGACGCGGTGGCCGACGGACCGAACTACTATGCCCCCACGGTGCTGATCGACGCCACCAAGGAGATGCAGCTGTCGTGCGAAGAGACCTTCGGGCCGGTGGCGCCGATCTTCCGGTTCACCAGCGAATCGGAGGTGGTGGCGCTCGCCAACGACACGCCGTTCGGCCTGGCGGCGTACTTCTACACGCAGGACATCGGGCGGGTCTGGCGCGTGGCCGAAGCGCTGGAGTCGGGCATCGTCGGCATCAATGAAGGTGCGCTGGCGGCCGAGGCCGCGCCCTTCGGCGGCGTCAAGGAATCGGGCTACGGACGCGAGGGCTCGCGCTACGGGATCGAAGACTACATGCACATCAAGTACCTGTGCCAGGGCGGGTTGAGCTGACGCCGGCGCCCACGAACGACCACCCGGCCACACGGCCACACGGCTGAACTCGACATGAACAACGAAGCTCATCAGCACGACCGGCCGGCGGCCGCAGCGACGACGGACCTCGACGCGTCTGCGCTGGCCGCCCGGCTGCGTGGCGCGATCCAGGGCGAGGTGCGCTTCGACGCGGGCAGCCGCGCGCTCTACGGCGCGGACGCGTCGAACTACCGGCAAGTGCCCATCGGCGTGGTCGTGCCCCGCAGCGTCGACGACATCGTGGCCACCGTCGCCGTGTGCCGCGAGTTCGGTGCCCCGATCCTCGCGCGCGGCGGCGGCACGTCGATGTGCGGGCAGACCGTGAACGTGGCGGTGGTGATCGACACCTCGAAATACGTGAACCGCGTGCTCGAGGTCGATCCCGAGCGGCGGCTCGCCCTGGTCGAGCCCGGCGTCGTGTGCGACACGCTGCGCGACGCGGCCGAGCAGCACGCCCTGACCTACGCCCCCGACCCCGCCACGCACAGCCGCTGCACGCTCGGCGGCATGATCGGCAACAACTCCTGCGGGCCGCACTCGGTGATGTCGGGCAAGACCGAGGAGAACATCGAGGAACTCGAAGTCCTCACCTACGACGGCGCGCGATTCTGGGTCGGGCCGACCAGCGAAGCCGAGCTCGAACGCATCATCCGCAAAGGCGGCCGCCAGGGCGAGATCTACGCCGCGCTGAAGGCGCTGCGCGACAAGTACGCCGACGAGATCCGCGCCCGCTACCCCGACATCCGGCGCCGCGTCTCGGGCTACAACCTGAACCAGTTGCTGCCCGAGAACGGGTTCAACGTCGCGCGGGCGCTGGTCGGCTCGGAAGGCACCTGCGCGCTCACGCTGCGGGCGCGGGCCAACCTGGTGCCCAGCCCGCAGGGCCGGGTCGTGCTGGTGGTCGGCTATCCGGACATCTATCTCGCCGGCGACGCCGTGCCCACCCTGCTGCCGTTCAAGCCGATCGCGATGGAGGGGCTGGACGAGCGCATCGTCGGCGGGCTGCGCGAGCGCCGATGGAAGCCCGACGACATCGCGCTGCTTCCGGCCGGTGGTGCCTGGATCATGGTGGAGTTCGGCGCCGACACGCGCGAGCAGGCCGCGGCCTACGCGCGCGAGGTGATGGCCGAGCTCGCGAAGCGCCCGGACGCGCCGTCGATGCGGCTGGCCGAAGAGCCGGCGATGCAGGCGCGTTTGTGGTCGATCCGCGAGCAGGGCGCGTCAGCCACGTCGATGAGCACCGTGGCCGGCGAACCCGACCCGGTGGTCGGCTGGGAGGACGCCGCCGTCGATCCGTCGCGGCTGGGCGACTACCTGCGCGAGTTCCAGGCGCTGATCGACCGCTGCGGCTACAAGACCTCGCTCTATGGCCACTTCGGCGACGGCTGCATCCATGCGCGCATCACCTTCGACCTGCGCAGCGAGCCGGGGCTGCGCCAGTGGCGCGCGTTCCTCATCGATGCGTCGAAGCTGGTCGTCAAGTACGGCGGCTCGCTCAACGGCGAGCACGGCGACGGGCGTGCGAAATCCGAGTTCCTGCCGATCATGTTCGGCGAGACGCTGGTGCAGGCCTTCCGCGAGTTCAAGGAGATCTGGGACCCGCGGCACCAACTCAACCCGCGCATCATCGTCGACCCGTACCGCGCGGACGAGCACCTGCGCATGGGCCCCGACTATCAGCCGCTGCGGCCCGTCACGCACTTCTCGTTCGCCGACAAGCAGGGCAGCTTCACGCGGGCGGTGGAACACTGCATCGGCATGGGCAAGTGCCGCGCCACGCAGGCCGGCACGATGTGCCCGAGCTTCCGCGCCACCGGCGAGGAGCGCTACTCGACACGCGGGCGGGCGCGCCTGCTGTGGGAGATGCTCAAGGGCGACGTCATCGCCGATCAATGGCGCAGCGAGGAGGTGAAGGAAGCGCTCGACTACTGCCTCGCCTGCAAGGGCTGCAAGAGCGATTGCCCGACGCACGTGGACATGGCCACCTACAAGGCCGAGTTCCTGTCGCACTACCACGAGCACAAGCCGCGGCCGGTGCAGGCCTACTCGATGGGCATGATCGGCAGCTGGGCGCCGCTGGCGGCCGCGCTGCCGGGGCTGACCAACCTGGTCACGCAGACGCCGGGCCTGAAGAGCCTGGCCAAGGCGGCGGCGGGCATCGCGCCCGAACGCGACATCGCGGCCTTCGCAGCGCGGCCCTTCCGAAAGCTGTTCGCGTCGCGCGCCCCGGCGGGCCCTGCGGTGCCGGAGGCCGCGCCTGCCGGACCCGGGCGGCGCGTGATGCTGTGGCCCGATACCTTCAACAACTATTTCCATCCAGAGACCGCGATGGCCGCGGTCCGCGTGCTCGAGCATGCCGGCTGCCGCGTCGAGATCCCGTCGACGCGCTTGTGCTGCGGCCGGCCGCTGTACGACTTCGGCCTGCTCGACCAGGCCAAGCGCCAGTTGCGGCAGATCCTGGATGCGCTGCGCCCGGCCATCGACGCGGGCGTGCCGCTCGTCGGCCTGGAGCCGGCCTGCGTGGCCGTGTTCCGCGACGAGATGGTGAATCTGTTCCCGAACGACGCGCTGGCGCTCAAGCTCGCCCGGCAGACCTTCATGTTCTCGGAGTTCCTGAACAAGCAGGTCGGCTACCAGCCGCCCCCGTTGAAGATGAAGGCCATCGTCCACGGCCATTGCCACCAGAAGGCGGTGGTCGGCATGGCCGACGAGGTGGCGCTGATGGGTTCGATGGGCCTCGACTTCGACCTGCTCGACTCGGGCTGTTGCGGCATGGCGGGCTCGTTCGGGTTCGACAAGCACAAGTACGAGATGTCGATGCGCATCGGCGAGCGGGTGCTCCTGCCCGAGGTGCGGGCGGCCGCACCGGACACGCTGGTGATCACCAACGGCTACAGCTGCCGCGAGCAGATCGCCCAGGGCGCCCAGCGCCAGGCGCTACACCTGGCCGAGGTGCTCGACCTGGCGATCCAGCGACAAGGCAGCGCCCATCCACGCCTGCACCACGCCGAACGCGCGGTGCAGGATGTCGAGATCGAGTGAGGCCGGATCCGGCCGTGGCCCACGGGACGCAGGTCAGAAGCTGTGCTTGAGGCCCGCTTCTAACCCCGTGGTACGGCTCACACCGTCGGTCTTGGCGGTGCCGACATCCGCATGCAGGCTCGTGCGCTTGCTGAGAAGGTATTCGTAGCCCAGGCCGAACTTCGTCGTGTCCTGGCCGCTGTTCAACGGGGGCAGGGATGGATTGGCGGCGTTGAAGTTCTGTCCCGCGGCAGCGTTGTAACGCGCGGCGACGGCCTTCAACCGGCCCTGACCGACCGGGGCGGTGGCACCGATCAGGTAGGTGCGCGTGTCCGGGTTCCCCGCAACGTTGTTGTGGCCGACGGAATAGGAAACGACCGTGCGAACGAAGCCGAAGTCGTAGGCGATGCCGAGGTTCCAGTAGCGGTTCTGGATCGGCGTGCCCTCCTGCCGGGAGTTGTTGTAGCCGAGGCCGGCCCACAGCGAGCCCGCGGTGTACTGCAGGTTCGCGCCCTCGTTGCGCCCGACCCGACCGGCCGGCGGGTTGACGACCGCCGCGCCGCCTTCGCCCGCGGCGACCATGAGCTCCGCCGTAAAGCCCGCGAGGTTCGGGGTCCGGTAGACGACCGCGTTGGTGGACATGGTCACGCCGTTGCCGCCGCGCGTGAAGTTGGAAGCCCCGGCAACGTTGTAGTCGTAGCCCCAGGGGTCGCCGTTGATGCCGATGTGGAACGCGGGCACGAACTGCCGCCCCAGGCGGACTTCGCCGAAACCGCCGCTCAGCCCCACCCACGACTGCGCGTTCCAGAATGCAATCGATGCACCGTCGCGCGGCTCCGTCCCTCCGGTATCGGGCGTGAAGCGGTGCTCGATCTGGAAGTTCGCCTTCATGCCGCCGCCCAGGTCCTCGCTGCCGCGGACGCCGAGCCGCGAACTGGTGGCCGAACGCACGGTCCATGTGTCCGGCCGCCCGATGAGTGCCACCGGTGAGAAGGACAGCGTGGATTGACCGCCGTTCATGTGCGATACACCCTGGTCGATGATCCCGTACAGGTTCGCGGTCGACGTCTGTGCAAGGGCCGCGCCGGCAAACGATCCGAGCATCGAAAGGATCAGTTCCGCTTTCTTCATCAAGTTCTCCTGGTGGTCGTTGTCGTTGCCTCAGCCACTTGCCGTGCCTCATTGCTGGGGGATCTTGGTGCTGACGATCACCTGCTTCCAGCGCAGGATCTCCGAGTTCAGCAGTTGCGCCAGCTCGGCCGGCGTGCTCGCCTGCGCGCGAACCCCGAGCGCCTGCAGCCGCTGCTGCACGTCGGGTTTGTTCACCGCGTCGCGGATCGCCGCGTTCAACGTGTCGATCACCTTTGGTGGCGTGCCGGCGGGGGCGGCCAGGGCGTTCCATGAGGCCACGTCGTACTTCGCCACGCCCGACTCCTGCACCGTGGGCACGTTCGGCAGTCCGGCGAAGCGCCGGTCCGACGTTACCGCCAGTGGGCGCAGGCCCCGGGCCCCTGAGGCGATGTGCGCCATCATCGGCCCCAACACCTCGATTCCCACATCGACCTGCCCGGCGATCAGTGCCGTCTGAAGCGCCGACGTGCCGTTGTACGGAACGATCAGCGCATCGATGCCGGTGGTGGTCTTGAACAGTTCGGCGGCAAGGTTCTGGGTGCTGCCGACGGCGATGGTGCCGATCGTCAGTTGGCCCGGCCGGGCCTTCGCACGCGCGATCACGTCCTGCACGCCCTTCAGCGGAGACCGATCGGCAACGAACAGCGCAAGGTCGAAGTAGCCGAGCGTCCCGATCGGGGCGAAAGCCTTCACCGGCTCGTACGGCAGCTTCCTGAACAGGCTGGCACTGATCGAGTTGGCGTTGCTCATCAGCAGCACGGTGTAGCCGTCGGGCGCTGCGTTGGCGACCGCGGCCGAGCCGACGACGGCGCCGGCGCTCGGCCGGTTGTCGATGACGATCGGCTGCTTCAGCGTGGCGGACATCGCCTGGCCCACCGTGCGCGCGGTGATGTCGGCCACGCCGCCGGGCCCGAATGGCACGACGATGGTGATGGCTTTCGATGGATAGGCCGGCTGCGCCGATGCGCCGAGACAAGCCGGCAGCAACGCGAGGAAGAGCAGGAACTTCATACAGTAGGTCCAGAGGTCGATCGATCGGGTGGATCGGGATGCGTGACGAAGGTGTCACGAGTTCGGGGAGCGATGGGCGGGGAGAAGGCGGATCAGTGGGCCACGTAGGCCGCCAGGCCGGGCGAGCGCTCCGCCAGCACGGCGTCCAGCCGGCCCTTGTCCAGTGCACCTTCCCACCTGGAGACGATGATCGTGGCCACCGCGTTGCCGAGCAGGTTGGTGGGCACCAGCCCTTCGGCCAGCAATCGGTGGACGCCCAGGATCAGCGCGACACTCGTCACTGGGATCGATCCGACGGTCGACAGCGTCGCCGCCAACACCACGAATGCGGCACCGGCGACACCTGCCGCGCCCTTCGAGGTCAGCAACAAAACCCCCAGCAGAAGCAGTTGCTGATAGATGTCGAGCGGCGTGTTCGTGGCCTGTGCGAGGAAGAGCGCGACCGACGCCAGGTAGAGGCAAGTGCCGTCGAGATTGAATGAATAGCCGGTCGGAATCACGAGGCCGACGACACTGGCCCTGCAACCGAGGTTCTCCATCTTGGTCAGCATGCGCGGCAGCACCGCTTCGGAGGAGGTCGTTGCCAGGCAGATCAACAGTTCCTCCCGCAGGTACCGGATCAACTGGAATAGGCTGAAACCGAATGCCTTGCACAACGGGCCCAGGATCAGGAAGACGAACACGAAGCAGACGAAATAGAAGCAGGCCAGCAGGTTCCCCAACGAGGCAAGGGCCCCCGCGCCATAGCGGCCGACGGTGAATGCAATCGCCCCGAGGGCCCCGATGGGCGCCACCCACATCACGATGGCGACGGCGCGGAAGAGCATCTCCGAGCCGATCTCGAGCAGCTCGATCACGGGCTTTGCCCGCGGGCCGATGAGGACGAGAGTGCTGCCCAGGATCACCGAAACCAGGAGCACCTGCAGCACATTGCCTTCGGCAAAGGCACCGACCATCGCCGAAGGAATGATGTCCAACAGGAAGCTGGATGCGCCGTGCGACTTCGTCTGGTCGACGTACATCTTGACCGACCCCGCATCCAGCGCCGCGGTGTTGACGTTCATCCCCGCACCGGGGTGCCACAGGTTGACGATGACCATCGCGACGGCCAACGCCACCGTGGTCATCAGCTCGAAGTAGATCAGCGCCTTGATGGCGACCTTGCCCACCTTCGACATGTCGCCCATCTTGGCGATGCCGAGCACGACGGTGCAAAAGACGATGGGCGCGATCAGCATGCGAATCAGCTTGATGAAGCCATCGCCGAGCGGCTGCAGGCTCGTTCCCACCGTCGGGTAGAAATGCCCCACCATGACGCCCACGCTCATGGCGATGAGCACCTGGACCCACAGTTGCTTGTACCAGGATCGGCGGGTTCCTGGCTGCGGCCGGGCCACGGCAACGCTTTCTGTATTCATCTTGTCTCCTTGCTTGTATCGGTCAGTCTCGATGTCCTGAGGCACCGTCGGCTCTCAGGGCCAGTACAGGCGCATCGGGTTGTCAACCAGCAGCCTGCGCTGCAGATCGGGTGTCGTCGCGATGTGGGGAATGAAGTCGACCAGCAGCCCGTCGTCGGGCATGTGGTCCTTCAGGTTGGGGTGGGGCCAGTCGGTGCCCCACAGCACACGGTCGGGAAAAGCCTCCACCACGCGGCGAGCGAACGGCACGACGTCGCGATAGGCGCTGCGTTCGCCGCCCAGCGCGGGCGGACCCGACATCGAAAGCCGCTCGGGGCAACTCACCTTGCTCCAGACGTTGGGATGCTCGCGCATGAAGTTCAGGAACAGCGTGAACTCCGGACCGTCGATCGGTTTGGTCACATCGGGCCGGCCCATGTGGTCGACCACCACGTCGGTGGGAATCGCGGTGAAGAAATCCCACAGCTCGGGCAGATCCTGCGCCTCGAAGTAGATGACGACGTGCCAGCCGAATCGGGCAACTCGGCCGGCAATCTCCACCAGTTCGTCTTTCGGCGTGAAGTCGACCAGGCGCTTGACGAAGTTGAATCGCACGCCGCGCACGCCCGCCTCGTGCATCGATTGCAGTTCGGCGTCCGTGATGCTGCGGCGCACGGTGGCGACGCCGCGCGCCTTGCCGTTCGAATGCACCAGCGCATCGAGCATCGCGCGGTTGTCGCTGCCGTGGCAGGTGGCCTGCACGACGACATTGCGCGCGAATCCGAGGTGGTCGCGCAGCGCGAACAACTGCTCCTTGCTGGCGTCGCACGGCGTGTACTTGCGCTCAGCCGCATATGGGAACTGCGCGCCCGGGCCGAACACGTGGCAGTGCGCGTCGACGGCGCCGGGAGGGAGCTGGAAGCGGGGCTTGCCCGGATCGGCGCGCCAGTCGAGCCAACCGAGGGACTTGGTGAACTCCATGTCAGTCTCCCTCCATCGATGCTGGCGCGGCCGTGTCGTGGCCGTGAATGGCCATCGGGGAGATGCCGGTGAATCGAGTGTTCATGTTGGCGGCGGATGCGAGAGTGGGGAAACCTGATGCCTGAATTCTGGTTTCCGCACCCACACCGAGCAAGGCATGGCGGACGCTAGCTGCTATACACCTTCGGCATGGCTCGTGCGAAGATGGGGCGATGAACCTGAATCAGCTCGAAACCTTCGTCCACGTGGCCGAGCACGGCAGCTTCAGCAAGGCGGCGCTCGTGTTGGGGGTGGCGCAACCCGCCCTCAGCCGCCAGGTTCGCGCACTGGAGGTCGAGCTTCGCGAGGCGCTGTTCCTGCGCCACGGGCGCGGCGTGCAACTCACGGAGACCGGGCGGCGGCTGCTCGACCACTGCCATGGCATCCTGCAACTCGTGGAGCAGGCGAAGGACGACGTCGGTGCTCATCGGGATGAACCGGTCGGCCACATTTCGATCGCGATGCCGCCGACGCTGGCGCGCTTTCACACGCTGCCGCTGATCCGGGCGTTCCGCAAGCAGATGCCGAGGGCCCGCCTCGCCATCATCGAAGGCTTCTCCGCGCACATCACCGAATGGCTTGCCTCGGGGCGTGCCGATCTCGGGCTCGTCTACAACCCGGAGCCGATGCCTTCGCTCGAGATCCGCCCGTTGCGCGATGAACGCCTCTGCCTCGTGAGCCCCGCGAGCGAGGCGCCTGCGGGCCCCTTGGCGCTGCGCCAGTTGTCGGAGTACCCGCTCGTGATGCCGGAGCGCGGCCACAGCTTCCGCAAGCTGATGGAATCAGCCGCGGCGATGGCCGGTGTGCAGTTGCACGTCGAGTGGGAGGTGTCGAGCGTGCCGGCGATCCTCGATCTGGTCAGTGCGGGCATCGGGCACGCCGCGCTCGCCGAGGACGCGATCCGCCCGTTCCCGCACCTCAAGCGGCTGGGAGTCACGCCGTTCGTGGAGCCCGGCATCAAGATCACCTTGTGCCTGGTCACGCCGGCGCAGCGGCGAGCGACGCCGCTGCGCCAGCGCACTGCACTCTGGCTGGAGAAGATGGTGCGCGGCGATTGAAATGAAAGTGGTCAGACCAGCGCTGCGATCGCCTCGCCGATCTCGGTCGTGGTGGCACTGCCGTTGAGATCGCGCGTGCGCGGGCCGATCTGCATCGAGGAACGCGCCGCTCGGCACCGCGCCGTGCTGGACCTGGATGGCGCCTTGTTCATACCCCTGTACGTGCTGCTGACGCTGACGGCGCTGGCCTGGGCGCTGGCGGTCAGCGTGCATGTGAAGGACGTGCGGGGCCACCACCGCCCGCTGCCGCGCTGGCTGGTCTGGCTGCTGCTGGCGTCCCTGTCGGCGGTGGTGGTGACCGCGGCACTGGACGTGGTGGAGAACAGCGCCGCCCGCCTCCTGCTGGACCTGTCCGTCGTGCCCGGCGCGCAGGTCGAACAGGCCACCGTGGATGGCACACGCACCGCATCGCTGCACAAGTGGCTGGCCACCGGCGTGTGGGCAGCCACGTTGGCGCTGATCGCGTGGTTGCAGCGCGCGGTGCTGGCACTGCCGGCCTGGCCGGGGCAGTCAGGCCGTTGGCCGAGGCGGCTGGTGTGGCTGCTGGTGGCCGCCGGCGTGTGCGCCGCACTGGCCCTGCTGGCCGGCGCCGGCCTGGGCCTGGCGGGAGCGGGAGCGAGCGCCGGGCCCTGGCTGCGCTTGCTGTTGACGGTGGGTTTTGCCGCGGCGCTCGCCCATGCGGCGTTGATCTTCGCGCTGCGCTGGCTGCGACGGCGGCCTCGCCCACCCCGTCAGCCCACCCTCCCGAACAACACCCCGTACGGCCCGAACCCCACCCCACCGTCGACCAGTTCGCCTCCCGACGCCCCGCTCTCCGCCAGCACGCCGGTCACCGCCAGCCCGTCGGGCAGCGCATAAGTCACCGCCGTCTCCCCCAGGTTGAACGCGCACAGCACGCGCTCGCCCTCGAACTCGCGCACGTAGGCCAGCACCTGCGGATGCTCGGGCAGCAGCGTGATCGAGCCGTGCACCAGCGCCGGCTGCCCGCGCCGCCAGCGCAGCATGCGGCGGTAGTGGTTCAGCAGCGACGACGGATCGCCGTCCTGCCGGTCGGCCGCCAGCGCGCGGTGCGCTTCCGCCACCGGCAGCCATGGGCGCGTCGCTCCGCTGCCGAAGCCGAGGTCGGGCTCGGCGCCGTTCCACGGCATCGGCGTGCGGCAGCCGTCGCGGCCCTTGAACTCGGGCCACATCGTCTTGCCGTAGGGGTCCTGCAGGTCCTCGAAGCGCAGTTCGGCCTCGGTCAGGCCGAGTTCGTCGCCCTGGTAGATGCAGGCGCTGCCGCGCAGGCTGAGCTGCAGCGCGGCGGCCAGGCGCAGCAGCGCGGGTGGCGGCTCGGCGCCGCCCCAGCGGGTGGCCAGGCGCATGCAGTCGTGGTTGGACAGCGCCCAGCACGGCCAGCCGTCGCCGCCCAGGCCCTCGAAGCGCTCGATCACGGCGCGCACGTAGGCCGGGCGATGGTCGGGCGAGAGCAGGTCGAAGCAGTAGCCCTGGTGCAGCTTGTCGCCGCCGTCGGTGTATTCGGCAACCATCGCCATGCCGGCTTCGTCGCCGATCTCGCCCAGCAGCGCGATGTCGCCGAACCCGTCGACGAACGCGCGCAGCCGGCGCAGGAAGTCCAGCGCCTCGGGCTGGCTCTTGTCGTGCCGGTGCACCTGCCAGCTGTAGGGGTTGGAGGCGGGCGCGGTCGGGTCGTCGCCGGCCGGCATGCCGCGGCCCGGGTTGCTGCGCAACTGCGCGTCGTGGTAGCAGAAGTTGATCGCGTCCAGCCGGAAGCCGTCGACGCCGAGTTCGAGCCAGCGGCCGAGGTTGGCGAGCAGCGCGTCCTGCACCGCCGGCTGGTGGAAGTTGAGGTCGGGCTGGCTGGTCAGGAAGTTGTGCAGGTAGTACTGGCGGCGCCGCGTGTCCCACTGCCAGGCGCTGCCGCCGAAGATCGACAGCCAGTTGTTCGGCGGCGTGCCGTCGTCCTTCGCGTCGGCCCAGACGTACCAGTCGGCCTTCGGGTTGTCGCGGCTGGAACGGCTCTCGACGAACCAGGGATGCTCGTCCGAGGTGTGCGACAGCACCTGGTCGATCATCACCTTCAGCCCGAGCGCGTGCGCCCGCGCCACCAGCGCGCGGCAGTCGGCCAGCGTGCCGAACATCGGGTCGACGTCGTTGTAGTCGCTGATGTCGTAGCCGAAGTCCTTCATCGGACTCTTGAAGAACGGCGACAGCCAGATCGCGTCGACACCGAGCGAGGCGACGTGGTCCAGCCGGGCGGTGATGCCGGGCAGGTCGCCGATGCCGTCGCCGTTGCTGTCGGCAAAGCTGCGCGGGTAGATCTGGTAGATCACGTCGCCGCGCCAGCCGCGTGGGGCGGTCGGCTGGGCGGAAGGTTCAGTGGACGAGAGGGGGGTTGCCATGGCGGCCGGCCTCGCTGCGTGGGGATGAGGGTGGGAACGTGGAAGACGATCCGCCGCGCGGGCCCCGGAGATTCCGGAGCCCGCGCGGCGCGGGCTCAGAACCAGCCCTCGACCTGCACGCCGTAGCTCAGGCCGCTGCGCTTGTTCTTGAACGCATCGACCGGCGTGTTGCAGTCACGCCCGGTGCAGGTGACGGTGCCGGCGGCGGCGGCCGCGTCGTTCCACTTCGCATAGGTGGTGAAGAAGCGGATCGACGGACGCGACCAGATGCTGCGGCCCATCGAGAACTGCGTACCCAGCGTCAGCTTGGACAGCTTGCGCGTGCCCAGCGTGTCGCCATCGGAGCTGGCCTGCTGGTAGCCGGCCTCGGCCATCAGGCTCCAGATGTTGTTGATGTGGTACTGCGGCCGCGCGCCGATCCAGAACTCCTTGCTGCCGACGCCGTTGATCTTGGCGCTGCGCACGCCGGCGGTCATCGACGCGGTGAACGGCGAGCCCTTGGGCTCCATCACCCAGTGGTCGAACAGCAGCCACTCGGTGCGCGTGTCGGTGCTGCCGGCGATGCCCCAGCCGCGCAGCGTCATCGCGTTCTTCGCGTACTTCAGCACGATCTCGTTGAAGCCGCCGAGGCCGAGCAGGTCTTCCTGGCGGTGCTGGAAGTGCAGCCCGAGGCCGTTCTTGCCCGCCTTGTTGTCGATCGTCTTCGTCTCGCGCACCAGCACGTTGACCGGCGGCGTGGCCGGGTTGTTGTCGATGTCGATCGGCGTGGCGGTGTCGACCGTGTACGACGACTGGCCGTCGCGGTTGTTGGCCAGCGAGATGTCGACGCCCAGCGCCAGCTTGCCGCCCGGATTGGTCGGGATGTCCTCGAGGCGGAAGTCATGCACGCTCACCGTGCGCGAACCGCCGCCGATCAGGTCGGGGTTGAAGCCGCCCAGCGCGGTGTTGACACCATAGCCGGTGAAGTCGCCGATGCGCATCAGCGCGTAGGCGAACTTGCCGACGCCGACGTCCACGTTCTCCAGGCCCGCGCCCACGCCCTGGTTCGGCTCCCAGAAGCCGTAGTCCAGCATGTGGATGTCGCGGTTGCCGTAGAAGCGCTTGCCGGCCCACAGCGTCGCGCCCTTCAGCGCGGGCATGTTCATGCCGGCGCCGATGTCCTGCGCCTCGACGAAGACCTCGCGGAACGACGGGGAGGTCTGCTCCCAGTTGGCGATGCCCTGGGTACCGTACGAGAAGCGGAAGGTCGACTTGAACTTGGTGCCGTCGACCTCGCCCAGCGCCGCCTTGAACACCAGGTCGGCATAGGTGTCGCACTCGTTGCCGAGGCGGAACCACAGCACCGAGCCCGGCAGCCGGTAGCAGACCTCCTTGCCACCCTCGCTGCTGGTGCCCGCGCCGCTGCGGAAGTAGCCGCCGAACTCGAAATCCTTGCCCGGCACGGCATGCGCGCTTCCGGCCAGGGCGGCCAGGCCCAGGGTGGCGGCGCCTGCGGCCAGCTTCGCTCGTCTCGTCGTCGATGTCATCGTGGGTCTCCTCGTGAGGATCGGTGGTCGAAAGGGTTGGTGATCGGTACACTCCAAAGCGCTTTGGATTTGGCGCGTACCGACGCCCGGCCGGGCATGCCCGACGTCGGCTTCGATGCCGTCCGATCGGCTGCCGGGGCCGCCGCCGGGAAGCGGGGGACCGGGAAACGACCGGGCGTGGCGCCATTATCAGCAAGTTATGCAAACGTTTGCAATCTAGAAGGTCGATCCTGTTGTGGAACGATGACGCTCGCTTTCCCTAAGTCACATCGGCGCCCTATCTCCATTCAATCGCGTAAACGCCAACACCGGGACAAAACTGATGCAAACGTTTTTCTAGTTGAGAAGTCATCCGGACATTCGGCGCGCGGCGCCGAATCCGCCGCGGCTACCATCCGACGAACCCATCCGCCCGCGCTCGGCCACCCGACCGCGGGCGGATCGCTGAAAGCCCCTCGCCCATGCCCCGACCCAAATCGCCCGCCGCGGCGTCGCCGAAGCCGACGCCACCGTCGGCGCCCATGCCAGCGCCCGCCGAACCGCCCGCCGACGACGCCACGCCGTCAGCGCCCGCTGCCGAGCCGCGGCCGGCGCGCCTGCAGATGGCCGACATCGCGCGGCTGGCCAACGTGTCGATCTCGACCGTGTCGCGCGCGCTGAGCCACCACCCGAAGCTCAGCGCCGAGACGCGCGACCGCATCAACGAGCTGGCGAAATCGCTGCACTACAACGTCGATGCCGGGGCGCGGATGATGCGAGGCAAGGCGCCGGCGACCGTGGCGCTGGCGTTCCCGTACTTCCCGGAGCGGCGCCGGCACTTCAAGGACCCGTTCTTCCTGAAGCTCGTCGGCAGCATCGGCGATGCGCTGATCGACAGCGGCCACCAGATGCTGGTGGTGCCGGTGCTCGCCGATCGCTTCGAGGAGCTGACGCTGCCCTACGACACCCGGCAGGCGATCGGCACCATCCTGCTCGGCCAGGAATACAACCACGCGCGCATCAACGCGCTGGCGGTGCGCGGCACGCCCTTCGTCGTCTGGGGCGCCCGCCTGCCGGACCAGCTCTACTGCACCGTCGGCAGCGACAACATCGGCGGCGGCGTCCAGGCCACCGAGCACCTGCTGGCCGCCGGCGCGCGGCGCATCGCGTTCTTCGGCAACCCCCGGTTCCCGGAGATGGGCCAGCGACACGCGGGCTATGTGGCGGCACACCGCGCGCGCGGTCTCGAGCCCGATCCGGCGCTGCTGCAGCCGGTGCCCTTCGTCACCGAGGTGGTGGCGAGTGCGGCGGCGCAATTGCCGGCACCGCCCCACTTCGACGCCGTATTCGCCTGCAGCGACCTGATGGCGCTGACGATCATCGCCACGCTGCGCTCGCGCGGGCTGCGGGTGCCCGAGGACGTGCGCGTCGTCGGCTTCGACGACATCGGCCTGGCCGAGGTGGCGCACCCGCCGCTGACCACCGTTCGCCAGGCGATCGACACCGCGGGCCGCACGCTGGTGACGCTGCTGCTGGCGCGGCTGGCCGGCGAAACCATCGAATCGGTGGTGCTGCCGACCGAGCTGGTCGTGCGCGGAACCACCTGAGCGCCCGGCTCGAATCGTGCTCGCCGCCCCATCCTCCCCCCATCGACGAACCGACACCCCATGGCACCGCACCGCCGCCACACCGAACGCCACCGCACCGACCGCGTCGGCTGGCTGCGCGCCGCCGTGCTCGGCGCGAACGACGGCATCGTCTCGACCGCCAGCCTCGTGGTCGGCGTGGCGGCGGCGAGCGCCAGCCACGGCAGCGTGCTGGTGACCGGCGTGGCCGGGCTGGTGGCCGGCGCGATGTCGATGGCGGCCGGCGAGTACGTGTCGGTGCACAGCCAGGCCGATACCGAAAAGGCCGACCTGTCGCGCGAGCGAACCGAACTGGAGTCGGACCCGGCCGCCGAGCGCCGCGAGCTGACCGCGATCTACGTCGGCCGCGGCCTCGACCACAGGCTCGCGCAGCAGGTGGCCGAACAGCTCATGGCCCACGACGCGCTGGGTGCGCACGCCCGCGACGAACTGGGCATCACCGACGCGCTGTCGGCACGGCCGATCCAGGCGGCGATGTCGTCGGCCGGCAGCTTCGCGGTCGGCGCGATGCTGCCGCTGGTGGTGACCGCCCTGGTGCCCGGGCCGCGGCTGATCGCCGCGGTGGCGGGCGCCTCGCTGCTGTTCCTCGCGGTGCTGGGCACGCTGGCCGCGCGCGCCGGCGGCGCCAGCCCGGTCGTCGGCGCCACGCGCGTCACGTTCTGGGGCGCGCTCGCGATGGCGGTCACGGCCGGCGTGGGCGCGATGTTCGGCGCGGTGGGCTGAGGCCCGACACGCGTCGATCGGTGTGTGGCCGCTCGACCGGTGCGCAGCGGGTCGATCAGCGCCCGGCCGCCGGCGGCGCGTCGCCGATCCGTGAGACGGTGGCGGACCCGCCGGTGACGAGGTTCGGCACCGAGCGGCCGTAGTAGCGCACGGCGGACGATCCGCCGAGCGTCAGGTCCAGCGCGCCGGCGCTCCAGACCAGCGCCTGCGCCGAGCCGCCGGCCGTCACCGACACCGCGCTCGCCTCCAGATCGCCGGCCTGCAGCGCCGCCGAGCCACCCAGCGCGGCGCTCAGTTCGCCGGCGCGGCCATCGACGCGCAGCGCACTGCTGCCGCCTTGATGCACGGTGAGTCGCTCGACCTTCAGGCGGCTCAGCCGCAGGGCGGACGAACCGCCCAGGTCCAGCGACAGCGCGCGGGCCGACCAGCCGTCCATCGATACCGCGACCGCGCCGCTCGCCTGCACGCCGGCCAGGTGGCGCGCCGTCACCCGCACCACCGCCTGCGAGCCGCTGAAACGCCGCGTGTCGCGCACCACGAGCGTGCCGTCCTGCACGCTCGTCTCGATCAGCGGCAGCACGTTCGGCTCGGCCTCGACCTCGACCTCGACACCCGCCATGTCGCCCTGGCGAACGACGACGCGCGCATCGGTGCGCAGATCGAGCCGGCGAAAGCGCTCCAGCGTGCGCGCCTCGCGCTGCGGCGCGCCGGCCGCGGCGACCGGCCAGGGGTTGCGGATCTCGAACGCCGCGGCGGGTGCCGCGACGAGCCAGGCCGACAACGCGAGGGCGAGCGCGAGACCGAGTGCGGCGGACCGCGCCCGCGCACGCTCGGGCGGCACGGGCCGGCCGCCGGTGCGACGCGGTGGCTGCGACGGTGGGGAGGAAGACGCGGTGGACATATCGCCGGATGGTCGCATCGTCGGCCGGCCGGCGACAGCGCGGCCCGCCGAAGCGCCGATCCGGCGCGACAGGCTGCCGATGGCGGCGATGGGCGGAACGGTCGGAACGGCCGGAGCACCCGGGCCGCGGCACGACGACGCGCCGCAGAAGAACGACCGGGCGCCGCCGCTGCGGAGCAAGCCCACCGTGGCGCTACAACGCCACGCGCAACTGGAATTCGTTGCCTTCCGGGTCGTGGCCGTCGCAGGCGCGAAAGCGCGGCAACGCCCACTCGGCCTGCGGCGGATCGACCACGCCGCCCTCCCCGGCCGCGCGCACGCGTGCCGAGGCGAAATCATCGACCGGGAAGAAGGGCTTCACCGGCGCCCCCTTGCGGCGCTGCGGCGGCGACTCGATGCGCACCGTCGGCGCCACCTCCGGCGGCAGCGCATGCACGACCAGCTCGAACGCCGGCGCTGCCAGCACGGTGCGGCCCGGCACGCTGGCGACCACCGCCATGCCGAGCAGCCGCTGGTAGAAGCGGGCGACGCGCGGCACGTCGAGCGCGAACACCACGTTGCCGGGCAGTGGCTGGGAGGATGGATTCATGGCATTCCGATCGGCCGGGGACTCGGCATTCTGGCGGGTGGCATGGGGCGATGGCGCGCGATCACGGTCCATCACGGTCACGGCCGCCGCGCTGGCGGGTCGATCGCGCGTTCCATCGCGCGCTCGCGCAGGTTCGGTTCGCCGGAGGGGTCGAGCGCGTCGTACAGGGTCGAACGGCGCGGCCCGGCGGCCACGGCCGGCGGCGGCTTCGGCGCGCCGGCGCCGGGCACGACGCTGACCGTGCCGCCGGCGATCGGCTGTTCCTTCGAGCCCGCGGGGCAGGTGCCGCTGACGTAGCTGATCTCGCTGCCGCGCCGGCATTTGCGCACGCCCGCCGGGCCGGCGAGCGGCGCCGCATCGGGCGTCGACGCGGGCAGGTACTCGCGCACCGTGCCGTTGTCGAAATGGATGCGCACCGGCTCGGCCGGACCGGAACGGGCCCACCCGCGAACCCAGTCGGCGTCGCGATACCGCCAGCCGACCGCGGCGACGATCGCCGCCAGCATCACCCACGACAGCACGCGCAGCGTCATTAGGCCCCCTTCGCGCCGCCGTAGTCGTACTCGCCCAGTTCGGGATCGACCAGCGCGCAGCGCCCGACGATGCCGCCCGGCGGCACCAGGCAGCCGGGTGCCAGCACCGCGTTAGCGCCGATGCGCGCACCGTCGCCGATCAGCGCGCCGAACTTCGTGCAGCCGGTGCCACGCAGCGCACCGTCGATGCGCACCCGCACCTCGCCGCCGCCGCGCTCGTTGCGGTGGTTGCAGACGATGCTGCCGGCTTCGAGGTTGGCGCCGGCGCCGACGATCGAATCGCCGACGAAGTTGAAGTGCGCGAGCCGGGCACGCGGCATCACGATGCAGGTCTTGAGTTCGACGCCCGGGCCGACCGATGCCCCGGCGCCGATCCAGTTGCCGCCGCGCAGGTACGCGCCGGCGGCGACGAAGGCCCCCGCCTCGACGACGAGGGGGCCTTTCAGCACCGCGCCGGGTTCGATGGTGGCGAGACGATGCACCGCCACGTCGCCGTCGGCATGGTGCTCGACGCGGTGGTCGCGCGGATCGAGTTCACGGATCCACCCGGGCAGGCGATCGCGGATCTGCGCGACGAGATGCCAGGGCTCGGCATCGGCGCCATCGAAGCCGCCGGGCCAGGCGGCGAGCGGCAGCTCGCGGAAGTAGGACGAGATCGGAAAGGGACTCAAGGGCAAGGCGGGTCGCAGGATGGTCGAGGGCGGTTCGTGGGCAGCCATCGGGATCGGCGCGTGTCGACGGCGGCGCGGGGAGGGCCCGAAGAGGCGCGCGGCGCGGCGCCCGGCGGGAATCTAGCATCGGGTTCCGGCATCCGGCCGGACTTCTCCCGCCGCCAGGCCCGGCGCCGGGGGACTCGTCCCACCGATGGTGGATGCGGCGAGGTCGGCCGGCGGCATCGCCCGGTTCGCCCGGCTCGCCCGGTTCGCGCGGTTCGCCCGGTTCGGCCGGTTCGCCCGGCTCGCGCGGCTCGATCCGCCTGCCGAGCGGCCGCAAGCCGCCGCGGGCCGACACACCGTCGCCGCGGCGCCGACGCGGGTTCAGCCCGGCGGCAATGCCAGCTCGTGCCGATGCGGGATCGCGTCGATCGCGCCGGCCCGCGTGACGCTCAGCGCCGCGGCACGCTGGGCGAAGGCCACCGCCGCGGGCAGGTCCTGTCCTTCGCAGCGGGCGGCGGCGTAGGCGCCGATGAAGGTGTCGCCGGCACCGGTGGTGTCGACGGCCCGCACCGGCGGCGCCGCGAAGTGCCGGTTGCCGGCAGCATCGGCGACTTGCACACCGGCGGCACCGAGCGTGACGATCACCGTGCGCGGCCCGCGCCGGCGCAGGCGGGCCGCCGCGTCCGCGGCATCGAAGCCGCCCGCCGCGTCCGGCCCCGCGGCGGGCACGCGGCCCTCCGCGCCGAGCAGCACGGCCGCCTCGCTCTCGTTGGGCACCAGCACCTCGACCTGCGCCAGCAGATCGTCGGGCAGCGGCCGCGCCGGCGCCGGGTTCAGCAGCACCGGCACGCCGGCCGCGTGCGCGATGCCGATCGCGTGGCGCACCGCCGCCAGCGGCGACTCGAGCTGGCAGACCAGCAGCGCGGCCTGCCGGATCCGCGCGGCGGCCGCGTCGACCTGGGCGACGCCCAATGCGCCGTTGGCCTCGGCCGACAGCGCGATGCAGTTCTGCCCCGAATCCTCGACCAGGATCATCGCGACGCCGGTGCGGCTGCCGGGCACGCGCTGCAGGTGCGTGGTGTCGATGCCCTCGCGCGCCAGCGTGGCGGCGGCGGCGCGGCCGAAATCGTCATCGCCGACGCAGCCGACGAAGACCACCTGCGCGCCCAGCCGCGCGGCCGCCACCGCCTGGTTCGCGCCCTTGCCGCCGGGCAGCGTGCGAAAGCCGTGGCCGTGCACCGTCTCGCCCGGCCGCGGCAGCGATGGGCAACGCAACAGCAGGTCGGCGTTGACGCTGCCCAGCACGACCACCGTTGAGTTCATCGCTCGCCTCCGGAGGATGCCGCGGCGGGCAACGGGGCGTTCCCCAGGGGCCGCGGGACATGGCTCATGCCCGCCAAGTATCGGGCCGTCGCGGAGGCGCCCGGGGACGGCGTGCCGGCGCTCAGCCGTTGAAGCGCCCGCGCCGCTGCAGCGCCCGCATCGTCGGCGACTCCAGGTCGAGCCAGGTCAGGAAATCGATGGTGCGGAACTCGCGGTCGATCGCCGGCGGGCTGCAGATCGCCGCGCCGAGCGCGAGGTAGGCCGTCAGCAGGCGCGGGATGTTCACCGGCCCGGCCGCCGGCTCCACCGCCGGGCAGGCGAAGGCCGGCCGCGGCCGCGTGCGCCAGGCCTCCGGCGCCCACTGCGGCGCGAGCTGGCGGTAGGCGGCGAGGCCGAGCGCCGGATCCTGCGAGGTCAGCGAACTGCAGCCGATCAGGTGGCGCAGCCCGCGCTCGCGCGCATAGGCGGCGATGCCCTTCCACAGCAGGTTGAGCACCGCAAAGTGCCGGTGCTCGCGCTGGATGCAGGCACGGCCGAGCTCCAGCACCTGCGCCCGCACCCGCTCGAACGGCAGGTAGTCGAACTCGCGCTCGCCGTAGTAGCCGAGCCCCGCGGCCGCGCGCAGGCCCGTCTGCAAGCGATAGGTGCCGACGACCTGGCCGCTCGCTGCGTCCTCGACCAGCAGGTGGTCGCAGACCGCGTCGAAGGGATCCTCGTCGAGGCCGGTGTCGTAGGACTGCAGCAGGCCCTCGTCGAGTTCGACGTTGAATACCTCGAAGCGCAGCGCCTGCGTGGCCCGCAGGTCGGCCGCATCGGCGGCGAGCCGCAGCCGGTAGGCGGGGCGTGCGGCCGGTTCAGCCCGCCGGCCGGCGGATACGGGTGATGCGAGGGAGACAGCGGACGGGTGTCCTGGGGTGATGAGCGTGTTCATGCGTGTGTGTCTGGCGCTACCGAGGCCATTACAGGCAGCGCGTGTGACGGCGGCATGAAGGCTCCCGCGGCTGTGGCGCCGACCCGCCACGACGCGAACGCGGCACCGCGGTGAGCACCCGGCTCCGGGCTCATACCTCGTTGATGGGGCCGGTCAAGTGGACAAAATCATGGCATTTGCTTAATATTCTGGACAAATGAACGCCTCGGACGGCACCGCCGTGCTCGAACGCCAGTTGCTCCTCCAGCTCGGCGATCGGCTCAAGCGTCTGCGCAAGTCGCAGGGACTTGGCACCGTGGAGTTGGCCAAGCGTGCCGGGATCTCACGCACGACACTGGGCTCCGTGGAAGCTGGAGACCCCGGCCCATCCATCGGAACGTACCTGCGTGTGATGTCCGTGCTGGGCATCAGTGGAGAACTTGCATTGCTGGCCGGCGATGCCATGCAGCCCGGCCCGGCGGGCACCGCTGCAGCGCGGTCCAAGCGGGCGCGCCCGGTGGTGCAAGTGACGGTGCTGGCCGACGAGTCGAAGCACCAGGTCCAGGATCTTCAAAGCCTGGCGCTGCACGAAGAAGCCGTTCGGCTGGTTCGTGCCGATCCTGCGCTTTTGCAGCAGGCCCAGGAGACGCTGGAACGCTGGATCGATGCGGGCAGTTCCCGTTCCATGAGCCTGTGGCGTGAGTGGCGGGAGATCCTGCAGCAAGGCATGTGGCGCAAGATCCTCGGGCGCACGCGCCGCGCGCAGGAACTTCGCCAGGCCTCTCCGCTCACTGCCGTGCTCCCCGAACCGGTGCGCCAGAGCGTGCTGGACCAGGTGGGGCGATTGCGAAAGG
This sequence comes from Piscinibacter sp., assembly GCA_044223035.1. Lineage (GTDB taxonomy): Bacteria > Pseudomonadota > Gammaproteobacteria > Burkholderiales > Burkholderiaceae_C > JBGAMJ01. The sequence goes on from JBGAMJ010000046.1 coordinate 34,762, forward strand.
GGCTCGTGCTCGGCGGCCCCGACATCAAGACGCCCACATGACGCGCGAAGAACTCGAGCACATCATCCGCGCGAGCGCCGACGTGACGGATCAGTACGAGTTCATCATCGTGGGCAGCCAGTCGATCCTGGGCGCCGTCCCCAACCCCCACGACATCTTCACGATGTCTGCTGAAGCGGACATCTATCCCATGCGGGCACCCGAACTGGCCGAGAAGATCGAGGGCGCCATCGGCGAAGGCTCGCAATTCCACGAGACCTATGGCTACTACGCACAGGGCGTCGGGCCGGAGACTGCACTTCTGCCGCAGGACTGGATGAGCCGCGTGCATCGAGTGCAGAGCGCCGCGACCAACTTGCGAGTCGGCTACTGCCTTGACCCGCGAGATCTGTTCATGTCCAAGGCCGCCGCGGGGCGAGACAAGGACCGCGAGTTCTGCATGGCGATGCTCGCCCATGGCTACGTGACGCCGGTCGAAGTTCTGGGCCTGGTGGACTCCATGCCGCTCGACGACCAAGCGCAACGTCGCTTGCGCTCGGCCATACGTCGATGGGTCAAGGCTGTGCGCGACCAAGGCCACGATCTGCCGGACGATTGAGTGACCGGAGGCTCCGAACAAGCGGCGCAGGTCGCCGCGACCCGAATCCTGTCGATCCGCGCTGCCCACCTTCGCGAGCGACGCCGGAGAGGCTCCGCAAGCGTGGCCGCATTTCATCAGTCGAGTCGAGTCGTTGACACCGCCGCGCCACCGGTCCCACAATCCGCCCCGCTCCGGGGTGCGTGGGCCAACAGGCCCGAATCGCTGAGACGGTCGATCCGACCGAACCCGAGAACTTGATCCGGTTCATACCGGCGGAAGAAGAGCGCATGTCCATGGCATGCCGGCAGTCGCGCCTCGTCGATCGGGGTGGCGGATGTCCGGTACGCGGCAGACGGTCTCCGGAGCACGCCCTTGTTGCATCCACCAGGAGACCGCGATGAACGCCCCCGATCCCACGCTGCACGGCCCGGCCCCGAGCCTGGATGAACGCCTGTCGCTGACGCGCGAGCCCTTCCCCGCCTCGCGCAAGCGGCACGTCGCCGGCAGCCGGCCCGACGTGCGCGTGCCGATGCGCGAGATCGCGCTCTCCAACGGCGAGCGCGTCGTGCTGCACGACACCTCCGGCCCCTACACCGACCCGGCTGCGGAGATCGACGTGCGGCGCGGCCTGCCGCCGATGCGCTCGTCGTGGATCGGCGACCGCGGCGACACCGAGCCGTACGACGGCCGGCCGCGCGCTGCGCTGGACGACGGCGTGAAGCACGCCGAGCGCGAACGCGAGCGCATCGAGGCGCTGCGCGCCGAGGCCGCCGCGCTGCAGCGCCGGCCGCGCCGCGCGCGCGCCGGCGCCAACGTGACACAGATGCACTACGCGCGCCGCGGCATCGTGACGCCGGAGATGGAGTTCGTGGCGATCCGCGAGAACGGCCGCCGCGAGTGGATGCACGAGT
>JBGAMJ010000240.1:0-4257 GCA_044223035.1 Piscinibacter sp.
TCTCGGCGCGTGGCGGCAGCGCGGCCAGCGTGTCGGCGCGCTCGGCGAAGTGCAGGGCGCCGTCGATGACGCGCCAGCACAGCGTGCGGATCGCGAAGCGGTCCACCGCCAGGAACGTGCGGCCGGCGGCGTCGGTGAGGCCGACCGCGAAGTCGCCGCCCACGGCGCCGGCCACCGCGGCGGCACCTTCCGGCCCCGGCGCGGCTTCGGCCAGCGCCGCGCGCCACGCGGCCAGGTCGCCCTGGGCGGCGGCGATGCCGGCCAGCCGCGCGCCGGCGAAGCGCGGGCGGCCGCTGGTCAGCGCGGGTAGGGTTCCGGGCGGCGCGCCGGCAGGGCCGGCGGGCGTGTTGGAGGTGTCGGGTTCGGTCATGGATCGCACATCGCCGCATCGTGCCCCGGCGCGGGCCTCGCGATCCTAGCCGCAGTGCGGCCGGGGCCTGGTGCACTGCCCGGGCCCGGCGTGAGCAAATGCATCCTTCGCGCGCGTCAACGGGCCCGACGCGCAGTTGCCGTGGCGTATCCCCCGTGCCCTAGACTGCCGCATGGCCCTGCACCCGCTGATCGAGCGCCATCGCGATTCGCTGCTCGCCGCTGCGCGCCGCCGCGGCGTGATCGACGTGCGCGTGTTCGGTTCGATGGCGCGCGGGGACGCACGCGACGACAGCGATGTGGATCTGTTGGTCACGTTGAAGCCGGGCACCAGCGGTCTGGCGCTCGGCGGGCTGCTGCTCGACGCCCAGGATCTGTTGGGCCGGCGCGTTGAGGTCCTGACCGAAGACGCCTTGCACCCGGCGCTGCGCCCTCGTGTGCTGGCCGAGGCTGTCGCGTTGTGATTCCCGGCCTGGCACTCGGCGTCATCCGGACAACCATCGAGCAGGATCTGCCGGGATTGGCCGAAGCCCTCGAGCGGATGGCCGCACGGCTCGGGCCCGAAGACTGACCTCGAGCAGGCGAGCATTCGCGGGTGGCCGCGACGATCTCGCGCTTGAAGACACTTCAGTTCGGGAAGTACTGCATCTCGATGCCGTGTTGCTCGCGGCGCGGGACCAACATGAGCACGACTGCCGATGACGGATCCGGCCTGCGTCGGGGCCGCATCCGGGGCGTCCGCCGGTCCTCAACGCCGACCACCAACGCCGACCCTCAACGCGCCACCACCTCCACCTGCGCGCCCAGTTCACCCTCGCGGAACCAGTACGGTCAGCGTGACGCGGTACCCGTGGTCAGGCGGGCGTCGTACAGCCAGCGGCGCCACTTCTTCGATTCGACGTGCGCGATTGCCGCGTGCGCCGGATTGATCAGGACGTTGAACTCTTCCGGCACCACCACCGAGGGCACGCGCGCGAGCAGCGTGGTGCCCGCTTGCGCCCAGGCCGTACCCCAATCGAGCGAAGCCTTGCCCGCCGGCTGTGCATCCCAGCCGACCAGCGTGGCGCCGTCCAGGTCCACGGCAGCCGCCCAAGCCGGCGCGGGGACGGTGATGCCCACCAGCCAGCGGTTCAGCGGCAACGGGTGGCGGGCCAGGTGCACCACGGTTTCCAGGCAGGCCAGCGCCCGCGTCGTCGAGCAATAGACCAGCGGCGTGCCGGCGCGATTCCACCGCCCGCCGGTGGCTTCGGCGCCCCTGCCGCTCAGGTCATGAGCCTCGTAGTCGGCGGTGTCGGTCGCGATGCGCCACAGCGTGACGCCGGCGCTCACGCGTAGGCCCCGGACTGCATCTGCGCGAGCAGGCTGGACACCAGCCCCCGGCCGTCGGCCGTGTCCATGAATTCGCCCGGGCTGCGGCCATCCAGCGCGGGGTTCGGCTCGGTCAGCCACTGCGCCGTCCAGCGGGCGGCATCGAAGCCGGGCAGGGTGCCGGACTCTGCGACCATCTGTTGCACCTGCCCGAGCATCCGCGCGATGCCCAGCACACGCTCGCTTTCATCCTGGCTCAGCAGCGAATCCTCCTTGATCTTGCGATTGGCCGTCGTCCGCGCGATGCCGATCCAGCCGTAGAGCCGCTCGCGCGGCACCTGCATGTCGGCGCACAGGGTCGTCAACAGCCGCGCCGGAACGCCTTGCTTGACCATGCCGATGCGCTCGGCGCGGTTCAACGAATGGATCGCGGCGTAGCTGGCCCGGCCGGCGATGACGCGCCGCAGCGCAGGCTGCCAGGCCGGCGTCATCGGGCCCTTCACCGGGGTCTTTACCGGGGTCTTTACCGGAATCTTCTCGGCGGTGCGGTGCATCGCAAGTCTCCGTCCAATTGGGCATGGATATTAGCCCATTTGGTTCAAAGCCTCTCAGCCTCTCAGCCTCGGCGGGCAGCATGGGCGGCGAGGCGGCCCCAAAGCGCCGACCCTCGACGCCGACCCTCAACGCGGCACCACCTCCACCTGCGCGCCCAGCTCCCCCTCGCGGAACCAGTAGCGCACGGTGCGCTGCGGCCCGGCGACTTCGGCGCCGGTGCGGCCGGCCTCTTCGAGCAGGCGCACGCGCTGCGGCGCCGCATCGCCCGGCGCGCGCGGCAGCAGCACCACCAGGAAGCGGTCGGCGGCGGCGTCGGCGGCGGGCATCACTTCGAGCCGCCAGCGGCCGGGCTCGATGCCCTGCGGCGGCGCTTTGGCGGCGGCCTGCGCGAGCTTGCCGCCTTCGTCGTAGTTGACGCCTTCGACCCAGAACTCGAAGCCGCGCCCGCCGATCGGCAGCAGCACGGCGTCGCGCGGCAGCAGCACCCGGCCTTCGAGCCGGCCGCCGGCGCGGCCCGGGCCCGGGCGCGGCGCCACTTCGGCGACGAAGCTGCTGCCGTCGATCTGCGGCTGGTTCGTGGTGTGCAGCAGCCAGCGCTTGCGGAAAGCGGGTTTGGTGGCGACCACGTCGTCGTAGACCACCACCACGTCGTCGATGCGGTCGTAGGCGAACACGCGCCACGCGCGCTCGACGCGCCGCGTGCGCTGCGAGAAGGTGCCCTTGCCCGACAGCTTGTTGGTGTAGGCCGGGGTGACGTCGGCCACCGCCAGCGTGATGCCGTCCTGGTCCTGTTGCCGGACGATGCGGCCGGTGTGGTACAGCTCGCGTTTGGCATCCCACTCCGCGTGGTCCAGCGGCGCACGCTCGATGCCCCAGCCGGAGCCGACGCGCCGCTGGCCGCCGTCGTTGGCGATCGCGCGCGGTTTCTCGTTCGCGGCGGCCGGCATCGGTACGGTGTCGTCGGGGTCGGTGACGGTGATCGCGTTGTGCGCGATCGTCTGCATGCTGTAGTTCAGGTGGTGGTCGGAGCCGTAGCCGGGGCCGTAGTTGGCACCGCTGTCCAGCGCCAGCGCGCCGCCCTTGTAGATCGTGAAGCTGCCCTGGTCGAGGTGGCTGTGCGACCAATAGTGGTCGCCCGCCTTGAAGCTGACCATCGTCGCGTCGGGCCCCCAGCCGCTGCGCGCGATCACCCAGCCGATGCCGTCGAACCATTTGGACAGCGGCTCGCGCGCCGGCGCAGCAGGGTCGGCCAGCCAGCTCTTGGGCAGCGGGCCCCAGGGCCAGGCGGTGGGTGCGACGCCGCCGGGTGCGGCCATCGTGTAGGCGGCGGGGCGGCGGTATTCGATCGCCAGCGGCAGCCGCGCCGGCACGTTGCGGTCGAAGAAGGCGCCGTCGCCGATGCGCAGGTGGGTGCCGTCGGGCCGGGTGCGGTGGATCACGAAGTCGAGGAAGCCGCGGATGCCGGGCTCGGCGGCGAACAGGTCTTCGCCGGTGGCGCTGCGCCACATCGCCGGCACCTCCCAGATGGCGTTGCCGATGCCGATGCCGACGTATTCGCCGCCTTCGTGCCAGCCGCCGTTCTGGCCCATCACCTGGCGCCACACCGGCAGCACGCGGTTCTTCCACAGGTCGGCAGTGAAGCGCATCACCGGCTCGCCGCGCGGGTCGTCGCGCCACAGCGCGAGCGAGCAGGCCACCAGCGCCTGGAACGGCGCGTTGTACAGGTACACGTTGTAGGGCGACAGGCGTTCGGTGCGGATGAACTGGATGAGGTATTCGCAGCCGTCGGCCAGCTTGGCGCGCAGTTGCGCGCGCTGGTCCGGCGTCCAGCGGTCGTGGAGCCAGTCGTAGGCCACGGCCAGCGGCCGCACCTGGTCGTGGCCGCGGTCCTCGACCTTCGTGGCCATCCACTGCGCGTGCAGCGTGGCCAGATCCTGGCTGCCGGGGTCGATGAACTCGAGTACGGCGCGCGCCTGCCAGCTGTCGCCTCGGGGCGAGGCCGCCTGCGCCAGGCGCCGCATCTCG
>JBGAMJ010000047.1:0-35599 GCA_044223035.1 Piscinibacter sp.
GGCGGCGATCGCCCCACCGCCGAAGCGCGCGCGCAGTTCGTCCAGCGTGATCGCCTGCGGCTCGTCGCTCAGGTTGGCGCTGGTCAGCACGACCGGCCGCTTCATTCGGCGCAGCACCAGGTGGTGCAGCCCGGTGCTGGGCAGCATGAAGCCGAGCGTGGCGACGCCGGGCGCCACCGCGTCGGCGATGGCTGGCGCACCTTCGACGGGCGACGGCCGGCGCGCGAGCAGCACGATCGGCGCGGCGGGCGATTGCAGCAGCGCCGCTTCAACCGGATCGACCTCGCACCAGGCGCGCACCGCGTCGACGCTCGCCGCCATCAGCGCGAACGGCTTGCACTCGCGGCGCTTCAGCGCGCGCAGGCGTGCCACCGCGGCGGGCTGCGTCGCGTCGCAGGCGAGCTGGTAGCCGCCCAGGCCCTTGATCGCGACCACCTCGCCGCGCGCCAGCAGCGTGCCGGCGGCGTCACAGTCGTCGAGGAAGGTGTAGCTGTCGAGCGCGAAGGCGCGGCCGTCGAGCCGCAGCAGCCGCACCTTCGGCCCGCAGGCGTGGCAGGCGATCGGCTGCGCATGGAAGCGCCGGTCGGCCGGCGATTCGTACTCGGCGCGGCAGGCCTCGCACATCGGAAAGCCGGCCATCGTCGTCAGCGCGCGGTCGTAGGGCACGCCGGTGACGAAGGACAGCCGCGGCCCGCAGTGCGTGCAGTTCGTCAGCGGGTAGCGAAAGCGCCGCCCGAACGGGTCGACGATGTCGGCGACGCAGGCCGCGCAGATCGCCGCGTCGGCCGCGACCGCGGTGGCCGGCGCGCCGCCGCGGCTGGCGGCGATGACGAAGGCGCTCGGCGGCGCGATGTCCGCTGCCGCGGCTTCCGTGGTCGGGGCGCGTGCGATGGTTGTGTCGGCCGCCGCGGCCTGCGCCCGCGCCGCCTCCGCCGGCAGCGCGACACGCCGCCGCTCGATCGATTCGATGCGCGACAGCGGCGGTGCCTCGGCGCGCAGGCGCTGCACCAGCCGGTCGATCAGCGCCGGCGCAGCGATCGCATCGATCTGCACGCCGAGCGCATCGTTGGCGACCTGGCCGCCGATGCCGAGTTCGGTCGCGATGCGCCACACCGTCGGCCGGAAGCCGACGCCCTGCACCGTGCCGCGCACGCGGATGGACTCGGCGACCGGCGCGTCGGCGCGGGGCGGCACCACGTGCGATGACGCGGCCAGCGGCGACGACGGGACGGAGACGGCAGCCATCGCGAGGGGATCCGTCATGCCGAGGCCGGCGCGCCGGCGGCGTCCGCTGCGGTGGCGCTGCTGGAGCCTCGGGCACGGCCCACGCTTTCGGCAGCGGGGGCGCTTCCGGCAATGTCGGTGGTGCCCGCCACCAGCGACCACAGCAGCACCCGGTTGTTGCCCGAATCGGCGACCAGCAGCGTGTCGCCGCCGGCCAGCGCGACGTTGTACGGCCAGCAGACGCTGTCCCGCGCGGCCGGCTGCCAGCGGTTGTCGCCCTTGCTGTTCCAGTCGGGCTGGGCGGCGAGCGCGGTGGCGGCGGCACCGGGGCGCGTCAGGTCGGCCATGCGCCAGGCCAGCAGCCGGGAGTTCGCGGTGTCGGCGACGATCAGCCGATCGCCGGCCGCCACCACGCCGTAGGGCATGTTCAGGCAGGCGGCGTCCGGGTGGTAGCAGCCCTGGTTGTGCTCGACGAGCGAGGCGTCCGGCTGGCCGATCACCCCGTCGCAGGGCGCGCGGTGGGCGGCGGGCGGCCGGCGCCAGACCAGCAGCCGGTTGTTGCCGGCGTCGGCGATCGCGACGCCGTGGCGGGCGTCGTCCGCCGCGGCCAGCGCGCCCGCGGACGCCGCAAGGCCGGCAGCCGCTGCGCAATCGGGGAAGACCGGGAAGGCGATCGCGTGCGGCCAGCGCAGGCTGCCGGCGTCGGGCGCGCCGCCGCCGTTCTCGTCACGGTGCTCGAAATCGGGCTGGCCGAGCACGAGCTCGGCCGGGGCGCCGTCGCGGGTCGGCAGGCCCTTCCACGCGAGCACGCGGCGGTTGCCGGTGTCGGCCACCCACAGCCGGGCGCCGTCCCAGGCCACCGCGTAGGGCCAGAACAACGTGTTCGCGCTGGGCCGGTCGGCGCCGCGGTTGGCTTCGCCGACGGTCGGGTCGGTTTGGCCGAGCACGACGTCGGGCGGCTGCTGCGAGCGCGTGGGCCGCCGGTGCCAGATCAGCACGCGGTGGTTCCAGGCATCCGCCACGGCGAGGCCGATCCCGCCGGCGCCGCAGGCGGCGATGCCGGTCGGCACGTTCAGCGTGCCGGCGCCGACCGGGCCGCGCGCGTTGCGGCCCTCGCGGTCGAATGCCGGCTGGCCGATCAGCAGGTCGGCCGGCGCGCCGTCGCAGGTGGGCAGCCGGTGCCAGCCGAGCACGCGGTGGTGGCCGGTGTCGGCCACCCACAACGAGCCGTCGCCCACCTGGCAGGCGCCGCGCGGGCCGAACATCGTGATCGCCGACGGCACCACCGGGATCGCGAGGCCGAGCGGATCGTCCGCCGCGCCGAGGATCACGCGCGCGCCGCGCGGGTCCAGCAGCGGCTCGCAGCGTTGCGCCGGCGCCGCCGGCCGGCGCGCGGCCGGGGCGAGCGACGCGTGGCGCACCGGGAGCGCGGCGGTTCGGGTGTCCGGCATGCAGGCACCGGCCATGTCCGGCCCGAGGGCGGTCGGCGACAGGATGGGCGTGTCCATGGTCATCGGGCGGAGCGACGGGCGCGCGAGCGACGGCTAGCGCCGCAGCCGCACCGACACGCGGTCGGCGACGACCCGCACCGCGTGCACGGCGAGCTGCACCTCGGGGACCGTCAGGCACTCGCCGGTGTCGAGCCGGTAGGTGAAGCCGTGATACGGGCAGCGCAGCGTGCCGGCGTCGAGCTGGCCGCCATCGAGCGGCATGCCCATGTGGGCGCAGGCGTTGTCGAGGCAGGAGACGGTGTCGCCGTCGCGGTAGAGCAGCACGTCGCGGCCGTCGACGCTGCGCGACACCACGCCGCCGTCGGGCAGCTCGTGCAGCGCGCAGACCGGCGTCCAGCCGGCATCCTGCGAGCGGGCGAACGGGCTGATGAAGCGCACCACCTGCGTCGCGCCGTCGCCCAACGCGTCGGCACCGCGGCTGACGCGCACGACGTTCACGACCTCCGGGCACAGCGCCTTGATCGCCCGCTCGACGCCTTCGCTCAAGGTCTCGCCCGACGACGGGCACGATTGGCACGAGCCGACCAACCGCACCTCGACGGTGTCGGGCAGGCGCACCGCCACCAGTTCGACGTCGCCGCCGTGCTGCTTCAGCGACGGGCGCACCTCGTCGAGCGCGCGGGCGACGCGGTGTTCGAGCGGCTCTCGCACCAGCCCGTGGAAGCGCAGCACGTGGTAGACGAGCGGATCGCGCACCGCGTCGCGCAGCGCCGCCGCGGCGGCGGGCTGGCCGCGCAGCGCGCGGATCAGGCGGCGGAAGGCCTCGGCGTTGAGCTCCTCGATGCCGGTCTTCAGCGCCGTCAGCACGCCCAACTGCGACAGATCCCAGCCCTGCGCCAGCGCCTCCAGGCGTGCCAGCTCGCCGGCGCGGCGCGACAGCTCGGCGGCCGATTCGGCATGCGCGGCGTCGCGGGCGGGTTCATCGGCCGGGGGGTCGGCGGGGTGGGGAATGGCAGACATCTTGGTGGGACGCGGGCGGGCAGCGGCGCGGCCCGGCGTCAGGCGTACTTCAGGTCCTTGAACAACAGCGGCTGCACCGCGCCGCCGACCAGCGAGGCGACGATCACGCCGGCCACCGGCGACACGAACCAGCCGAGCACCAGCAGCAGCGCGAGGCACAGGCCGAAGCCCTTGAGCCACTGGCGCAGCACCTCGCGGCCGTCGCGGAACAGCTTGCCGGCGAAGAACAGCTTCACGGAGTTGATGAACATGTCGAGCATCGCGGGTCTCCTCGGGCGGTGCGGGCGGTTTCGCGGGTTCGGGCCGGGGCGGCGAGGCTCAGCGCGCGAGGTACAGGATCACGAGGCCCACCAGCACCGCGGGCAGCGCGGCCGTCGGCCCGAAGAACGCGCCCATCATCGCCGCGAGTTCCTTGCCCAGCGCCTCGCCGCCGATGCGCAGGCCGCTCACGGCGCCTGCCGCCAGCGCCAGCACCAATGCCAGCACCACCAAGCCCACCAGTCCCAGTGCCGTCATGCCGCGTGCTCCTTGTCGCTTGTCGGGTTGATCGTTCGATGGATCGAGGGCGGATCGACGGAGAACCGGCGGCCCGGACTCAGCGCCGCGCGGCGCCGTCTCGCGCCGCCAGCTCGGCCTCGATCTCGGCGGCGGCCTCGTCCATCAGGCCGGCCTTCTGGCGGTCGCCGTGCTGCCCGAAGATGCGCGCCGCCTCGCGCACCAGCGCCAGCGCGGCGGCCGGCGGGTCGGCCGGCAGTGCGGACGCGCCACCGTCCGGCTCGGGATCGGGCAGGGTCAGTTCACGGACCGGATCACGCACAAGCTGCCGCAGCACGTTGGCCTTGTTGGCGATGGTGTTGGCGTACTCCATCGGCGTGTCGCGCGGGTTGCGCACGCGCAGCGCCTCGTCGTAGGCGGCCAGCGCGCGCAGGTTGTTCTCGAGCACGTGGCCGCTGGGCGCGTACTGCAGCGCGTTGCCCAGGTTGTTCTGGATCATCGCGTACTCGCTCGGGTGGTCGATCAGGTTGATGACCTTCAGCACCTCCTCGAACGACTGCACCGCCAGCGCCTCGCGCATGCGGCCGCGCTCGTCGGTGCTCGGTATCGACAGGAAGGCGATCGCGAGGTTGTTGTGCAGCACCGCGTATTCCTGCGGGTGCGTGGTGCGGCCGAAGCCGCGCAGTGCACGCTGGTAGGCGGCGATCGCGTCCGTGATGCGCGCGCGCCCGGCCTGGCTCAGCGACTGCAGCACCAGCCCGCGGTTCATCTCCACCTCGGCGATCTCCTCCGGCATGCCGCCGGCCTGCAAGGCCTGCAGCGCGCCCTCGAAGCACTGCAACGCGCGCTCCAGGCTGGCAGTGCCGCCGTCGGGCAGGCCGGCGAGCGCGGTGCCCATGCGCGCGGTGATGCGCGCGCGCAGCAGCGTGGCCGGCAGCGGCGCCACCGCCAGCGCCCGTTCGTACAGCAGGATCGCATCCTCGATCTGGCGCGGCGAACGGGGCCGCGACTGCAGCCCCATCGCGATCTCCATCAGCATTTCGGCGCGTTCCGCGGGCGTGGCGTCGGCATCGTCGGCGGCTTGCAGCGCGGCTTCGACCTGCGCGTCGGAGAGCGACAGCGCCGGCCCCGCACCCGCGGTCGGCGCTGCGGGTGCCGCGGGCGCGGAAAGCGCGGGCGGCGCGTCCGGCGAGGTGGGTGGCGACGAGGGCAGGTCGAGCGAGGACAAGGCGTACTCCGGGCGGCGGCGGGGCGGTTCGCCGAATGCCGGCAACCGCGTCGAGGCAATCTAGCGAGCGCCTCCGGGACCGTCAAGCTGATTTGCGAGCGCAAACCAAGTTTGCAGCTCGCTGGCCGACCGGTTCCGTGATTTCAGCCGCGGTGGGCGCCCAGGCCTTCGATCAGCAGCGCGCCGGCCTCGGCCACCCAGCGCACGTGGAATTCGGTGTCGCGGCTGAAGCGCCCGAGCCCGCGCGGCTCCAGCAGCTCGGTGGCGACGATCACGCGGTCGCCGTCGCGGTTGCGCTGCTTCAGCAGCAGGCCGCCGGCGGTCGGGCCGCGCAGCGGCAGCAGGTAGACCTCGCCGTCGCGCTCGACCAGCGCCGCCGCCGGCATGCCCGGCAGGTAGGTGTCGACGGTGGCGCGCGGCAGCAGCAGCCGCCCGTCACCGGCACGCACGACGTGCGTCACGGTGCCGGGGCCGCCACGGCGCCGGCCAGTTCGAGCGCGAGTCGCTCGCTGACGCGCTCGACCGCGTCGCGCACCGGCGCGCTGAGTTCGAGCCCGAGCGCGAGCGACCCGGCCTCGATCAGGTACACCGTCAGGTCGCTCGGGAACGCGGCGCCGTAGATGCGCCGGCCGGCGTGCACCGCATGGTCCCAGCGGAAGTCGTGCAGGCTGTAGGCCGGCACGTGCGCACCGTCGATCTCGCTGCCGGGCACGCGGAAGATCGCGCCCGGTTCCGAGCCCGAGCGGCAGGCGTCGACGATCACCAGCCGTTGCGCGCCGCGCGCGCGGAACATCACGTCGATGCCGCCGGTGCCGGCGTCGAACAGCGTCACGCCGGCCGGCGGCGCATCGCCGAAGCGCTCGCGCAGCCGGTGCACGACCCGCACGCCGGCGCCGTCGTCGCTGCGGTTGAGGTTGCCGCAGCCGATGACGACAATCGACGCCGCCGACGTCTGCATTCGTTCACTCACGGGGTCATCCACCGCAGCCGCCCGAGACCCGCGGCCCTCTCAGATCCGCCACAGCACGCAGGACCATTCCGGCGCGACGGGAAGCTGCAGTTCCGGCAGCGCGCACCAGCCGCGGTGACGCTCGAAGTACATGCAGGTCGCGCACGACTGCTCGATGCCGGCATCGTCGGCCGGGTCGACATAGGGTTCGAGCGTGAAGCCGGCGATGACGAGCCGCGATTCGAGATCGTCGCCCGGCAGCGCCTGCAGGCGACGGCAGACCTGATGCACGGCGTCGTCGGTGTAGGCGCGCGTGGCCCATTCGGTGGCGAGGCCGTCGCGCAGCAGGCGCTCGATCCGCGCCAGGCGGGCGTCCCCGGCCGCCGGGGCTTCTGCGGCGGCATCGGGCGCGGGGCCGGGCGGGCCGTCATCCCCGGCGGGTGGCTGGCCATCGACGCTCATCACGCAGCACCCGTTTGCCGCCGCCGCAGCGGCTCAGATGCGCCACAGCCGGCACCACCAGTCGGGCTCGACCGGCACGGCCAGTTCCGGCAGGTCGCACCACTTGCGATGCACCAGGTAGTACATGCACTCCTGGCAGCGCATCTGGTCGGGCCCGTAGGGCTTGTCGACGAAGCCGGTCAGCACGAGTTTGGCCCGCATGTCGTCGGGATCGAGATCACGCACTTCGGAAAGCAGCTTGCCGAACTCCCGATCGGTCTCCGGAAACGGCTCGGTCTGCGTCTTCAGGCCGGCCTTCATCATCGCGCCGATCTCCGCGCGCAGCCTGTCGTCATCGCCGGTCGACATGTCTTCTCCCTCTTCGTCTGTGTGCCCGCGCGAGTGTGACGCAGGCACCGCCGACGAGTCGCGGCTGTCAGCCGATGCGGAAGCGGGCCAGTTCGCCACCTGATTTCGCGTCGTGTGCATGGACCGTGCAGACCAGGCATGAATCGAAGGATCGCGCGACGTGACCGACTTCGACCGGGTCGCTCGAATCGGCGATCGGGGCGCCGATCAGCGCCTCCTCGATTGGCCCGCGCACCTGCTGGCCGTCGCGCGGGCCGACGTTCCAGGTGGTGGGCGCGATGATCTGGTAGTTCTTGATCTTGTTGTCCTTGACCTCGATCCAGTGGCACAGCGCGCCGCGGATCGCCTCGGTGGCGCCCCAGCCGCGGCCGTCGCGCTCGCGCGGCTTGACGTACCACGGCTCGTTCAGGCGGAACTCGCGCAGGCAGCGCTCGGCCTGGCGGTACAGCTTGATCGTCTCGTGCATGCGCGCGATCTGGCGCAGGTGCACGCTGGCGCCGCCCATCTTCTTGTACATGTCGAGCACCAGCGGATCGTGGTGCTGCCACGCTTCGCCGTGCCGCCCGCCGGCGACCATCTGGCGCGCGAACGGCCCCGCCTCGAGGCGCCCGTAGTCCACATGCTTGACCGCCGACGCCCAGCTGTACTGGCCGGCGTGGTCGATCGTGTTCTTCTGCACCGGCCGCGTGACGCGGTCGAACGGGTGCTGGTCGCTGCCGCCTTCGTCGTACCAGGCGTGCGTCATGTTCTCGCGCGCGAACTTCTGGTCCATCAGCACGTGCGTGTCGGTGGCCGCGTCGTAGACGCCGCTCTTCATGATGAGCGCGGCATTGCGCGAGTCGATGGTCGGCTTCTGGTACTTGTCCTCGTGCGGCAGGTAGCCCCAGGAGATGTACTTGCCGACGCCGGCGCCGTAGGTGTCCAGGCCGATGTCCAGGCCCATGCGCCAGTAGAAGCCGAGGTCGGAGTCGGCGTGCGCGGGCGACTCGTCGAGCCAGGCCATGAAATCGTCGTAGGACTTGATCTGCTCGTAGCGCTCGAGCGTGCAGCCGAGCCAGTGCGATTCGAGCCAGTTGGCCTTGAAGTACTCGAGGATCGCCCAGGCGCGCGTGACGTCGGTCAGCGTGGGCGCGCACATCACGCCGCCGGGCACCATGTAGCTGGAGTGCGGCCACTGGCCGCCGAGCAGCGCGTAGATCTCGACCGGCTTGCCGGAGATCGTCACGCCGCGCTCGTAGGAGGTGCCGGTGAACGGCGCGAAGCGGCGGCAGGCTTCGTCGTAGAAGGTGCTGGCGCGGTACTTCTTGTTCGTCAGGTCGATCGCGTACAGGCCGTAGAAGTAGCGCGGCTGGCTCTGCAGGCTCTCGACGATCTGGCCGAGGTTGCGCGCCAGGATCGCGTTGCGCGGCACGTCGGTCTGCCAGGCGGTGTCGAGCGCCCAGGCGGCGCAGGTCAGGTGCGAGGCGCCGCAGATGCCGCAGGCGCGCGGCGTGACCACGAGGCCGGCCTGCGGGTCCTTGTCGCGCAGGATCACCTCGAAGCCGCGGAACAGCTCGGCCTGCGTCCACGCGTTGACGACGTGGCCGTCCTGGATGTCGACACGGATGTCGAGATCGCCTTCGACGCGCCCGACCGGTGAGATGTCGAGGGTTTGCACTGCGGACATGGTGTCTCCTGGGATGCTTCGGAAAGATTCGGGATCGGGTGCGGGCGCGGGTGCGGGAACGGCACCCGGCAGTCAGTGCGGCTCAGACGACGAAGATGTCCTGCTCGGCCCAGCGCGGCGCGGCGTTCTTGGCGGCGCTGGTCAGCGCGATGTAGCCCTTCTTGTCGACGCCCAGCGGCAGCTCCTTGGGCACGCCCATCACGGTCTGCGTCTTGAAGACGGTGCCTGGCGCGAGGTCGAAGAACGGGAACTCGGGCTCGGTGCAGCCCATGCACGGCATGCCGGCGCGCGTCTTCGACGACTGGCGGTTCCACAGGATGCGGTTGCAGGGCGAATGGGTCATCGGGCCGCGGCAGCCCAGGTCGTAGAACAGGCAGCCCTTGCGCTGGCCGAACTCGGTGGCCGACACCTTGTAGGCGAAGTGCATGTTGCGGGTGCAACCGGTCTGCGTGAAGCTCTGGAAGAAGGTCTTGGGCCGCTGGAATTCATCCAGCCCGATGTCGCCGGCGCGGCCGGTGGCCACGGCCACGACGATCTGGGTAATCCAGTCCGGGTGCGCCGGGCAGCCCGGCACGTTGATCACCGGCAGGCCCGACTTGGACACCCACGACTTGCCGAGGAAGCCGCCATGGTCGCGCTTGAGGAACTGCAGCCCCTGCGACTGGCTGGGGTTCGGTGCCATCGCCGGGATGCCGCCATAGGTGGCGCAGTCGCCGATCGCGACGACGAACTGCGCCGCATCGGCCAGCTCCTTGACCCAGGCCTTCATCGCCCGGCCGGCGAAGCGGTTCCATTCGCCGGTGCCGCCGGGCGCGTTCACCACCGTGCCCTCGAAGACGAAGATGTCGAGCGGCACCGCGCCGGACACGCAGTCGCGCAGCAGCTTCTGCAGGTTGTCACCCAGCTCCATGCCCAGCGACGGATGCCACAGCACGTTGATGCCGAAGTCGGTCACCAGGTCGCAGGCACTCGGTTCCTCGGCGTTGAGGAACGACATCGTGTTGCCGGAACAGGCGCCACCTTGCAGCCACAACAGATTGGCCATCGGGAACTCTCCTAGAACTGTGGACGGTGGTTGTGAACGGGGAGGTGATTCGAGCCTGGGCAACCGGTCAGGTCGCCCGGTTGCACAGCCTCGTGTCTGCAGGCGACATGCCAGTTGCCGGTTGCTGCGGGTATGTCCCGAGCCTGCCGGGCGTCAGGGGGCCGGCATGGAGCCGGCCAGGGCCGACGCGAGGTGCAAAGAAAGTTTTCAAGTGTCCGAATTGCCAACTAGATTGACAGCGCAGATGCCGCTAGTAGCGCATGCCGACGGGCACGATCTCGGGCCTGTCGCCGCCCGTCGGCCCATCATGCCGCCTCGGCCGCGTCCTGCCGGCCGATCGCGTAGCGCTTGAGCTTGTTGGCCAGGCCGACGCGCGACAGGCCGAGCTCTTCGGCGGCGCGCGTGTGGTTCCAGCGGTGGCGCTCGAGCGCGGCGCGCACCAGCGCCTCCTCGAGCTGCTCGACGCGCTCCTTCAGCGTGCGGCCGTCCAGCGCCACCGGCGCGGCGGGCGCGCGGTCGGCCCGCGGCCGGGCACGCGCGATCTCGGACGACAGGTGCTGCACCGTGATGAACTCGCCGTTCTCGATCGTCGCCACCGTGCGGCGGATCTCGTTCTCCAGCTCGCGCACGTTGCCGGGGAAGGCGTAGGCGCGCAGCTTCTGCAGCGCCTGGCTGGCGACGCCGGGGATCTTGCGGTTGAACACCTCGCTGTACTTCTTGATCAGGTAGTCGGTCAGCACCGGGATGTCGTCGGGCCGGTCGCGCAGCGGCGGGATCGAGATCTCGAAGCCCTTCAGTCGGTAGTACAGGTCGCGCCGGAAACGGCCTTCCTCGACGAGCTGGTGGATCGGCCGGTTGCTGGCCGCGATGATGCGAACGTGGGTCGGCCGGGTGCGGTCGGAGCCGATCGCCTTGACCTCGCCGTCCTGCAGGAAGCGCAGCAGGCTGACCTGCACCGCCGGCGAGATGTCGGAGATCTCGTCGAGGAAGACGGTGCCATGGTCGGCAGCGACGAACAGGCCGAGCCGGTCGCTGATCGCGCCGGAGAACGCGCCGCGCTTGTGGCCGAACAGCTCGGACAGCAGCAGCTCTTCGGCGATGGCGCCGCAGTTCTGCGCCAGGAAGATCTGGTTGTGGCGCGCGCTGAACAGGTGGATCGCCTTGGCGATCAGCTCCTTGCCGGTGCCGGTCTCGCCGATCAGCAGCACCGGCAGGTCGGTGCCGGCGGCCTTGCGCGCGGTGTTGCAGACCTCGGCCATCTTGTCGCTGGCGAACACCAGCTTGTCGAACTGATACGTTTCCTGCAGGGCGCGGGTCATGCTGTCGTTCTCGCGGCGAATCACGGCGTCGGCGAACTTCAGCTCGCGGCTCAGGTAGCGGTGGATGCGCGACAGCTCGCGGCTTTCGAGCGCGCGCTTGAGCATCAGCGCGAGCTGCTCGGGCTCGAACGGCGGGGAGATCACCTGGTAGACCGCGGCGTCGTTGATCGCGCGGACCATCTCTTCCCGGCGCGCGCTCTGCAGCGCCAGCACGCGCACCGCATGCGGCATCGCCACCCGCATCTTCTGCAGCAGGTCGACGCCTCGCAGATCCTCGAGCTGCTGCTCGCAGACGACGACGTCGGGCGGATGCTCGTGCATCCGGAGCTCGACATCGGCCGCACGCGCCATGCCATGCACCGCGTACTGGCCGGACAGGTGCCGGTGCAGCGCCGGATCGGCCAGCACGTCGGTGCCGACCAGGTACACGCAGTAATCCGGCGCTGAGGACATGAAAACCTTCTTTGCGGCGTGAATAGCAAATTATCGCCAGCGCCATCGCCGGCGCAACGGCCGCGGCGCCGTGGGCGCCAGGGTTAACCCAGATCCTCGCGTTTGTCCGGGGGTCGGGCGGCGCACGGGGGCCGCCCGGACGGCGGGCGCGTCACCCGGAGGGACCCCGATGAAACTGGCCATGGACGTCCACCGCGACAGCGACGGCAACGGCGCGCTGGCCGCCGCCGTCGCGTTCGACGAGTGGGACGCGCGCGAAGCGTCGCGCACCTACACCACCCGCATCGCTCCGCTCGCAAGGCCCGCGCGCGGGGAGCCCGACCTGCGCGACCTGCACTGCCTGCTGCAGCTGCTGCGGGAACATGCGCTGGAACCGGACACCCTCGTGATCGACGGCTTCGTCCACGTCGACGCGCAGGACAGCCCCGGCCTGGGGCGGCACCTCTACGACGCCCTCGGCGGCCGCAGCGCCGTCATCGGCCTCGCGAGGACCGCGAAACCCGCCTTCCCGGCGCAGTACGAGGTGTTCCGGGAGGAAGAGGCTGCACCTCTGATCGTGACCTGCGCCGGCATCGATCTGGGCGCGGCCAAGGCCCGCGTCCGCGCGATGCACGGCAAGCGCCGGATGCCCACGCTGATGAAGCTCGCCGCACGGATCGCGAAGGGCACGGCGGCGTAGGAATCCGCCGCCGCGCCGCTCGAACGATCAGCCCTTCACGCACACCACCTGCTTGAGCGTGTGCACGACCTCCACCAGGTCCTGCTGCGCGTCCATCACGGCGTCGATGTCCTTGTAGGCCATCGGGATCTCGTCGATCACGCCGGCATCCTTGCGGCACTCGACACCCTGTGTCGCCCGGACCTGGTCGTCCACCGTGTAGAGCTTCTTCGCCCGGGTGCGGCTCATCACGCGGCCGGCGCCGTGGCTGCAGCTCTCGAAGCTCTCCGGGTTGCCGAGGCCGCGCACGATGAAGCTGCGCGCGCCCATGCTGCCGGGGATGATGCCGAGTTCGCCGCGCTTCGCGCTCACCGCACCCTTTCGGGTGACGAACACGTCCTCGCCGAAGTGGCGTTCCTGCTGCACGTAGTTGTGGTGGCAGTTCACCGCCTCCACGTGCGTCTCGAAGGGCTTGGGAATCGCGTGGCGGACCGTCGCGATCAGGTTGGTCATCATCACCTCGCGGTTCCTCGCCGCGAAGCGCTGCGCCCAGCCCACCGCGCGCACGTAGTCGCCGAAGTACTGCGCGCCTTCCTCGAAGTACGCCAAGTCCTTGTCGGGCAGGTTGCGCTGGTGCAGTTCGGCATCCTTCTTCGCCAGTTCGATGAAGTGGGTGCCGATCGCGTTGCCCACGCCGCGCGAGCCCGAGTGCAGCAGGAACCACACGAAGCCGTCCTCGTCGAGGCAGACCTCGATGAAGTGATTGCCGGTGCCCAGCGTTCCGAGGTGCTTGCGGTTGTTCGTGTTCTTCAGGCGCGGGTGCAGTTCGCACAGCCTGTCGAACTCGTCGGCGAGGCCCGCCCAGGCCTGGTCCACCGTGACCGGCGGGTCCTGCCAGGAACCGGGGTCGCGGCCACGCGAGCGCGGAAGGCTGCCGTGCGGCACGGCGGCTTCGATGGCCGAACGCAGCGGGCCCAGGTTGTCGGGCAGGTCGTTCGCGTGCAGCGTGGTCTTGCAGGCCATCATGCCGCAGCCGATGTCCACGCCGACGGCGGCCGGGATGATCGCCTTCAACGTCGGGATCACCGAGCCCACGGTCGCGCCGATGCCCACGTGCACGTCGGGCATCGCGGCGATGTGCCGGAAGACGATGGGCAGCCGCGCCGCATTGGCGAGTTGCTGCCTCGCGCCGTCTTCCACCGGCACGCCGCGCGTCCACATCTTGATGGGCACGCCGCCGTCGGGTTGTTCGATCTGGTAGTTCATCGGTGTCTCCTTCCATCCTCTCGACCGACGCTCTGTCATCGAGCCGCGGCCCCACCTCGACGCGCGGGTGATGGATCGGCGGCAGCACACAAGCCTGCGAACCGATCCATCCGCCCCATCCATCCGGTCACGGGTTCCGGCGCCGCCCAGTCATTGCGGCCGATTTCCACCCCCGAAGGCGCGAACGCGACGAGGGTTCCTTTGACTGTCGAGCCACGAGGGCCGTGACGATCCACTTCGGTTGTGCCCATACGCGAGCATCCCGTCGGATGAGGTGTCTCGCTGCACGTGGCCTGGCCAAGGACCGCGCACATCCCGGGCCACGAACAGGCTGTCGCGTGGCCTCGGAGTGCATGGACACACCCGGAGTGGATCGGACGACGAGTCTCGACCCCGTGAATTCGGCCATCACGTGGCCGGTTGATGTCGGAAATGAACAGGGCCCGGATCCTTTCGGAATCCGGGCCCCTGCTTGCGGAGCTTGGAGGGTGCGCGGCTAGGCGCGCCCCTCTCCCGGATACACCCGGCCCTCTGCCCGATACGGCCCGCGAGGGCTGGCCGCCTGGAACGGAGCCGGCCTGGCAGCGCTCGAGCCCTGCGGCTTGCCCGCAACAGCCGGCACGAACGCGACCGGGCCCGACAGGGGCCGATGCGTTCTGGCGACGTATTGCGGTTTCATGGGCAAGGCCTTGGCGGCTGAAGCAGCGCGGGTTGGATCGAAGGGGCGGACTGTAAATAGTCTTTACCCGGTCGTCAACCCCCAGCGACAATGACGCCAGTCTGCGTTGCATGCTCCATACGACACGTGTCCAACACCACCGTCACCCGAAGACAGAACGCACTGGTCCTGTTCCAGCGCTATGCCGAGAGGGCCCTGGCATCGGGCTCGCCGCCCAAGGGGCTGGAACAGTCCTTCGCCGCGACGCTGCAGATCTCGCCGAGCATGTGGAGCCAGATCAAGTCGTCGCGGCCGATCGGAGACAAACTGGCGCGACAGATCGAAAGCCTTTGCGGCCATCCGGCGGGTTGGCTCGACAAGGCGCAGACCTCGCCCGCGCCGACGCCCGCCGAAACCGCCTACCTGGCGTTGGCGCTTGCAGCGTATCGAGCGACGAACAGCGCCGGGCGCAAGGCCCTGCGCCAACACCTGAAGTCCATCGCGTCTGAGGCCGATTGATTCCTGCACGGCGCCGGCGGGCGTCGGCGCCGAGCACGCGGGGGCTAATCTCTCGTCGGCCGGTGGGCGATGGCCCGACCTGGCAAAGAAACCGCCCTCGTGCCTGGAGTACATCGTGGTGCATGAGCTGGTGCACCTGCTGGTGCCGACCCACAACGTGCGGTTTTCGTCGCTGATGGATTTGTACTTGCCGCATTGGCAGCAGTTGAGGAGGCGGCTCAACTGCCTACCGGTTAGGCATGAGGTGTGGGACTATTGAAGAACACGCATTTCGGATGTCGATGGGCGTCTCGACACTTCAATAAATATTCGACGAATCCGTGCGTTTGCTAACCTGTAAGCCTAGGGAGTCAAGCACATGAACGACATCATCTGCCCGCACTGCGGCAAGGCTTTCAAGATCGACGAAGCCGGTTACGCCGACATCCTCAAACAGGTGCGCGATAGCGACTTCGAGCACCAACTCCACGAGCGGCTGGAACTTGCAGAGCGCGATAAACGGAGCGCCGTGGAACTCGCCCGTGCCCAGCTTACGGCAGAGTTGCAGAAGCAAGGGGGCGAACGGGAGGCAGAAATCCTGAGGCTCAAGACCCAGCTGGAGGCTGGCGAGGTAGCCCGCCAATTGGCCGTAGCCCAGGCCCTGAGCGATGTCGAAAGGCAGAGGGATGCCCTGGCTAGCGAGCTGGACAAAGCTCGACAGGAGACTCAAACGGTCCGGCAACTGGCCGAGGCGCAACGCATGGCCGAGCTACAACTGACCGCCGCCAGCAAAGACAGCGAAATCCAGGGCCTGAAGGCCCGGCTGGCAGAGGTCGAGCTGTCTCAGAAACTCGCCATCACCGAGGCCCTTGCCGCCGTTGAAAAGAAGCGTGACGAGCTGCAGGCCAGTCTGGCGCAGGCCCGCCTTGAAAAGCACCTGGCCGAGCAATCCCTGAAAGAGCGCTACGAAGTCCAGATCAAGGATCGCGACGACGCCATCGAACGCCTGCGCGACATGAAGGCGCGTCTATCCACCAAGATGGTGGGCGAAACGCTGGAGCAGCACTGCGAGACCGAGTTCAACCGCATCCGTGCCACCGCCTTCCCTCGGGCCTACTTCGAGAAGGACAACGACGCCAGCACCGGCAGCAAGGGCGACTACATCTTCCGCGACACCGACGAGTCGGGAACCGAGATCGTGTCCATCATGTTCGAGATGAAGAACGAGAGCGATGCGACGGCCGCCAAGAAGCGCAACGAGGATTTCCTAAAAGAGCTCGACAAAGACCGCATGGAGAAGGGTTGCGAGTACGCAGTGATGGTCTCCCTCCTGGAGCCCGATAGCGAGCTCTACAACACTGGCATCGTCGACGTGTTTCACCGCTACCCGAAGATGTATGTTGTGCGCCCGCAATTCTTCATTCCAATCATCACTTTGCTGCGCAACGCGGCAATGAACGCCGTCAAGTACAAGGCGGAGCTGGCTCTTGTGAAGGCCCAGAACGTCGACATTACCAACTTCGAGAACGAGCTCGAAGGGTTTAAGGCTGCGTTTGCCAAGAACTACGACTTGGCTTCGCGCAGATTCCAGACCGCGATAGACGAAATCGACAAGTCCATCGAACACCTGCAGAAGACTAAGGACGCGCTCTTGGGAGCTGACCGCAACCTGCGTTTGGCGAATGACAAAGCTCAGGACGTGACGATCAAGAAGCTCACCAAGGGCAATCCGACGATGGCCGCCAAGTTCGCAGAACTGAAGGTTCCGGACGCTGATTGATTCAAACATGTGCCCCTGTACTTCTGGCGCCCTCGTTTGCCAGCATTCATCGATATGCTGTTTCGCCTATTCCTATATGGAAAGATTGGCATGACCAAGGAGGAAAATCTCGGTGACAACATCAAACACTGCCGATGCGGCGACAAAGCAGGCGACACCACTTGCCAAATCGTTAGATCCAATTCACGATGCCGCGCAACAGGCTAGAAACCTAAGGCACGTTCTGCAGGACAACAAACAGCGAATTGGTTGCTTTTTGGGCGCAGGGTGCCCACTTGGAATCTACGACGCCGCAGGAGTTAAGAGCGTCGTCCTCATTCCTGCAATCATCGAGCTGACAAGGCGTATTGCTGAGGGGCTGGAGGCTGCGGACAGTGCGACAGGCGCCACCTCGAAGTTCAAAGCGAACTGGGATTCGTTGTGTTCGGAATGCAAGCGAACAGACGGCCAAGATCCAACTATTGAGGACGTCCTGACGGAACTCCGAACACTCTCAAATCGTCGAGGCAGCGCCGTGATCCTCGGAATGAGTAAAGAGGACCTTAGTGAACTTGATGAAAAGATCTGCTCATTGATATCCGCAGAAGTGCGCAAGACTCTTCCACCGTATCGCAACTCCTACAACCGATTCTCGTCTTGGGTAGGTGGAATCCATCGAGACTCCCCTGCGGAAATATTCACTCCCAATTACGACCTGCTGCTTGAACAGGCCCTGGAACAGAACCATCTCCCTCACTTTGATGGTTTCGTTGGATCACGTGAACCTTGGTTTGACCTTGCCTCTATCGAACATGACACGATCCCCGCGCGATGGACGCGACTGTGGAAGCTACACGGTTCAATCAATTGGGAGAAGAGCGAAGAAGCGGTGAATGGAAACAAAGTCACTCGCGTGGTCCGCGTCACACGCGAGGCAGAGGCCGGCAAAGTGATGATCTTTCCGTCGCATCTCAAATTTGATCAAAGTCGCCGGATGCCATATCTGGCGATGTTAGATCGCCTCCGGGCGTTCTTCCAAGGAAAGGATGCCCCGAGACTGGTTGTGTGCGGCTACTCGTTCTTGGATGATCACCTCAACGAGGTCTTGCTTGATGGTCTCCGAGGCAATCGCAATGCTCAATGCTTCGCGTTGATGTATTCAGGTCTAGAGCAGCATCAACGGGTTGTTGAATACGCGCAAAGGCAAAGCAACCTCACGGTGCTTGCCTGGGATGGAGCCGTCGTTGGGACCCGTGTTGGCGGCTACCGGGCAGGCACTGCCGGCCAACAGGAACATGCGCCCTGGTTGCTTGAGGAAGAATCACCTGCAGGCGACCCCAAAGATGGGTATCCGCGTAGTCGCCTCGGTGACTTTCACTACTTCGGACTCTTTCTTGAGCAACTTTGGGGCGGGGGTGGACATGATGCGCGACCAGTTATCTAACACTGATCCTTCGCGGCTTGGCTCCGTTGAGGATGTGAATGGCGCGAGCGTCAGCGTGAAGCTGTCGGACAATGCGCCAGGCGGGCTGCTCTTCGTAAACGGCGAGGCCTATCGGGTTGGCCAGGTCGGTGGCTTCGTACGAATTCCTTCCGGGTACGTCGATCTCTACGGCGTAATTTCTCAGGTCGGCGCCGGCGCAGCTCCAGGGCCGCCGGAACTTGCCCCTCAGTTCGGTAATCGGTGGCTGAGAGTTGAACTGGTCGGGCAGGGACGGCGAGGAACGAAGTTCGAACGCGGCATAGCTCAGTACCCTTCAATTGGAGATTCGGTACACGTCGTAACCGAGTCCGACTTGAAAACGGTTTATGCACCTGGGGATGAAGACGGGTACGTAGCAGTCGGTCGCGTCGCTAGTGCTGAATCAATCCGCGCCTACCTAGACCTCAATCGTCTGACCAGTCGACATTCTGCCGTCGTTGGCAGTACGGGTTCTGGCAAGTCAAATGCGGTAGCCAACATTTTGGGGGCCGTTTCCAACGCGGATCGTTTCAAGTCTGCTCGTGTCGTGCTATTCGATCTGCATGGCGAATATGCGAAGGCGTTCGGCAATCAAGCCCGAGTTTTCCGTGTCGGAGCAAATGTAGGCGAGGGAGAACGGGAGCTTCATGTACCGTTCTGGGCGCTTACCGCTGAGGAGTTCATCTCCATCTCGATGGGCTCAGTTACGGGTACGCCGATGGCATTGCTCCAGGAGAGGCTCTTATCCGCCAAGCGCGAATCGAAGCCTGCGGGCACTGCGCATGGGATGCCGGAGCTTGCGGTAACAGTTGATACGCCATTGCCTTTCTCGGTCTATCAACTCTGGCTTGAGCTCTACTCACTGCATTGCGCAACCCATACGGTGAGCAGTAGTCAGAATCAGTCAGAAGCCACACGAGCCTACGTAGAAGAAGGTACCCCACCTGAACAAGCCGTTGGTGACGGAGACCAACTTGTGCGGCCCCGGTTCCTGCCAGAATGCAAAGAAACTGGAAGTACCAAGATTTATAACGGTCAGCACAGTGGACTCCCCCGGGCGCATATTGATGTTTTGGAGAGCAGGCTCCGGGATCCGCGTATGCAGTTCTTATTCAAGCCTGGAGATTGGGCGGTCGCAGAAGACGGAACAACCGCATCCGACCTCGATTCGCTGCTTTCTTCTTGGATCGGATCAGAATCTCCAATCTCCGTCTTTGACCTTTCGGGCATTCCCACGAGCATCGTGGACGATATGGTCGGCGCCATCCTGCGCATCCTGTATGACGCGGTATTCTGGGGGCGCACGAAACAAGAAGGTGGCCGCAAGCGTCCTTTGCTTCTTGTCCTCGAAGAGGCCCATGTATACCTCGGCACACAATCGAAGAGCCGCGCGGCCACGGCTGCCAGACGCATAGCGAAGGAGGGCCGAAAGTATGGTGTGGGACTGATGTTGGTCAGTCAACGTCCATCCGAGGTTGATTCGACAATATTATCCCAGTGTGGAACCATTGTCGCGCTACGTTTGACGAACGATTCAGACCGCGGCCAAGTAGCGTCCTGTGCGTCTGACAACCTCAAGGGTCTCTTTTCGATGTTGCCTGTGCTACGCACGGGAGAGGCGCTAATCGTTGGGGAGGCAGTCAATATGCCGATTCGCGCAATCATTGATCGCCCGCCGGAAGGGCGCCGACCGGATAGTGATGATCCCGTCGTTGTCGTGCCGAAGGGGGCTGATGGCAAGCGCTTGCGCAGCGGAGGATGGACGGAGCCCGTTTTTAACGAAAACTACAGGCCACTCGTGGAGGCTTGGCGAAGACAAGACCCAACGGCCGGTGACGCCAATCCAGCCACCACTCAACCTTTTTAGGTATCTCAAAGGGAGAAAGACGATCATGGAACGCACACCAGTTAGCTCAAGCAATATCGCTGCGATCGGCTATGACCCGGACAGCGGAGTTCTTGAAATTGAGTTCACCAACGGCGCCGTGTACTCCTACTCCGGAGTTCCGCTTGGCGAATATGAGGGGCTCATGAGTGCCGACTCGAAGGGTAAGTATTTGCACGCGAACATCAAGGGGCGCTACCCGTATGCGAAGTTGTGAGAGGTTCCACTCACACATGCGCCGACAGCCTAAGCTGCCAGATCGAGACTTGGGCTTCCGGCGCTGATCCGATCGGGGGCAATTGCGCATCGCGCCGGGCTGCAGGCTTGGCTTACCTTCGCCAGCGCGAACCTCAGAGGCAGGGCCAGACGGATAGTCGTCAGACAAAGGGCGGAAATACCGCAACCACTGACGCGCGGAAACCCACGTCTGCGCAGAATGCTCTGGGTTTGCCGACCGTTGATCACCTCGGTCAACGTCACGGAGACCCGGTACCGCTCAACTCAAGGTCGCGTAGTCGCCACTACACGGGCGGCTACGACTCTATTGCGCTGTCTACAACCTTGTCGGCAAGGAACAACCGGCCGCAACGAGCCCCGCGCCTCACTCCACCGTCACGCTCTTCGCCAGGTTCCGCGGCTTGTCCACGTCCGTCCCCCGCGCGCACGCCGTGTGGTAAGCGAGCAATTGCAGCGGCACGACGTGCAGGATCGGCGACAGCGCGCCGTAGTGCTCCGGCATGCGAATCACGTGCAGGCCTTCGCCGGATTCGATGCGCGTGTCGGCATCGGCGAAGACGAACAGCTCGCCGCCGCGGGCGCGCACTTCCTGCAGGTTGCTCTTGAGCTTCTCCAGCAGCGCGTCGTTCGGCGCCACCGTCACCACCGGCATCTGCGCGGTCACCAGCGCGAGCGGGCCGTGCTTGAGTTCGCCGGCCGGGTAGGCCTCGGCGTGGATGTAGCTGATTTCTTTCAGCTTGAGCGCGCCTTCCAGAGCGATCGGGTAGTGCAGGCCGCGGCCGAGGAACAGCGCGTTTTCCTTGCGGGCGAACTCCTCGCTCCAGGCGATCACCTGCGGCTCGAGCGCCAGCACGGCCTGCACCGCCAGCGGCAGGTGGCGCAGCGCGGTCAGGTGGCGCGCCTCCTGCTCATCGTCGAGGTGGCCGCGCGCCTGCGCCAGGGCCAGCGTCAGCAGGAACAGGCCGACGAGCTGGGTCGTGAACGCCTTGGTCGAGGCCACGCCGATCTCGGCGCCGGCGCGGGTGATGTAGGCGAGCTTGCACTCGCGCACCATCGCGCTGGTCGCCACGTTGCACACGGTCAGCGTGTGCTGCATGCCGAGCGAGCGCGCGTGCTTCAGTGCAGCGAGCGTGTCCGCGGTCTCGCCGCTCTGCGTGATTGTCACGACCAGCGTGCGCGGGTTCGGCACGCTGTCGCGGTAGCGGTATTCGCTGGCGATCTCGACCGAGGTCGGGATCTTCGCGATGCTCTCCAGCCAGTACTTGGCGGTCGAGCCGCTGTAGTAGCTGGTGCCGCAGGCCAGGATCAGCACCGAGTCGACTTCCTTGAACACCGGGTAGGCGTCGTCGCCGAACAGCTCGGGCGTGATGCCCAGCACCGCGTCCAGCGTGTCGGCGATGGCCTTGGGCTGCTCGAAGATCTCCTTCTGCATGTAGTGGCGGTACGGGCCCAGCTCGGCCGCGCCGCTGTGCGCGATCACGGTGCGCACCTTGCGGTCGACGGCCACGTGCCGGTCGCCGCCCGGCGCGCGGGCGGTGATCCAGACCTTGCCGAGCTGCAGGTCGACCACGTCGCCTTCTTCCAGGTAGACGATCTGGTCGGTCACGCCGGCCAGCGCCATCGCGTCGGAAGCGAGGAAGTGATCGCCCGCGCGCTCCTCGGTGCCGATGCCCAGCACCAGCGGCGAGCCCTCGCGCGCGCCGATCACGCGGTGCGGTTCGTCGCGGCAGAACACCGCGATTGCGTAGGCGCCGCGAAGGCGCAGCGTGGCGCGCTGCACCGCGTCGAGCAGGTCGCCGTCGTACAGGTGGTCGACCAGGTGCGCGATCACCTCGGTGTCGGTCTGGCTCTCGAAGACGTAGCCGCGGGCGCGCAGTTCGTCGCGCAGGTCGTCATGGTTCTCGATGATGCCGTTGTGGACCAGCGCGATGCGGCCCGGCACGGCGGCACCTGGCTTGCCGCCGGCCGCCGGCGCGCCCGGCGTCGTGCCGTGGGAAAAGTGCGGGTGCGCGTTGTGCACCACCGGCGCGCCGTGGGTCGCCCAGCGGGTATGGGCGATGCCGGTGCCGCCCTGCACCTTGTCCTCGTCGACATGCGCCGCCAGTTCGGCCACGCGGTGCGTACTGCGCGCACGGCGGAGCATGCCGTCCTGGTGCACGGCGACGCCGCAGGAGTCGTAGCCGCGGTACTCCAGGCGCTTCAAACCTTCGATCAGGACCGGAACGATGTTGCGCGAACTGACCGCGCCGACGATGCCACACATCTGGAAAACCCTTGCTGGAGTCGCGATGCGGCATCGTAGGCACGGGCCTAAGAAATAAGGCTCCAAATTTCAGATGATTTCGGCCTAATATTTCGACAGCAGGATGATCGGGCGGAATATTTCACGAAGGCATCGAAAATGGAAGATTCGGGAACCCCGCTGCCGCTCGACGCCACCGACCTGCGCATCCTCGACCAGTTGCAGCGCGACGCCTCGCTGTCCAACCAGGATCTGGCGGCGGCCGCCCACACCTCGCCGGCCACCTGCCTGCGGCGCGTCAAGCGGCTGGTCGACGGCGGGGTGATCGAGCGCCGGGTGGCGATCCTGTCGCCGCAGCGTCTGGGCGCCGGGCTGACCGCCATCTCCGAGATCACGCTCGACCGCCAGGGCGCCGAGCACCTTGCCGCGTTCGAGCAGCGCGCCACCGGCGAGGCGGCCGTGCAGCAATGCCATCGCGTGTCGCCGGGGCCGGACTTCGTGCTGGTGCTGCAGGTGCCCGACATGCAGGCCTGGCACGCGCTGGTGCAGCGCCTGTTCACCCAGGACGCGAACGTGCGCAACGTGAAGACCTTCTTCAGCGTGCACCGGTCCAAGTTCGACACCCGCATCGCGCTGCCCGCGGCCGACGATTGACGGCCGCTGCCCGCTGCCCCGCTGCCCGCTGCCCGCTGCCCGACGCAGGACTCCAGGCGCCTCGGGGCGGATCCGCGCGTCTCCATTCACGACGACCGCGCGGCGAGTTCCCCACATCGGGCAATTCCCCCCTCAAATCAGGGGGGTTGCTGCGCGCCTGCGGCCACCAAAGAATGTGCCTCGCTTCACGAATCGACACGGAACTTCGCCGTGCGTTGCGGAAGTGTGAAGTGGCGTGTTCCTTTACCCCTGCCTCGGCAGGCCGCTTCCGGATCGGGTTCATCCGGCAGCGACCTGCACGGCCCACCCCACAAGGGAGAAGTTGATGAAGATGGAAGTCATCCGTCGGGCCGCCTTCGCCGCATGCGCGCTGGCGGCCTCGTCGTATCTACCCGCGCAAGCCGCGGTGCTCGACTTCGACAACATGCCGCCCGGCCTGTTCTTCGGCGGCGAGACCTTCAGCCAGGCCGGCTACACCTTCACGGTCAACGGCGATTTCGGCCAGGTGGACAGCGACGTCGCCTGCTTCGTCACCTCCTGCCCCAGCGGCAACGCCACCCAGTTCTACTTCGGCACCAACGACGGGCACCTCGCGCTCGCACGCACCGACGGCAGTTCGTTCAGCCTGACCGGCTTCGATGCGGCCTACCTGGCGCCCGAGCCGCAGGACATCGGCGTGGACGCCGGCAAGATCGTGGTGGAGGCCAAGAACGGGCTCGGCGTCACCGTCGCCACCGGCAGCTTCGCGTTCGCGATCAGCGACGCCTCCGGCTTTCCGTTCCTCACCTACAGCGGCGCTGCGCTGTCGAGCTTCACCGGCATCAAGTCGCTCGATTTCTACGCCTGCACCTACGACAGCGGCAATGCCTGCGTGAACTCGAACCTGAACCTCTCGCAGTTCGCACTCGACAACATCCACGTGGTTCCCGAGCCGTCCACCGTCGCGCTCGCCGGACTGGGCCTGGCAGCCCTGGGCGCGCTGCGCCGCCGCCAGAACCGCCTCGCGGCCACCGCCCGCGCCTGACCCCATGAGGAACCACCAGATGACCCCGACACGCATGGTCCTGGCCTTCGGGCTGGCCGCGCTGGGCTTCGCGGCCCAGGCGCAGACCGCCGCCCGCAGCACCTACATCGTCCAGCTGGCCGACGTGCCGGCCGCCGCCTACAGCGGCACCGTCGCCGGCTACGCGGCCACCAAGCCGGCCGCCGGCAAGCGCCTGAACGTCAACGCCGCCACGGTGCAGGCCTACATCGGCTACCTCGACGCGAAGCGCAACGCTGCCCTCTCCACCCTCGGCACCAAGGTGCCGGTGGTCTACAAGTACAACCTCGCATTCAACGGCTTCGCCGCCCGCCTCACCGCGGCGGAGGCGCAGAAGCTGAAGGCCAATCCCGGCGTGCTGGCCGTCTCGCTCGACCGGCCGCGCACGCTCGACACCACCCGCACGCCGGCCTTCCTCGGCCTGAGCGGCCCCGGCGGCCTGTGGTCCAAGCTTGATGCCTCGTCACGCCCGATCAAGGGCGAGGATGTGGTGATCGGCATCGTCGACTCCGGCATCTGGCCCGAGGATCCGGCGTTCTCCGACAAGGTCGACGCCAGCGGCAAGCCGGTCGCCCCGAGCCAGCCCGGCACGGTGGCCTACGGGCCGCCGCCGGCCGGCTGGAGCGGCACCTGCGTCGCCGGCCCGGGCTTCCCCGCGACCGCCTGCAACCACAAGCTGATCGGCGCGCGCTTCTACCGAGACGGCTTCGACGCCGCCGGGCTGCAGCTCACGCCGCTCGAATACGCCTCGCCGCGCGACGGCGACGGCCATGGCAGCCACACCGCGTCCACGGCCGGTGGCAACGACGGCGTCGATGCGCTGCTCGGCATCGCCAACGTCGGCACGAGGTCCGGCATGGCGCCGCGGGCACGCATCGCGGCCTACAAGGTGTGCTGGAACTACGTCGGCGGCGCGCAGGCCACCTGCTTCGGCAGCGACAGCGTCGCGGCGATCGACGATGCGGTCGCCGATGGCGTGAACGCGATCAACTTCTCGATCAGCGGCGCACAGACGGACTTCCTCGACGGTGTCGAACTGGCCTTCCTGTTCGCGGCCGATGCCGGCGTGTTCGTCGCCGCCTCGGCCGGCAACAGCGGCCCGGCCAATGCCGTGGCGCACATGAGCCCGTGGCTGACCACCGTCGCCGCGTCCACGCACGACCGCGTGCTGCTCGCCACCGCCACGCTCGGCAACGCCGCCACCTACACCGGTTCCTCGCTGTCGACCGGGGTGCCGAAGAGCCCGCTGATCCTGTCGACCCAGGCGGCGCTGAACGCGCCGTTCGACGACACCAACACCGAGGCCCGACTCTGCTTCCTCGGTGCACTGGACCCGGCCAAGGTGGCCGGCAAGGTCGTCGTCTGCGACCGCGGCACCAACGCACGCGTCGAGAAGAGCCAGGAGGTCGCCGAACGCGGCGGCGTCGGCATGCTGCTCGTCAACGTGACGCCGGCCGACCTCGTCGAGGACATCCACTCGGTGCCGACGGTCCACCTGCAGTCCGACACGCGGGCGGCCATCCGCGCGTACGCGGCCGGGGCCGGCGCCACCGCATCGCTGTCGCCGTTCTTCCAGAAGCCGGACGTCATCGCGCCGATCATGGCCAGCTTCTCGTCGCGCGGGCCCAACCTCGCGACCCCCGCGATCCTGAAGCCGGACATCAGCGCACCGGGCGTCAACGTGATCGCCGCCTACCTGCCCGAGCTGAGCCAGGCGCAGCACGACGGCGTGATCGCCGGCACCTTCACGCCGCCCAGCAGCTCGGCGCCGGAATCGGGCACGTCGATGTCCAGCCCGCACATCGCCGGCATCTCGGCGCTGATCAAGCAACTGCACCCGAACTGGTCGCCGGCGGCAATCAAGTCGGCGCTGATGACCTCGGCCGGGCCGGTCAAGCTCGCCGACGGCAGCGTCGACCCCGACCGCTTCGGCTACGGCGCCGGGCACGTCAACCCGAACGGCGCAGCGGCGACCAGCCTGGTCTACGACGCAGGCTACGACGAGTACGTCCAGTTCCTGTGCGGCGTCGGCGCGCTGAACCCGGCCGGCGCGACCTGCCGTGCCTACGGTTCGGTGCTGCCCTGGAACCTGAACCTGCCTTCGCTCAGCGGCAACGTGGTCGGCAAGATCAGCTTCAACCGCAGCGTGACGAACAAGTCGGCCGCGACGGCGACCTACAACGCCAGCACCACGCTGCCCGGCTTCGACGTCGCCGTCGTCCCGCCGACACTGAGCCTGCTGCCCGGCCAGACGCGCAGCTTCCGGGTCGACGTGACGCGCACCACCGCGCCACTGGGTGCCTGGACTTTCGGCGACGTGGTCTGGAACGACGGCACGACCAGCGTGCGCAGCCCGCTCAGCGTGCGGCCGCTGCAGGTCAGCGCCCCCGCCGAGCTGACCGACGACCGCGCCGCCGGCACCAAGGTGTTCACCGTGGGCACCGGCTACAACGGCAAGCTCGTCGCCACCGCGGTGGGCCTCGCGCCGGCCGAACGGCATGCAGGCACGGTCGCCACCGGCGAGCAGAAGTGCTTCAACCTGACGGTGCCCTCCGGCGCGCTGCATGCCCGCTTCTCGCTGTTCAACGCCGACACCGACGGCGGCGCCAAGAGCGACCTCGACCTCGAAGTCCGGCTCGGCGGCGTGCTGGTCGGCAGCAGCGGCAGCGGCACGTCCGACGAGGAGGTCAACCTCGTCGAGCCGGATCCGGGCGTCTACCAGGCCTGCGTGATTGGCTACGCGCCGCTGAACGGCAGCGCGAACTTCACGCTGTCGAACTGGTCGGTCACGCCGACCGGCGGCACCGGCAACTTCCGGGCGGCGGCGCCGGCCAAGGTGTTCACCGCCGGCACCGCGTCGGTGGCCGCCGGCTGGGCGGCCAGCGGAGGCCGTCGCTACCTGGGCATCGTGCAACTGTCGGACGGCGTCGGCCCGGTCGCGGCGAACACGCTGGTGTCGATCGATGCCAGCGCCCGGCCCGCGTCGATGCGCATGGGTGCGGGCAGCAAGGCGATCGCCAAGCGCTGACGCCTTTCACGCCTGCCGGGGCCCGCGCCCCGGCGGCTCACCAGAGGGCCGCCTTCGGGCGGCCCTTTTTCATGCCGGCGCGGCTCCGGGCTGCACGCCGAGCTGGCGCGGCGGCCCGATGCCGCGATACCGCGTCGCCCGGCAGGGCAACCCGCCCGTCACGACCCCTGGTTGCGCGGGCGCAGCACGCAATGACCGGCCTGGCAGCGCGCGCCGGGGTCCGGCACGATCGAACAGTTCGACATCCGCCCACTCTGCTGGTCCGCGAGCTTCGCCTGCTCGGCGTGCCGGGCCGCGGCGGCGGCGAGCACGTTGCCGTCGGTGCGCTGCATCGACCACGCGATGAACGCGCCCGGCCCGCCGCAGGCCTTGCTGCCGACGGGCTGGGTGCGGCACTGGTTGTCGTCGCTGCATGCGGCGTCACCGACCAGCGTGGTGACCTCGTTCCAGGCCGCCGCCACGCCGGCGCGGCGGTCGGCGTCGCCGGCCTGCACGCAGGCGGCGCAGCCGGCGAGCAGGATCAGGACGGCATGGCGGGCGCGGGCGAGGTTCATGGCGGATCCTTCGGGTCGAAGCGGTGATTGCGGCGGGGGCCGTGGCGGTTGCGGTGGGGCGGCGGTTGCCGCGTTCACCGCGGCGGTTCGGGGGCGATCGCCGCGGCGATTCCTGGGGTTGGACGAGCGGGCGCGGCAGAGGTTCGCGGTTCCGGCGCCAGCCGCCCGACGACGGAACGCCAGGCCCGCCGGTCGCCGCGGCGCGGGTCAGCGCCGGATGATCGCCAGCCCCTTCAGGTACTCGCCCTCCGGAAACTGGATCGTCGCCGGGTGGTCGGCGACGCGGCGAAGCCAGGCGTAGATCAGCCCGTCGACGCCGGCATCCAGCCCGGCGCCGGCGACGATCTTGTGGAACAGGTCGGCGGAGATGCCGCCGGAGCAGGAGAACGTGAACAGCAGCCCGCCCGGCTCCAGCAGCTTGAAGGCGAGCCGGTTGATGTCCTTGTAGGCGCGCGCGGCGCGTTCGGCGTGGGACGCCGTCGGCGCGAACTTCGGCGGGTCGAGCACGATCGCGTCGTAGCGCTCGCCGCGCTCCAGCGCGGCGCGCAGGGTCTGGTTGACGTCGGCGTCCAGCGTCTGATGGCGCGCCGGATCGAAGCCGTTCAGCGCGACGTGCGCGCTGGCCCGGGCCAGCGCCGGCGCCGACGAATCGACGCTCGTCACCTGCGTGGCGCCGCCGGCCAGCGCGGCGATGCTGAAGCCGCCGGTGTAGGCGTAGCAGTTGAGCACGCGACGGCAGCCGTAGTGGCGCACGGCCTGGGCAAAGCGCAGCCGGTTGTCGCGCTGGTCGAGGTAGTAGCCGGTCTTGTGGCCGGTGGCGAGGTCGAGCGTCAGGCGCCAGGCGTGTTCGCGGATCGTGAGTTCGGTGTCGGCGCTGCCGGCGGCGGCGACAGCAGCGACGTCGGCAACGCCGGTCGACGTGCTGGCGGCTGCCTCGCCGCGGGCGAGGCCCGAATCGCCGCTTGCATGGCCGCTGCCGCGCAGCCAGCCGGTCACCTCCAGCAGGCCCTCGAGCGTGCGCACGCTGGCGTCGCTGCGCTCGTACAGGCGGCGGGCGCCGCTGGCCGCGAGCAGCCGGTCGGCGATCACCGCCTTCCAGCGCTCCACGCCGGCGGCCAGGAACTGCGCGCACAGCGTGTCGCCATAGCGGTCGACGACCAGCCCGGGCAGGCCGTCGGCCTCGCCGTGGATCAGGCGCATCGCGTCGCTGTCGATCGGCAGCCGCGCGCGGATCGCCACCGCCTGCGCGATGCGGCGCTCGAAGAACGCGGCGTCGATTCGCTCGGCCGCGTCGAAGCTCCACGCCCGGGCGCGGATCTGCGAGCTGGGGCTGTAGGCGGCCCAGGCGAGAAAGCTGCCGTCGGCGGCGTCGATGCGCACCGTCTCGCCGCTGTCGGCACGCCCGCTGGCGATGCTGCCCTCGTAGACCCAGGGATGGCGGCGCAGCAGCGAGCGCTCCTTGCCGGGGCGCAATCGGATCGATTTCATGGCGGAGGTCCTTCGCGGGCGATTGTCGGGCCGGCCCGCGCCGATCCGCCGACGCCGGAGGCACGGGCAACGGTGCCACCCGCAACGGCCCGATCTGCGACGCCGCGGGCAACGGCGCCACGACCCTTGCGCCGGACCCGCTTTCGCCGCTTCAGCGCTTGCGCGCGCGCGGATGGGCCGCGTCGTAGACCTTCGACAGGTGGCCGAAGTCGAGCCGGGTGTAGACCTGCGTCGTGGTGATGTTGGCGTGGCCGAGCAGCTCCTGCACCGCGCGCAGGTCGCCGCTGGATTGCAGCAGGTGCGAGGCGAACGAATGCCGCAGCATGTGCGGATGCACGTGCGCCGGCACGCCCGCCTTCAGCGCGCGTTCGGCCAGCCGGGCGCGCAGCTGGCCCGGCGTCAGTCGGCTGCCGCGCTGGCTGACGAAGAGCGCCGGCTCGTCGGCATTCGCCATCCGCTCGCGCCAGCCCAGCCACTCGCGCAGCGCTGCCAGCGCGGGGCCGCCGACCGGCACCGAGCGTCGCTTGCGCCCCTTGCCGAACACGTGCGCGCTGGCATCGGCGATGTCGATCCAGCCGCTCGCCTGCCCGCCTTCGCGCAGGTCCAGCCCGATCAGCTCGCCGACGCGCAGGCCGCAGCCGTACAGCAGCTCGACGATGCAGCGGTCGCGCGCCTCCAGCGCGGGGCGCGCGGCCTGCGGATCGTGGGCGTCGGCCAGGTGCACCGCCTGGTCGGCCGACAAGGCCTTCGGCAGAGGCTTGGCCGCCTTCGGCGCACGAACGCCCTCGACCGGGTTGGCGGCCACCAGCCCATCGCGCCCGAGCCAGCGGTACAGCCCCCGCCAGGCCGACAGGTGCAGCGCGATGCTGCGCGATTGCAGGCCTTCGAGGTGGAGCTGCCCGGCCCAGCGGCGCACGTGGTGGACCTGCACCGCGCGCAGCCCGACGCGCTGCGCCGCGCACAGGCGTTGCAGCCGGCGCAGCGATTCGTCGTAGAGCGTCAGCGTGCGATGCGCGAGCCGGCGCTCGACCTTCAGGTGCAGCAGGTGGCGGGCGATGTCGTCGTGGTCAGCGGCGGCGGAATCACCGGCCGCGGGTGGCGTCTCGCGAGCGTCCACGGTCTCGCGCACCGGAAAGCGATCAGGCCCAGGCGATCAGCCGCGCCAGACCGGCGCTGGCGGTCTCGCCGATGCGCATCAGGAAGTCGGTGCCCATGTCGGCGGTGTAGCGGGTGGGGTCGGGCGAGGCGAGCACCAGCATGCCGAAGGCGCCGGTGACGACGCCGTGCCGCAGCGGGATCAGCGCCAGCGACATCACGGTCGCCGGCTCCTCCAGCCAACCCGCCGCCTCGAAGCCGGCGTTGTCGCCGCAGTAGGGCACCGTGAGGCTGGACGCGAAGCTCTTCACGTCATCGCCCACCGGCCGCGCGAACGGCTCGTCGGCAAACACCGGCGCGGCGCCCCAGATGCGGATGCCCGCCTGCGGGATCAGGAACTGCTGCTTCAGCTCGGTCACCAGCGCGTCGGGCAGGCGCGCCGGCTCGATCGTCAGCATCAGGGTGCGGGTGAAGCGGTGCAGCTTGTCGGCGATCGCCACGTTCTCCTGCCCGTGGCGGATCATCTCCATCACCTTCTGCTCCATGCCGCGCAGCTTCTCGCGCAGCATCTCCATCTGGCGCTCCTGCAGCGACACCGCGCGGGCGCCGTGCGGGCTGGTGAGCTGGATCGTCGACAGCAGCTCCGCATGGCGCTCGAAGAAGCCGGGCGTGTTGGCGAGGTAGTTGGCGATGTCCGCCTCGGTGATGCCCTGGATACCGGAAGTCGTGCTCACAGTTCGATCTCTCCTTCAAACACCGTCTCGGCCGGGCCGGTCATGAACACCGGTTCGCCATCGCCGCCCCATTCGATCGTCAGCCGGCCGCCGCGCGCCTCGACCTCCACCGGCGACGCCAGCCGCCCGAGCCGGATGCCGGCCACCGCGGCGGCGCAGGCGCCGGTGCCGCAGGCCAGCGTCTCGCCGGCGCCGCGCTCGTGCACGCGCAGGCGCGCATGGTGTGCATCGACGACCTGCAGGAAGCCGGCGTTCACGTGCCGCGGGAAGCGCGGATGCGTCTCGACCCCCGGGCCGACGGTCGCCACCGGCGCGGTGTCGACGTCGTCGACGAGCTGCACCGCGTGCGGGTTTCCCATCGACAGCACCGCCACGTCGACGATCGGCGGCACGCCGGCGACGCTCACCGCGTCGCCTCCCGCCAACTCGAGCGGCCACAGCGCGAAGCCGCCGGTCTCGCGCGGCCGCAGCCCGGCAGCATCGAACGGCACGGCGTCGAGCGCGAACACCGGCGCGCCCATGTCGACGGTGACGCGGCCGTCGTCGCGCAGTCGCAGTTCGAGCCGGCGGTTCATCGTCTCGACGCGGATCGTCGTGCGGTCGGACAGGCCCTTGTCGTGCACGTAGCGCACGAAGCAGCGCGCGCCGTTGCCGCACTGCTCCACCTCGTCGCCGCTGCCGCCGTTGTAGATGCGGTAGCGGAAGTCGACGCCGGGCGTGGCGCTGCGCTCGACGACGAGGATCTGGTCGGCGCCGACGCCGAAGCGGCGGTCGCCGAGGCGGCGCGCCCGCTCGGGCGTCAGGTCCAGCGGTCGGGTGGTGGCGTCGAGCACGACGAAGTCGTTGCCCGCACCCTGCATCTTGGTGAAGCGGCGGCGCATCGGCGGATTATGGCGGTCGGGGCCGATCGCCCT
Source organism: Piscinibacter sp. (assembly GCA_044223035.1). Classification (GTDB taxonomy): domain Bacteria; phylum Pseudomonadota; class Gammaproteobacteria; order Burkholderiales; family Burkholderiaceae_C; genus JBGAMJ01. Next base: position 31,835 of record JBGAMJ010000047.1, read on the forward strand.
GGCCTCGTCAGTACAGCGAAGGCTCGCCTGCCGGCCGCGTCTTGAAGCGCTTGTGCACCCACAGGTACTGCGGCGGGTTGCGGCGGATCTCGTCCTCGATCCAGCGGTTCATGCGCGCGGTGTCGGCCGTCGCGTCGTCGGTCGGGAAATCGGCCCAGGGTTCGAGGAAGCGCACGCGGTAGCCCTGCCCGCCGGGCAGCATCTCCGCCACCACCGGCTGCACCACCATGTCGAGCGCGCGCGCCATGCGCGACGGCGCCAGCAGCGTGGCCGCCGGCACGCCGAAGAAGGGCACGAAGGCGGCATCGCGGATGCCGAAATCCATGTCGGGCAGGTTGAAGAAGGCCCAGCCGCGGCGGATCGCGCGGATCACCTTCTTCGAGTCGTCGCGCGGGTAGACCTCGCCCTGATTGAAGCGCAGCCGGCCGCGGCGGATCGCGTCGTCCATCACCGGGTCGCTCTGCTCCTGGTAGATCGACGCGACCTGCTGGCGCTGGAACAGCTGCGTCGCGGCGCCGGCCACGTCCAGGCCCATGAAATGCGGCACCAGCCACATCACCGGGCGCGCGCTGCGCTCGGCGAGCGTCACGTCGCCCTCGACCTGGATCAGCCGGCGCAGCCGCGCGGTCGACGCATAGAACAGCAACGCACGCTCGAGGATGCTGCGGCCCAGCCACTGGAAATGCTCGCGCACCAGCGCCTCGCGCGCCGCCTGCGGCATCGCCGGAAAGCACAGTTCGACATTGCGCAGCGCGATCCGGCGGCGCGACCCGGCCAGCGCGTGCAGGGTCCGGCCCAACAGGCGGCCGAGCGGCGCGAGCAGCGGCAACGGCAGGCCGTGCAACAGCCACAGCGTGGCCAGCAGCAAGCGGGAACCCAAGTCAGATCCTGTGAATGAATCGATCGCGCCCGAGCGGCGCGCCAGGGCGGCCGCCATCGAGGCGCAAAGCGCAGCCATAGCTCGGGCTATGGCGAGCATTGGCAACGAAGAGGGAGGGCGTCATGGCGTGGAGAGCGGGCGTGAGTGATTCGTTCACAGGAGCTCAGCCCTTCGTCGGTGCGGTGTCGTCGCCGGCGCCCGGGGCGCGCGGCGGCTTGTAGCGGTGGTAGCCCCACAGGTACTGCGCGGGGCACTGCAGGATCAGCCGTTCGATCTCCCGGTTCACGGCGGCGGCGGATTCTGCCTGAGCCTCCGGGTCGTCCGGCAGCGGCTCGACGAAGGGCTCGTAGCGCACGCGAAAGCCCTTCCCGTCGGGCAGCCGCTCGGTCCAGGCGGTCAGCAGGCTGGCGCCGGTCTGGCGCACCAGGCGCGTCGCCAGCGTCATCGTGTAGGCCGGCCGGCCGAAAAACGGCGCCCACACGCCCATGCCCTCGGGCGGCACCTGATCGGGCAGCAGGCCGACCGCATCGCCGCGGCGCAGCGCGCGCAGCATCTGGCGCACGCCGGCGAGCGAGGCAGGTGCGGCCAGCACGCCCGGGCGGAGCCGGCCGCGGTCGACGATCTCGCGCAGCCAGGCCTTGCGCGCCGGGCGGTACAGCACCGTCATCGGGTGGCGCTCGCCGTAGTGCTCGGCATAGACCTGCGCGGCGATCTCGAAGCAGCCCATGTGCGGCGTGAGGATCAGCACGCCGCGGCCGCGCGCGAGCGCTGCCTCGATCGCCTCGGCGCCTTCCCACTGCACCACGTCGCCGAGCGGGCGGTCGTGCGGGCGCATCCACAGCCAGGGCAGTTCCATGATCATCCGCCCGGCCTGCGCCGCCGCCTCGCGCGCGGCGGCATCGTCGACGCCCGCCTGCCGGCGGTTCGCGTCGAAGCGCTGCCTGTACGACGGCGAGAGCCGGTAGGCGAGGCGGCCCATCCAGCCGCCGACGCGTTGCAGCAGCCACAACGGGCACACGGACAGCCAGCGGAACAGGGTTGGCATGTTTCCTATAATCGCGGCTGTCGCCGAGTTACTGAACTACTTGCGGGGCGACGGCAGGCGCCACCGGCTGGCCTGCGGGCGTCTTCCAGATCGGGAAGGCGCTTCCGATACCGCTAAAGCGTTCGCCGCTCCACCCACCAGGCCGGCAACGCGTTGCAACCTGACTGGAGTTTAAGAGTGTCGAACGACTTCCTTTTCACCTCGGAATCCGTCTCCGAAGGCCACCCCGACAAGGTCGCCGACCAGATCTCGGACGCGATTCTGGACGCGATCTTCACGCAGGACCCGCGCTCGCGCGTCGCCGCCGAGACGCTGTGCAACACCGGCCTGGTGGTGCTGGCCGGAGAGATCACCACCAATGCGCACGTCGACTACATCCAGGTCGCGCGCGACACGATCAAGCGCATCGGCTACGACAACACCGAGTACGGCATCGACTACAAGGGCTGCGCGGTGCTCGTCGCCTACGACAAGCAGAGCAACGACATCGCGCAGGGCGTGGACCAGGCCAGCGACGACCACCTGAACACCGGCGCCGGCGACCAGGGCCTGATGTTCGGCTACGCCTGCGACGAGACGCCCGAGCTGATGCCCGCGCCGATCTACTACGCGCACCGCCTGGTCGAGCGCCAGGCACAGCTTCGGCGCGACGGCCGCCTGCCCTTCCTGCGCCCGGACGCGAAGAGCCAGGTGACGATGCGCTACGTCGACGGCAAGCCGCACAGCATCGACACCGTCGTGCTCTCGACCCAGCACGACCCCGACCAGAGCGAGACGCCGAAGAAGATGAAGGCCTCGTTCGTCGAGGCGGTGGTCGAGGAGATCATCAAGCCGGTGCTGCCGGCGGCGTGGCTGAAGGACACGAAGTTCCTGATCAACCCGACCGGCCGGTTCGTGATCGGCGGCCCGCAGGGCGACTGCGGGCTGACCGGCCGCAAGATCATCGTCGACACCTACGGCGGCGCCTGCCCGCACGGCGGCGGCGCGTTCAGCGGCAAGGACCCGACCAAGGTCGACCGTTCGGCCGCCTACGCCGCGCGCTACGTCGCGAAGAACATCGTCGCCGCCGGCCTCGCCAGGCAGTGCGAAGTGCAGCTCGCCTATGCGATCGGCGTTGCGAAGCCGATGAACGTGACCGTCTACACGGCGGGCACCGGCAGGATTCCCGACGCGAAGATCAGCGAGATCGTGCAGCACGAGTTCGACCTGCGCCCGAGAGGCATCGTCCGGATGCTCGACCTCCTGCGCCCGATCTACCGCAAGACCGCGGCGTACGGGCACTTCGGGCGCGACGAGCCGGAGTTCACGTGGGAGCGCGTCGACCGGGCACAGGCGTTGAAGTCCGCCGCGGGCGTCTGACGATCCCGCCCATGCGCACGGCGCTCGCCATCCTCGCCGTCGCGGCGCTCGCCGGATGCGCGGCCGCCCCGACCGAGCCCCCGCGACGCACGATCGTCGCACCGCAGATCGTGTCGCTGGACGAGCAGGACGCGCTCGTCGAGCTGAAGCCCGGCGCGCGCGTGCACGTGCGCCTCGAGTCCGAAAGGGTCTCGGGGCGCCGCTGGCACGTCATGGCGGTTTCCGGCAATGCGGTTGCCCCCCACGGCAGCCCGTGGTTCACGGCGAAGAACATCCGTGCGCTGCACGAGCCCGGAAACTGGATGTTCGACTTCGACGCGATCGCGCCCGGCAGGACGACGGTGACCTTCGATTACCGGCGCGACAACGAGCCGGTGACGGCCGCGGAGCGGACCGCCAGGTTCGATTTCGTCGTGCGTTGAACGCGCTTGAGTCGCGGCCGCGTCAGGCCGAGAATAGCTCTCCGGTGCGACGCGAACGA
>JBGAMJ010000048.1:0-35922 GCA_044223035.1 Piscinibacter sp.
GGCCGAAGGCGTTGGCCGCCTCGATCACCGCACGGTAGCCGCTGACGCCGGCCATCGAGGTCAGCGCGTCCATCTTCTGGGCGCGCGAGAGCTGGCGCGGCAGCGCATCGATCGCCAGCACGGTGGCCTAGCGGGCCGCCAGCTGCTGCATCAGCGCGGGGTTCTGCGCCGGCCAGACGAAGCCGATGAGCGTGCCGCCTTCGCGCATCAGCGTCACTTCTTCGGGGCTCGGGGGACGTACCTTGAAGACGATGTCGGAGCCGGCCCAGAGATCGGCGGCGTTGGCCACCACCTCGGCACCGGCAGCGCGGTAGGCATCGTCGTCGAAGTTCGCCGCCGCTCCCGCGCCGCTCTGCACGGCCACCGAGAAACCCAGCTTGACGAGCTTCTCGACCACGTCGGGTACGGTCGCGACGCGCTTCTCGCCCGCCGCTGTTTCCAGCGGAACTCCAACAAGCAATGCCATGAACCCACCCCGCAATTGACTTCTCGTGGCCCAGTCCCGCCGCCGGCGGCGGTCGCCAGTGTCGGGAACGGGTGCTGGTAGCGCGATCGGCAAGACCCGATCGCCTGTCGACGAACGAGTCCCTCCGAATGCTCGAACTCAGCCCAACCAGCCCCGAATACGGCTGGCAAGCCCTTCGATGCTGATGCCGTATCGATCATGCAGCGTCGGCAGCGCACCGGCGTCGAGGAAGGCGTCGGGCAGCCCAGCCAGTTGGAAGCTCGCCGGCTGCACGCGATTGCGCAGCAACGCGCTCGCGACCGATTCGCCCAGCCCGCCGATCACCGAATGATTCTCGGCGACGACCGTGAGACGGTTCTTGTACTTCACGGCCTCGATGATCGCCGTTTCGTCCAGTGGCTTGATGGTCGGGCAATGAAGCACCGCGACATCGACCTTGTCGGCCTGCATGGCCTCGGCGACCTCGAGCGCGCGCATCGTCATGAACCCGCTCGAAATGATCAGAACGTCGTTGCCGTCGCGCAGCAGCTTGGCCTTGCCGAGCTCGAACTTGTAGCCCGGCACTTCGTCGAGGACCAGCGGCACGTTGCCACGCGCCAGGCGCATGTAGACCGGGCCCTTGTGCGCGGCGATCTGCGGCACCGCCTGCTCCAGGTCAAGCGCATCGCAAGGGTCGACGATCGTCAATCCGGGAACGCCACGCATCATCGCGATGTCCTCGATCGCGGCGTGGCTCGGGCCGTAGCCGGTGGTCAGGCCCGGTAGTGCACAGCAGATCTTGACGTTCAGGTCCTCCTCCGCGATCACCTGGTGGATGAAGTCGAAGGCGCGGCGCGTGCCGAACGCGGCGTAGGTGGTGGCGAAGGGAATGAATCCTTCCTTGGCCATGCCGCCGGCCGCCGCCATGAGCAATTGCTCGGCCATGCCCATCTGGTAGAAGCGGTCGGGGTAGGCCTGCGCGAACAAGTGCAGGTCGGTGTATTTGGCCAGGTCGGCTGTCATGCCGACGATCTCGGGCCGGCTGGCGGCCAGTTCGACCAGCGCCTTGCCGAACGGCGCCGCCTTCACGCGTTGCCCTTCGGCCGCGATCGACGCGATCATCGCCGAGGTGGTCAGGCGCGGTTTCTTTGCGGTCACGGTGTTCATGCCGGGGCTCCTTCGGGTTGCGTGTAGGGTTGGGACTGATCCAGGATGCGAAGTGCCTCCTGCCACTCGGGCGGATCGACACGGATGAAGTGATTCTTCTCGCGGGACTCGAGAAAGGGCACGCCCTTGCCCATGAGGGTGTCGAAGATGATCACTCGCGGCTTGCGCTCGGCGAATGAACGTGCGCGGTCGAACGCGCCCAGGACGGCCGCGAGGTCGTTGCCGTTCACGCGCTGGACGTACCAGCCGAATGCGGCCCACTTGTCGGCCAATGGCTCGAAGCCCAGGACTTTGCTGGACGGCCCGTCGGCCTGCTGGTTGTTGTTGTCGACCAGGCAGATCAGGTTGTCGAGGCGGTGGTGAGCGGCGCCCAGCGCAGCCTCCCATGTCGAGCCTTCATCGAGTTCTCCGTCGGACATCGAGTTGTAGACGAAGGCCGGGTTCTTCTTCTGCTTCAACCCCAGCGCGATGCCGACGCCGATCGCCAGGCCCTGGCCGAGCGAGCCCCCCGAAATCTCCATGCCCGGCGTATAGGCCGCCATCCCGGACATCGGCAGGCGGCTGTCGTCGCTGCCGTAGGTCTCGAGTTCGCTCTCGGGAACGATGCCCGCCTCGATCAGTGCGGCGTAGTGCGCGATCGCATAGTGGCCGTGGGACAGCAGGAAGCGGTCGCGTCCCTCCCATTTGGGTTCCGCAGGACGGTAGGCCATCGCGTGGCAATAGGCGGTGGCGAGCACGTCCGCCCAGCCCAGGGCCTGGCCGATGTAGCCCTGGCCCTGCACTTCGCCCATGCGCAAGGCGAAGCGCCGGATGCGATAGGCATTTCGTTCGAGCGTCGACAGATCAGACATAGAGATCTCCTGGTGAATGTGTCAAAGGAAGCCGATCGAGATCCACGGAACAGCGGCCACGAGGACCGTTCCGATGAACAGAGCGACCATGTAGCCGGCGATCGGCTTCATGCCCTCGTTCGGGTGAATGCGGCTGATCGCGCAAGCCGCGTAGTACCCGACGCCGAATGGTGGTGCGAACAGGCCAATACCCATCGCGAGGGTCACCACCATCGCGTAGTGCACTTCATGAATGCCAACCTGGCGAGCGATGGGGAACAGCAGTGGTCCCAGCAGAACGATGGCAGGGATGCCCTCGAGCACCGAGCCGAGAATGATGAATGCGAAGAGCGATACGGTCATGAACGTGATCGCCCCGCCCGGCAGTGCCCTCATCGATTCGGCCAGTGCAGTCGAGAATCCGGACTGCGTCAGCGCCCATGCCATACCGGTGGCCGCACCGATGATGAACAGGATGGAGCCCGAAAGCGCCGCGGTACTGACCAACATCGGATACACGCGCTTCCAGTCGAACTTCCTGTAGACGAGCAGGCCCGCAATCACGGCGTAGACGATGCCGATGGTTGATACCTCGGTCGCCGTGGCGACGCCCTCGACCACCGCCACGCGGATGACGACGGGAAGCGCGAGCGCCGGAACCGCGACCAGGAACGACTTGCCGATCTCGCGCCCGGAAGCGCGGCGAACGCCCGACAGGTCCTCGCCGCGATAGCGCCACCACACGAGTGCGGCCAATGTCAGCCCCACCACAACGCCCGGCAGCATGCCGCCGGTGAACAACGCTGCAATCGAAACACCCGTGGCGGAGCCGATGGTGATCAACACGAGCGACGGAGGAATGGTCTCGGTCTGCGCGCCGGTTGCCGACAGCAATGCAACCAGTTCCCCGGGCTTCGAACCCCGCTTGCGCATTTCCGGAAAGAGCGCCGGTGCGACCGCCGCCATGTCGGCCGCCTTCGACCCCGAGATGCCCGAGACGAGATACATCGCGCCGATCAGCACATAGGACAGTCCACCGCGGACGTGCCCGAGCAGATTGGCCAGGAAGGCGACCATGGCGAGGGCAATGCCGGTCATTTCGATGAGCAAGCCCAGCAGCACGAAGAGCGGGACCGCGAGCAGGATGAGGTGGCTCATGCCTTCATCCATCCGCCCGACGAGCACGACCCAGGGCGTCCCGGTTGTCAATGCGATGTAGCCGAACGTCGCCAAGCCGAACGAAAAGGCAATCGGAACACCCAGCAGCACCAGGGTTCCAACGCCCACCACGAAGAACAGCAGGAGGTTCCAGTTTCCGAGCGGCTTCAAGGTGCCGCCGCCCAACAGCGACATGCAGCCGACAATCGCCGCGACCAGACCGACAGCGAGCAGTACGTCCTTCAACTCCCCGATGCGGAAGACCTGGAGCAGGCCGACGACAAGCATCAGTCCGAGCCCGATCGGAAGCGCCGCTGCCCGCCAGGAGTTCACGATGTCCATTGCCGGCGTCCGGACATACACCTCGTCCTGCGCAAACTCGTAGGCAGGGTGAGCGACGAATGCGAGGAAGGCGACGCCCGCGGTGATGGCGACCAGGTCGAGGAGCGCTCGTTTCCGCGGTGCCAGCTTTCCGACGATCGCCGTCATGCGCATGTGTTCGCCGCGCTGAAACGCGATGACCGATCCAAGCATGGCAAGCCAGAGGAACAGGATCGATGCCAGTTCGTCGGACCAGACGAGCGGCTGATGAAGGACATATCGACTCGTCACGCCCATCAGCAGCACAATGACCTCGGCCAACACCAGCAACGCGGCCGGGATTTCGACGAGCGTGCCGATGGCCTTGTTCAGCTTCTCAAGCCATGGGATCGGCTTGCGGTGCGGGGCGTCCAGGTCGTGCCCGGTCGTCTCGCTCGATGTCTCAATATTCATCGATATCAGTCCTGCGAAGAATTAGCCATGGGCATCCACGACGGCGCGATCGCCGTGTTGACGTGGTCCAGGCGGTGAGCCACTCGACTCGCCCCGGTAGCTTGCGGAGCGAGTTTGGCGATCGTTCAGGCGAGCTTGCCGGAGACTTTCTCGAGGAGATCCCAGGCCGTCGCGCCGTACTTCGACTTCCAGTCGGAGTAGAAGGGTGTGGTAGCCAGCTTCTTGCGAAACTCTTCTTGCTGCACGTTGATGAAGTTGATGCCCTTGCCCTTGAGGTCCGCTTGCAGGGTACCGCTCAGCTTCGCGATATCGGCGCGTTGATCGGTGGCCGATTTGTCGATCTCTCGCTGGATGATCTGCTGGATGTCTGCCGGGAGCTTCTGGAATGATCGCTTGTTGCCGAGAACCCAATAGCCATCCCAGACGTGGCCCGTGAGACTGCAGGTCTTCTGCACTTCGTACAGTCGTGCAGTTGCGATGATCGCGAGCGGGTTCTCCTGGCCTTCGACCACTTTGGTCTGCAAGGCCGTGTAGACCTCGTTGAAGTTGATCGGCGACGGAGCGGCTTCGAGCGCCTGGAACAGTGAGGTCAGCGGCGGCGCGGCGGGCACGCGTACCTTGAAGCCTTTCAGGTCGGCCGGTGACTTGATCTCCCTCCCGGAAGAAGTGATGTGGCGGAAGCCGTTGTCCCAGATCTTCGAGACGGTGAAGATCGGAGTCTTGGCAATCTCGGCGCGAAGGTGGTTGCCCAGTTCGCCATCCATCGCCTTCCACACGTCGTCGTAGTTCTTGAAAGCGAAGCCGACACTGGTGATGCCCGACACGGGCACGAAAGTCGCCAGGATCAGCGAGGACAAGTTGAAGAAGTCGACGGATCCGTTGCGAACCTGCCCCAGGAGATCGGTGTCGCTCCCGAGTTGATTGGCCGGGAAGAGCTTGATGTCGACCCGCCCCGAGGTTGCCTGCCGGATGCGATCGAGCGCTTCCTTGGCACGCACATTCACCGGGTGGGTGGGATCTTGTCCCGTGGCGTACTTGAGTTCGAACTCAGCCGCGTCCGCTCGGCGCGTGATGATCGAGAAAAGTGGAAGGGTGGCCGAAGCCAGCACGGCGCGGCGCGACAGAGTGAAACGTGGGTTGGTCATGAGCTAACGTGTCTCCAATGGATCGGTTCTTTGTCCGGCTCTGCGATCGCCGGGTGGCGCAGGTAGCCCCGCGAGACAGGCGCCGCGCTGGCATGTGGGCACTTCGGAGGTCGGACCGGGGGGAGGATCCCCCGCACGAGCCGCCTCCGTGGGGCGTCAATGAATCAACATCCCACCATTGACATCCAGCGTCACGCCGGTGCAGTACGCGGCCAGGTCGCTGGCGAGGAAGACGCAGGCTCCGCCGATGTCATCGGCGCGGCCCAGCCGGGCGAGCGGGATCGTGTCGGCGATCTCAGCCTTCTTGTCTTCGGTCAGTTTGCCCTTGATGATGTCGGTGCCGATCAGCCCGGGCGTGATGCTGTTGATTCGGATGCCCTCGGGGCCGAATTCGCGTGCCATCGCCCTCGCCAGGCCGAGCACCCCTGCCTTCGCAGCTGAGTAGTGCGGCCCGCCGAGGATGCCGCCGCCACGCTGCGCCGAGACCGACGAGATGCAGATGATCGATCCGCCTTGCTGCTGTTGCATGGCCGGCAGCACCGCCTGGGACATGTACAGCGTGCCGCGCAGGCTCACATCGAGGATGCGGTCGTAGTCGGCGCCGGTGATCTCAAGCGTCTTCACGGGCTGCGTGATGCCGGCGTTGTTGACCAGCACGTCGATGCGGCCGAATGCTTGCAGCACGGCCGCGGCAGCGGCGTCGCAGGAAGCCTTGTCGGTCACGTCGGCAACGATGCCGAGGTGGCCCGTTCCGAGCTGTTCGGCCGCGGCCTTCGGGTCGGCGCGTTCGAGGTCAAGCACAGCGACGCGTGCTCCGTGCGCGGCCATCAGACGGGCGGTGGCGAAGCCCAGGCCGTTCTGGCCTGCGCCACCAGTGATGATTGCAACCTTGTCCTTGAGCAGCATGTGGATTGTCTCCAGTGGTGGAGAGGAGCAGGCCTCTCCGGGTTGATCGTGAAAGATGTCCGTTCGCGGATGCATCCGCCTGTCCGGTTTCGTGCATAGCAACCTGAGGGGAAACCCATCTCGTTCGGAGCACTGACGCGGCCGAACGTGCACGGGACTGGCGAGCTCAGGTCCCGGCGATGCGGTTCAGCGTCACGCCGATGCGGTCCTTCGATCGAGTGCAGCGTGAGAGAGGTATGCGGCTTCCCCGGATCAGTGGAGTGAATGTTCGGCGCTATGGTCAACGGTCGCAAGCGAAGTGTTTTCAGCCTAAGATGACGATTCTTCATCTGACGGAGGGGTAATCCCTATGGCCTTCGTTCCTCCGACTCCGAACCTGGTCGCCTTCGAAGCTGTTGCACGCAGGCGCAGCTTTGCGCTCGCGGCCTCCGAGTTGCATCTGACCGCATCGGCGATCAGTCATCAGGTCGCACGACTCGAGTCGCAACTCGGCGTTCGCCTCTTCGAACGAAGCGCACACGGCGTGCGTGTCAGCCCCGCCGGCCAGAAGTACCTCGAGCGTGTCAGTGGCGCACTGGCGGCGATCACCGCAGCAACCGACGATCTGCTGCAGGGTGTCGGCAACAGCCTGTACGTTCATTCGGCGCCGAGCATTGCGAGCCTGTGGCTGATGCCGCGTCTGCGCGACTTTGCGCAGGCGCACTCGGAGATTTCGCTCAATCTTTCCGCGGCGCATACGCACAGTGACTTTGCGCTGGGCCAGGTCGACATCGACATCCGCTATGGCGCCCCGCAGTGGCAGGACCTCGTCGTCGAACCGCTGTTCGAGGAGCGCATCGTCCCGCTCGCGAGCCCGAATTTCATTCGCGAGAACCGGCTGAAGCGAGCGGAGCAGTTGCTTGCCGTGCCGCTGATCCAGAGCAACGTGAGCGTGGTGCAGTGGTCAGACTGGTTTGCCGCCTTCACAGACGATCGCGCACCGGAGCGCTTCTCGGTGCAATTCGATCGCGCACAGATGTCAATCGATGCGGCCACCCAGGGGCTTGGCGTGGCGCTCGAGAGTGCAACGCTTGCATCCCGCCATCTGGCGGACGGCAGGCTCAGGCCGGTGCTGGGCCTGGAAGCAGCGGTCTGCGTGAAGGCGCACTTCGCTGTGTACCCTCCGCGTCATGCCAGGCGTCCTCCGGTCGAGGCGTTCCTCGCGTGGCTTCACGGCGAGGCGGCAAAGGGCTGAGCTGTTGAGGCCGCGACCAATGCGGCGCGGGAGGAACTGCCGCGGCCGCGGTCGATCGCCTCGGCGGCGTCGGCGTCGGCGTCGGCGTCGGCGTCGGCCGGCACGTCGGTGACGCTGAGCGGTGTGCCCGCGACAGCATCGAAGCCGGCGCCGTGCAGCAGCGTGGCCGGCGTGACGGCATCTACGGGGTGGTGGTGGTGGTGTAGTCGGTGCGGAAGAGGCGCGATCGGGCACGTCCGCGCCTCGGGAGGGCGTACTCCCATTGTCAGTCGCCGGACCTGCTGTCGGCCGCGCGCGCCCGGCTGCGCCGCCCATCGACCGCGACCGGCACGTCGCCGGCCACCGTCACGCGGCGCACCACGCGGTGCGCGTCGCCGTAGTCGTTGATCGCGTAGTGCTGCGTCGCGCGGTTGTCCCATATCGCGACGTCGCCGGCCTGCCAGTGCCAGCGCACCGTGTTCTCCAGCCGCGTGATGTGGGCCTGGAACAGGCCGAACAGATGGTCGCTGTCCTGCGTGTTGTGGCCGACGAAGTTCTTGATGAAGTGGCCGGCCACCAGCGTGCGCTCACCGGTCTCGGGGTGCACGCGGACCAGCGGGTGCTCGGTGCGGATCAGCCGCGAGGTGAAGACTTCCTGGTAGCGCTTCGCGCCGTGGGCGTCGGGCTCGATGCGGGTGGCGGCGTAGTCGTAGTCGTTGCCGTGCAGCGCCCAGAGCTGCTCGGCCAGCGCCTTCAGCGCCGCGGGGAGTTCGTCGTAGGCGGCGGCGGTGTTGGCCCACACGGTGTCGCCGCCGGCCGGCGGGATCACCACGGCGCGCAGCACCGAGACCTTCGGGTAGTCGAGCTCGAAGGTCACGTCGGTGTGCCAGGAGTTCGCGCGGCCGCCGTGGTGCGAGTCGAGTTCGAGGATCTGGGTGCCGTCTTTCGAGGGCACGGTCGGATGGTCGACCAGCGGGCCGAAGCGCCGCGCGAAGGCCTGCTGTCCGGCGTCGTCCAGGTGCTGCTGGCCGCGGAAGAACAGCACTTTGTGGCGCAGCAGCGCGGCATGGATGGCCGCGAAGGTCTCGTCGGCGAGGCCGCCCGCCAGGCGCACGCCGCGCACCTCCGCGCCGATGCGCCCCGCCAGCGGGACGAGGTCGAGGATGGAGGCGTCGGCCCGTGCGGCCGGGGTGTCGATCACGTGGGTCATCGGAAGGTCTCCGTGAGGTGGGTGGAAAGGGGGGAGGGCGTCATGCCGGACCGGCTCAGGCGGCCTGCGAGGCGTGCGCGTAACGGCTGGCCGGGCGTTCGAGGCCGAGGTTCTCGCGCAGCGTGCGGCCCTCGTAGGCGGTGCGGAACAGGCCACGGCGCTGCAGCTCGGGCACGACGAGGTCGACGAATTCGTCCAGCGACTGCGGCAGCACCGGCGGCATCACGTTGAAGCCGTCGGCGGCGCCGTTCTCGAACCACTCCTGCATGCGGTCGGCGATGGTCTGCGGCGTGCCGACGACGACCCAGTGGCCGCGCGCGCCGGCCAGGTATTCGTACAACTGGCGCACGGTGAAGCGCTCGCGCCGCGCCAGCTCGATGACGACGTGCGCGCGGCTGTTGATGCCCCGGGGCGGCTCAGGGTAGTGGGGCGGCGGGGCGTCCAGGTCCCAGCGGCGCAGGTCGTCGTCGGGCCAGAAGGGCTGCAGCACGTTCAGGCCGACCGAGGGATGGATCAGCGCCTGCAGTTCGGCCCACTTGGCATCGGCCTCCTGCTGCGTGCGGCCGATCACCGGCGAGATGCCGGGCAGCACCAGCAACTGCTCCGGCCGGCGGCCGTGTTTCGCGAGCCGGCCCTTGACGTCGCGGTAGAAGGCCTGCGCCTCCCCGAGGCTCGTCCAGGCCGTGAAGATCGCCTCGGCGGTGGCCGCGGCCAGCTCCTTGCCGTCTTCCGACGAGCCCGCCTGCACGATCACCGGGTGGCCCTGCGGCGAGCGCTCGAGGTTGAGCGGGCCCTTGACCTTGAAGTGCTTGCCGACGTGGTTCAGCGTGTGCAGCTTCTGCGGGTCGAAATAGATGCCGCTGGCCTTGTCGCGGCTGAAGGCGTCGTCGTCGAAGCTGTCCCACAGGCCCTTGACGATGTCGACGAACTCGTGCGCCTGCTCGTAGCGAGTCGCCGGGTCGGGGTGGGCGTCGAGGCCGAAGTTGCCATGCACGTTGTCGGCGCTGGTCGTCACCACGTTCCAGGCCGCGCGGCCCTTGCTGAGGTGGTCCAGCGAGGCGAACTTGCGCGCCAGCAGGTAGGGATGCTCGTAGGTCGTCGACGCGGTCGCGACGAAGCCGATGTGCGAAGTCACCTGCGACAGCGCGGCCCACAGCGTCACCGGCTCGAAGGCCGACACCCGGCCCTGGCGTGAGAACGATTCGGCATCGCCCTTGATGCCCAGGCCGGGCGTGTCGGCGACGAAGAGCTGGTCGAACAGGCCACGCTCGGCGGTCTTGGCGACCTGCACGTAGTGGTCGATGTGGGTGCCGGAATCGGCCTGCGATCCCGGGTGGCGCCAGGCGGCGATGTGGTGGCCGGTGGCCATCACGAAGGCGCCGAGGCGCATTTTGCGTTGCGGCATGGAAATCAGTCCTTTCGGTGTGCTCGTTGGGGGTCAGACGGCGAAGCGCCAGCCCGCCTGCAGCGCCGGCAGCGAAGACGGCTCGCGGCGGGTTGCGGCGCTGTCGCGCGGCGTCTCGATCGGCGTGCCGCCCGGGGCGTGGCCGGCGAACTCCGCCAGCACGTCGGCCTTCACGCGCGCGAACCCGGCCGAATCGCGCTGCCGTGGGTGCGCCAGCGGCACCGGCACGATGCGGCGCACGCGGCCCGGCCGCGGCTCCATCACGACGACCTTGTCGCCGAGGAAGACGGCCTCCTCCACGTCGTGCGTGACGAGGACCATCGTGATGCCCTCGGCCTGCCAGATGCGCTGCAGCTCCTGTTGCAGGTGGGTGCGGGTCATCGCGTCGAGCGCGCCGAAGGGCTCGTCGAGCAACAGCACCTCCGGCCGCGCGACCAGCGCCCGAGCGATCGCCACGCGCTGCGACATGCCGCCGGAGAGCTGGTGCGGGTAGGCCGTCTCGAAGCCCTTCAAGCCGACCAGCGCGATGTGCTCGCGCACCGACCGTTCCTTCTCGGCCTCGGACAGCCGGGCGTTGAGCAGGCCCGCCGAGATGTTCTGCTCGACCGTCAGCCAGGGAAACAGCCGGTGCTCCTGGAACACGATGCCGCGGCTCAGGCTGGTGCCGACGATGCGCCGGCCGTCGAGCAGCAGCTCGCCCTGGTAGGCGGCCTCCAGGCCGACGATCAGGCGCAGCAGGGTCGACTTGCCGCATCCGCTGGTGCCGACGATGCTGACGATCTCGCCTGGCTGGACGGTCAGCGTGATGTCGGCGAGCACCGGTAGCGGCCGGCCCTTCACTTCGTATTGCTTGCTCAGGTGCTCGATCGCGAGCGTGCCGGCATGGGGCATCGCAACTCCTCGGAACGTGTGGGGAAACTTGGGGGATTCAGAACTGCGCGACCGAGCGGCCGCGCCAGGCCAGCGCCCGGGCCTCGAGCCGGCCCGCGATCCAGTTCAGCGTGAAGCCGACCCCGCCGACGACGATGACGCCGAACAGCACCAGGTCCATCCGGAAGTGCTCGCGGCCGTCGATCATCGTGTTGCCGATGCCCTGGCCGGAGACCAGCAGGTACTCGGCGCCCAGCGTCGCGAGCCAGGCGTAGATGAGCCCGAGGTGGATGCCGGCGAAGATCGACGGGGAGGCGGCCGGCAGGATCACGCGGCGCCAGCGCTGCCAGCGGCTGAACCCGAGCACGCGCGCCACCTCCAGCAGCTCGGCGGGCACGCTGCGGATGCCCTCGTGGGTGTTCAACACCACCGGGAAGAAGGCGGCCAGCGACAGGAAGGCAACCTTGGCCGCATCGCCCAGGCCGAACCAGACCGACAGCAGCGGGATCCAGGCGAACAGCGAGATCTGCTTGAGCGTGTGGAAGCTCGGGCCGAACAGCCGGTCGAGCAGGCGCGAGGCACCGAGCGCCGCGCCGAACAGCAGGCCGGCGCTCGCGCCGATCGCGAAGCCGACGAGGTCGCGCCACAGGCTCGCGCCGAGCGCATCGAACAGCTTGCCGCCGGTGAACTGGTCGACGGCCGTCTCCCACACCTTCTCCGGCGTGACCAGCAGCGGCGAGGTCGACCAGCCCTGGCGCACCGCCAGCCACCACAGCGCGAGACCGAGCAGCGGGATCACCCCGCCGCGCAGCCGGCGCGGGATGATGACGCGTGGGTTCGAGGCCATCAGAACGCCTCCTTGCGCCAGCGCAGCAGGCGGCGCTCGATCGCGGCGAGCGCCTTGTCCAGCGCATAACCGACCACGCCGACCACCAGCACCGCGGCGAGCACGATGTCGAGCTGGAAGAGCTGCCGGCCGTAGACGATCATGAAGCCCAGCCCCTCGCTCGAGGCGAGCAGCTCCACGACCACCAGCGCCAGCCACGCATGCGTCAGCCCGTAGCGGACGCCGTTCCAGATCGGCGCCAGCGCGGCCGGGAAGACCACGCGCGACAGCATCTGCCAGCGGCTGAACTCCAGCACGCGCGCCACCTCGATGTAGCGCGTCGGCACGCCCTGGATGCCCTTGAAGGTGTTCAGCGCGATCGGCACCAGCGCGGCCTTGCTGATCAGGATGATCTTCAGCGCCTCGTCGATGCCGACCAGCAGCATCAGCAGCGGCAGCCAGCCCAGCACCGGCACCTGGCTGAAGGCCTTGAAC
This sequence comes from Piscinibacter sp., assembly GCA_044223035.1. Taxonomy (GTDB): domain Bacteria; phylum Pseudomonadota; class Gammaproteobacteria; order Burkholderiales; family Burkholderiaceae_C; genus JBGAMJ01. The sequence goes on from JBGAMJ010000048.1 coordinate 12,445, forward strand.
GGCGGATACAGGTAGTCCGTGGCCGTGGGCGACAGGCCCATCAGGATGCCCAGCCCCAGCCCGCCGGCCAGCCCGAGGCCGAAGCCGCCGAGCACGCGCAGCAGGCTGATCTGCAGGTGGCCCCACAGCTCACCGCTGGCGATGGCTTCCGTCAGCGCGGCCCAGACGGCCTGCGGCGGCGGCAGCACCTGCGGCGCGATCCATTCGTAGCGGGCGGCGACCGCCCAGGCGGCGAACAGCGCGAGCGGCACCGGCCAGGCGAGCAGCCAATCGCGAAACCCGCCGCCCAACGTGCCGCCCAACCTGCCGCCCAACCTGCCGCCCCAACCGCGGACCCACCCGGTGCGAAGTGCAGCCCCGGCGACCTGCGGGCGCAGCGGCCGGCGCACCGCCGGCGGCGGCACGGCGTCCAGCGGCGCGGACGCCAGCTGCGGCACGGCACTCATCGTGCCGACGCCAGCGAGTGCCCGGCGAGTTGGCCGTCGACGCCGTACTCGGGCCAGAAGCCTTCCAGCTTCTGCGCCTTCAGCGCGGCATTCAGGAAGCGGCGGTCGAACCAGGACTCGACCTCCGGCTTGCTGCGGATCAGCTTCAGCCGCAACGATTCCTCGGCGGCATCCTGGTAGCGCGCGACGAGGAAGGGGTCGAGCAGCGGCGACAGGCGCAGGCGCAGCGGCTGGCCGATGAAGTCCTCGCGCCAGGTCTTCTCCGGGTATTCGGCCTTGCCCCATTCGGCGAACAGGTCGGCGCGGCGCTCCTCGTTCGAATACTGCGCGGCGGTGCGCACGACGGTGTCGACCACCCGCTGCACGATGGCCGGCTGCTGGCGGGCGAACTCGTCGTCCGCCAGCAGCACGGTCTGGCGGGTGAAGCGGTACGAATCCTGTGCCGCCGACCAGACCACCTTCACGTGGCCCTGGTCACGCAGCTTGAACAGGTCGACGTAGCTGAAGGCGGCGTCGATGTCCCGCGTCGTGAGCGCGGCCTGGATGCCGGCGGTGTCGAGGTTGATCAGCTTCAGGTCGCTTTCCTTCAACCCTTTCGCGGCCAGCGCGCGCACCGTGGCCAGGTGCAGGTTGGTGCCCTTGAAGACGGCGACGCGACGGCCCTTCAGGTCTTCGAGCTTCGTGATCGTGGAGTTCGACGGCACGCCGAGGTACAGGCCGTTGCGCACGCCGCTGGCGACGACGATGCGCGTCTTCACGCCATTGGCGCGGTGCACGATGGAGGGCAGGTCGCCTTGCCAGGCGAGGTCGAGCTGGCGGTTCACGAGCGCCTCGTTGACGGCCGGGCCGGCACCCTTGAAGAAGATCCATTCGACCTTCAGGCCGTCGGCGGCGAACTCCTTCTCGAGCAGCCCCTGGGCGTTGACCAGGCCGGCCGTCGAGCCGCCGGTGCGTGCCGGCGTGCCGACGCCGCCGGTGGCTACGCCGATGCGAAGGGTCTGCGGGGCCAGGGCGCGGGCGGCCCGCGGAACACCGGCGACGGCGGCCAGTGCGGCAGCGCTGCCCAGTACATGGCGGCGGGTGAGGGACATGGGAACTCCTGCGGGTCTGGGCTCGGTGGGGATCGGTGCGCCGGCGTTGGCGCGTGTCTGGGCCTGCACCTTAGGTGTTGGTGCGCAGCGCGTGAAACGACGATTTGTTCTTTCGATATCTGCTGGGCGCGTGCAGCGTGCCGGGCAGGTGGGTGGCCGACAGCCTTCATCGAGCCCGGCGTAGGACGATTCCGACAGGCAGACCGCGTGCGCGCCGATCCTGCGCGGGCGCCGGCCGCAACATCATGGGTTGGCGCGCGGCCGAGACAGTGACGCGGGAGTGGACACTCGACATCGCCACGACCACGGGATGCGTGGCGGCTACCGTGCGCCGGGCACGGCAAGAGGAGCATCGACATGACCTACATCGACGGATTCGTGATCGCGGTCCCGACCGCCAACAAGCAGGCATTCATCGCCCACGCCCGCACGGTCGACCCTGCGTTCATCGACCACGGCGCGACCCGGGTGGTCGAGTGCTGGGGCGCGGACGTGCCCAAGGGCAAGACCACCGACTTCGCCGGCGCGGTCGCGGCCCAGGACGACGAGACGGTGGCGTTCTCGTGGATCGAGTGGCCCGACAAGGCCACGCGCGACCGAGTGATGGGCCGCATGGATGAACTGGCCGAGGCCGACGAGCGCTTCGACCCGGCGAAGAACCCGATGCCGTTCGACGGCAAGCGGCTGATCTACGGCGGCTTCGAGGCGATCGTCGAACGCGGCGAGAAGGCCCGCGACGGCTATGTCCAGGGCTTCGTCGTCCCGGTTCCCACGAGCAAGCGCGAGAACTATCGCCGGATGGCCGACGAGGCGTGGGCGATCTTCACGGACCATGGCGCACTGCGCCTGGTGGAAGCGTGGGGCGACGACGTGCCCGACGGCCGCGTCACCGACTTTCGCCGCGCCGTGAAGGCCGAGCCGGGCGAGACGATCGTGTTCGCCTTCATCGAGTGGCCGTCGCGCGAAACCTGCGACGCCGCGCACGAGCAGATGACGAAGGACGATCGCATGAAGCTGCCCGAGGGCATGGAGCTTCCGTTCGACGGCAGGCGGATGATCTATGCTGGATTCATCCCGGTCGTGACATTGGAGAACTGAAATGGGCAACCCGAAGGGCGACTTCATCTGGTACGAACTGCTGACCCGTGACGCCGATGCCGCGCAGCGCTTCTATGGCGATGTCGTCGGCTGGAAGGTGAGCGACAGCGGCCAGCCGGGGATGGACTACCGCATCCTCGACGCGGGTGACGGCATGGCCGGCGGCCTGATGCAGATCACCGATCAGATGATGGGTGCCAGGCCGGTCTGGCTCGGCTACGTGGCGGTGCCCGACGTCGACGCCGCGGTCGCCGACTGGACGGCAGCGGGCGGCAGCGTGCAGCTGCCCGCGATGGACATCCCGAACATCGGCCGCATCGCGATGCTCGCCGACCGGGACGGCGTGCCGCTGTACGTGATGCGCGGCGCGGTCGACGCGGTCAGCACCGCCTTCCGTGTCGCCGACGCGCGCCATGTGCGCTGGAACGAACTCGCCGCCGGCAACGATGCGGCGGCGCTCGCGTTCTACCAGGCACGTTTCGGCTGGGAAGCCGCCGGCTCGATGCCGATGGGCGATCAGGGCGACTATCGCTTCCTCGCCGCCAACGGGGTCCGCATCGGCGCATTGATGCGCGTCCGCGCAGGCCAGGCGCCGCGCTGGATCTACTACATCGGCGTGGAAGACATCGACGTGGCGATGAAGGCGATCCAGGCCGGCGGCGGCCAGGTGCTCGACGGACCGCATGAAATCCCCGGCGGCGAATACAGCCTCCACGCGCGCGACCCCCAAGGCGCCACCTTCGGCCTTGTCGGCCCGCGCGTCGCGGGGCGCTGAGCCGGGCGGCTTGCCAGTGGGCGCGCCCTGGGGGCATGCCACCGGTGGCGTGCCCCCGCGCCGCCTGATTCGGATCTGCACGGTTACAGTCGCTCATTCGCCGTGCCAGACGATCAGGACAGACCCATCGAGGGATGAGCGCGCCAAGCAACTTCGGGTTCCTCGCGGAACATTCGCCGCTGCTGGCCGACCTGGGCGCCACGGCGGAACGGCTGTTCCCTTTCGATCCCGCCAGCTGCATCGTCAAGCTTCGCCTGCTGGCCGAAGCCATCACCCGGGACATCGCCGCCCGCATTGGCGTGAACCTGGCGCAGCCGACGCAAGCCGAACTGCTGCGCGCCGTCGACCTGCGGCTGGGCATGGATGCGCAGGTCCGGCAACTCTTCCACCTGCTGCGCCGCACCGGCAACCTCGCGGCCCATGAACTCGCCCACGGCATCGGCTACCGCGAAGGCCTGGAAGCGCTGAAGGTGGCGCGCGAGGTCGCGGTCTGGTTCCATCGCAGCTTCGGCCGCGACCCGGCGTTCAGGCCCGGCGCGTTCCTGATGCCGGACGACCCGAGCCGCAAGCTCGCCGGCCTGCAGCAGCAGATCCAGCAGCTGCAGGCGCAGCTGCTGGATGCGCAGACGGCGCAGTCCGCGCAGGCCGAGGTGGCGCGCCTGCTGGAGGCACAGGCCGCGCAGGAGCGTGCCATGGCCCAGCATGCGCAGGAAGAAAACGCGATCTATCAGCAACTGGCCGAAGAGGCCGGCGAGCGTGCCGCCCGATTGCAGGCGCAGTTCGAGGCGCGGCTCGACGAGCAGCGGCGCAACGAACGCGCGGACGGCCTCGGCGCGTTCGTCCAGCGTGCGAACGACGCTGCCGCCAAGGTGCAGATCGACGAGGCCTCCACCCGGCAGCTCATCGACCTGCAACTGATCGAGGCCGGCTGGGATGCCGACACCGCACAGATCACCCACGCCCGTGGCGCCCGCCCGGAGCGCGGCCGCAACCTGGCCATCGCCGAATGGCCCGCGCCGGGCCGGCAGGCGGCCGACTACGTGCTCTTCGCCGGCCTGACGCCGCTGGCGGCCGTGGAGGCCAAGCGGCAGAACGTGAACGTGCCGGGCAAGATCCCGCAGGCCGAGCGCTACGCGCGCGGCTTCGCCCAGGCGCCGGACCACGAACCCGCGTGGCGGCTCACCGGCCGCGCGGGGCCCTGGCCGGACGGCCAGGGCGGTCACTTCGAGCTGCCGTTCGTCTACTCCAGCAACGGCCGGCCCCCGGTGAAGCAGCTCGTGGAGCTGAGCGGCACGTGGTTTCGCGACGTCCGTGAGCCCTCCCACACCGCGCGGCCGCTGCCGGGGTTCCATTCGCCGCAGGGCCTGCTGGACCAGTTGACGCGCAGCCGCGAAGACGCCGAACGGCGGCTGCAGGCCGAAGGCCTGGCCTACCTGCGCCTGCGCGACTACCAGACCCGCGCGATCGCCGCCGTGGAGACCGCGCTCGCCCAGGGCCGGCGGAGCTGCCTGCTCGCGATGGCCACCGGCACCGGCAAGACGCGCACCATCATCGGCCTGATGTACCGCCTGCTGAAAGCCGAGCGCTTCCGCCGCATCCTGTTTCTGGTCGACCGCAAGGCGCTGGGCCGCCAGGCGCAAGACGTCTTCAACGAGGCCCCGCTCGAGCAGAACCAGCCACTCTCCAAGATCTACAACATCGCCGAGCTGGGCGACATGGCGGCCGAGGCCGAGACCCGCGTGCAGGTGGCCACCGTGCAGGCGATGGTCAAGCGCGTGTTCGGCAGCGACACGCCGCCGCCGGTGGACACCTACGACTGCATCATCGTCGACGAGGCCCACCGCGGCTACGCGCTCGACCAGGACATGACCGAAGGCGAACTGGCCGTGCGCGACCCCGCGCAATACCTCTCGGCCTACCGCCGCGTGCTCGACCACTTCGACGCCGTGCGCGTGGGCCTCACCGCCACGCCCGCGCGGCACACCAGCGAGATCTTCGGCAAGCCGGTGTTCACCTACTCCTACCGCGAGGCGGTGGCCGACGACTGGCTGATCGACCACGAACCGCCCATCCGCTACGAAACCCTGCTCAGCCGCAACGGCATCCACTTCGACAAGGGCGAGAAGGTCGAGGCCCTGAACCTCGCCACCGGCGAGATCGAAACCGCCGAACTGGACGACGAGCTCGACTTCCAGGTCGAGAGCTTCAACCGGCGCGTGATCAACGACGATTTCAACCGCGTCATCTGCGAGGCGCTGGCCGACGAGCTGGACCCCTTCGGCGAAGAAAAGGCACTGATCTTCTGCGCCACCGATGCGCATGCCGACATGGTCAAGCGCCTGCTCGATTCCGCGTTCTCCGCCCGCTACGGCGAGAACTATCACCAGGCCGCCGTCTGCAAGATCACCGGCGCGGCCGACCAGGTGGAGCAGAAGATCCGCCTCTACAAGAACGAGCGCTACCCGAGCATCGCGATCACGGTGGACCTGCTCACCACCGGCATCGACGTGCCGGCCATCTGCCACCTCGTGTTCCTGCGGCGCGTGCGCTCGCGCATCCTGTACGAGCAGATGATCGGCCGCGCCACGCGCCGGTGCGACGAGATCGGCAAGACGGTGTTCAGGATCTACGACGCCGTGGACATCTACGCCGCGCTGCAATCGGTCAACACCATGCAGCCGCTGGTGAAGAACCCCGACATCACGATGGAGCAACTGCTCGACGAGCTGAACAACCCGGCCAGCTACGACGCACCCGGCAGCATGCCCGGCAGCGCACCGGACAACGCCCCAGGCAGCGCCCCGGGCCGCAGCCACGCGCACGACGTGCTGGACCAGTTGAACCAGAAGCTGATGCGCGTGCTGCGCAGCGCCGAGCACCGCGCCGAGACGCGCCCGAAGCTCAGGGAGCGGCTGACCGAACTGCAACAGCAGTGGGGTGTGCCGCCCGCGGAGCTGCACCGGCACCTGCACGAACTCGGGCCGCGGGGCGCGGCCGGCTTCATCAACCAGCGCGTCGGGCTGCTGACGCAGTTGCTGGAGGTGCAGGCCCTGATGGGCACCGCCTACATGCCGGTGCTCGCGACCCACCGCGACGAACTGGTGGCCCGCGAGCAGAGCTGGGGCACGTATGCGAAGCCGGAGGACTACCTCGACGGTTTCGGCCGCTTCGTGCGCGAGCAGCTCAACCAGTCCGCCGCGCTGGCCGTCGTCGTCAACCGGCCGCGGGACCTCACGCGCGAGCAGCTTCGCGAGGTGCGGCTGCTGCTCGACGGCCACGGCTACAGCGAGGCCAGCTTGCAAGCGGCGTGGCGCCACAAGAGCAACCTGGCGATCGCCGCCAGCATCATCGGTTTCATCCGCCAGGCGGCGCTGGGCGAAGCGCTGGTGCCCTTCGAGAAGCGCGTGGCCCAGGCCATGCAGCGCATTCACGCGCTGCGGCCGTGGACGCCGGTGCAGCGAAAATGGCTGGAGCGGCTGGCCAAGCAGCTCACGCACGAGGTGGTGATCGACCGCAGCTTCGTCAACCGCGCCTTCGCGCAGGACGGCGGCGCCGCCCAGCTCGACAAGCTGCTCGGCGAGCACCTCGACGACGTGCTGAGCGGCCTGGGCCGGAACCTCTGGCCCGAGGCCGCCGCCTGACCGGCGCCCGACCGCCGTTTGACCGCTACCCGATCGCCACCCATTCCCCGCCGCCGGCCCGCACGCCGGCCGCGCCACACCACGGATTCGACGAGCCGATGACCCAGAACGACATCGTCCAGAAACTCTGGAACCTCTGCGACGTGCTGCGCGACGACGGCATCAACTACAGCGACTACGTCACCGAGCTCGTGCTGCTGCTGTTCATCAAGATGGAGCACGAGAACAAGCAGAGCGGCATCCTCGCCGAGCACAAGCTGCCCGAGTACGCGCGCTGGGCCCGGCTGTCGGCCCTGAGCGGCCTGCCGCTGCTGAACCACTACCGCGAAACCCTGGTCAAGCTCAGCCAGCATGCCGACCCGCTGATCGCCGCGATCTACGCCGACGCGCAGACCAGCCTGAAGGAGCCGCGCCACCTGGAGCAGTTGATCCGGAGCCTGGACGGCATCGACTGGTTCAGTGCCACCAAGGACGGCCTGGGCGACCTCTACGAAGGCCTGCTGGAGAAGAACGCCAGCGAAACCAAGAGCGGCGCCGGCCAGTACTTCACGCCGCGCCCGCTGATCGACAGCATCGTCGCCCTCGTGAAGCCCCAGCCCGGCGAGACGATCCAGGACCCGGCCGCCGGCACCGCCGGCTTCCTGATCGCGGCCGATGCCTACATCAAGGCCCACACCGACCAGCTCTACGACCTGAACGAGAAGGACCGCGCGTTCCAGCGCAACCGTGCCTTCGTCGGGATGGAACTGGTGAGCGGCACGCGGCGCCTCGCGCTGATGAACTGCCTGCTGCACGGCATGGAAGGCGATGCCGAAGGCGTGGTGCACCTCGGCAACACGCTGGGCAGCCCGGGCAGCAGCCTGCCCCGCAGCCACGTGATCCTGAGCAACCCGCCCTTCGGCACCGCCAAGGGCGGCGGCGGCCCGACGCGAGACGACCTCGCCCGCGCCACCAGCAACAAGCAGCTCGCCTTCCTGCAGCACATCGTGCGCCACCTGCGCGACGGCGGCCGCGCGGCCGTGGTGCTGCCCGACAACGTGTTGTTCGAGGCCGGCGTGGGCGCCGACATCCGCCGCGACCTGATGGACAAGTGCCGCCTGCACACCATCCTGCGCCTGCCCACCGGCATCTTCTACGCCCAGGGCGTGAAGACCAACGTGCTGTTCTTCCAGAAGATCGCCCAGGGCGCGACCGGCAGCACCCGGGAAGTGTGGGTCTACGACCTGCGGGCCAACATGCCCAAGTTCGGCAAGCGCACGCCGCTGACGCGCGAACACTTCGCGGCGTTCGAGGCGGCGTTCGGGGATGACCCGAACGGGTTGGGTGCGCGAAAGGACGAGGGCGAGGCGGGGCGGTTCCGGTGTTTCAGCCGCGAGGCGGTGAGGGCGCGTGCGGACAGCCTGGATATCAGTTGGCTGAAGGATGACGGCGCCGAGGACGCGGCGGATTTACCAGAGCCGGCGGTGTTGGTGCGGGAGGCAGCTGATGAGCTGAACGGGGCGCTGGCTGAACTCGATGCAATACTGGCCGAGCTTGGTGAGGTCGGGACGTGATAGGTGACCACACGACTCTGCCCATGGGTTGGGCCAGCGCTTCGCTAGGGGAGGTAGCCTCGTTTGAGATGGGGCAAGCACCACCCGGCTCGGCAAGCAATTTCTCAGGTCAGGGAACTGTCTTCGTCAAAGCCGGCGAGTTCGGTAAAGACTATCCGCTCGTTCGCGAGTGGACGACGGCGCCGCTGAAACACGCAAGGGCAGGAGACGTTCTGATCTGCGTCGTTGGTGCTACCGCGGGCAAGTTGAACCTAGGGTTCGATTGCGCCATTGGTCGCAGTGTGGCGGCGATTCGACCGACCGGCGCAGTGTTACAGAAGATCATCTATCGGCAGTTGCAGGCCCGCGTGGCTTCCATGCGCGCAGGCTCGACCGGCTCCGCACAAGGCGTCATCAGCAAGGAGATGCTTGCCGAGCTGCCAATCGCAATCCCACCGCGGCGAGAGCAGCAACACATCGCCGACAAACTCGACACCGTGCTCGCCCGCGTGGACGCCTGCCGCGACCGCTTGGCCCGCGTGGCCCCGCTGCTCAAACGCTTCCGCCAATCCGTGCTTGCCTCCGCCTGTTCAGGCCGATTGACAGAAGAATGGCGCGGACAACGTGGAATCCCCGACCCAACCCAGAAGACACTACGCGACGTTATTCAAGTCTCGTCCGGAAGGTTCTTGCCTGCCAAGGACATGACACCAGGCGGATTCATACCGGTCTTCGGCGGAAACGGCATCAATGGCCATCACGACGATAGCAATGTGGAAGTGGAAACCGTAGTTATTGGCAGGGTGGGGTTCTATTGTGGAAGCGTTCACCTGACCCCCGCTCGAGCGTGGGTCACCGATAACGCGATGCTCGTAGCGCATGACCCCAGTTCAACTCTGACCCGCTTTCTTTACTTCGCGCTGCAAGCAGTTGATCTTCGTAGGAATAACTCGTCGACCGCTCAACCTGTGATTTCTGGCCAGAAGATATACCCGATTCCGATTGCGCTTCCGCACCTGCGCGAGCAAACGGAAATCGTCCGCCGCGTCGAAACCCTCTTCGCCTTCGCCGACCGCCTCGAATCCCGCCTCGCCGCCGCCCAATCTGCCGTCGACCGACTGACCCCCGCGCTGCTCGCGAAGGCTTTCCGCGGTGAACTGGTCCCGCAGGACCCGGCCGACGAGCCCGCCAGCGAGTTGTTGCGCCGGCTCGCGCAAAGCCGTTCGGCGCTGGCGCCCAAGACCCGAAAGCGCCAAGCCGCCTGATCGCGGATCAAACGTTCCCGGCCCGCATTGCCGCGAACCTGCTGCTGGCCGCCCGATCCGACATCCCCGTACGTGGCGGACCGTCGCTTGCGAACACCGGTGCCGGCCGAGGATGCCCGGCGGCCGCCGCAGCGAAATAAAGGAGGAGGGGCGGGCGCAGCCCGCCCCGGGGGACATTCGCGGTGGCGGCCGCCGGGCGTCCTCGGCTCACACAACGCGCGCACGAAACGACTGTCGCGGGCACCGGATGGCACCGCCGGTGCACGAGTTGATCGGGCAGGCGCTGCGCGAGCCGGTGCCCACGTATTCGGAGCCAGCCATCCGCGAACTGGTGGCCATCGCGTCGATCCACCAGGACCTGAGCGTGACCGGCAGCGGCTCGACGATGGCGCTCTTCTCCGGGGCGGCGCGGATCCCCGGCCCGAGAACGCACCGATCCTGATCGGCATTGCCGCGGCGCACCGTCACACCGGCGCATTCGGAGCGACGTGCTCCAGCTGCAATGCGTCCCGGTTGATCGTGAACCGGACGTCGTTTCCGCCGGAGTCGGCGGTGGCCCGGCGCCCCATGTCAAGCATGACCATCAAGTCGAACCGAGAGATCATCGGGCGGCCCCACGATTCACCCATCCCATGCACCACCCAGAGGAACGTCCGTTGAATCCCGGCCGCCGGGTCCGCGGTGAGCTGCCAGCGCCCGCCCAGGCCGCGCAACTCGTCGCCTCGGAGATGCAACGCTGGGACGGCGTGGTCAAGGCCGCGGGCATCAAGGCCGACTGATCAGGAGCAGAACATGGCGATCCAACCTCTTCACGGCATCCGCGTGCTGGACCTGACGAACGTGCTGGCCGGTCCGTTCGCCTGCCATCAGCTCGCGCACATGGGTGCCGACGTCATCAAGGTCGAGGCGCGCGACGGCGGCGACCTGGCGCGCCAGCTCGGTGCCGACCCGGAGCTGAACAAGGCGTATATGGGCGTGTCGTTCCTGGCGCAGAACCCGGGCAAGCGCTCGATCACGCTCAACCTCAAGAGCCCCGAGGGCAAGGAAGTCTTCCGCCGCCTGGTGCGCACCGCGGACGTGGTGATGGAGAACTTCCGCCCCGGCGTGATGGACCGGCTGGGTGTCGGCCACGCCGAGCTGATGAAGGAGAACCCGAAGCTGGTGTACTGCGCCATCTCGGGCTTCGGCCAGGACGGGCCGCTTCGCGACCTGCCGGCCTACGACCAGATCATCCAGGGCATGTCCGGCATCATGAGCGTCACCGGCGCGCCGGAGAACGCGCCGTACCGGGTCGGCTATCCGGTGGCCGACACGATCGGCGGCATCACGGCCGCCTTCGCGGTCGCGGCTGCGCTCGCCGACCGTCAGCGTACCGAAGGCGTCTTCATCGACGTGTCGATGCTCGAGGCGGCGATGGCGACCATGGGATGGGCGGTGTCGAACCACCTGATCGCCGGGCGAGACCCGATGCCGCTCGGCAACGACAACGTCACGGCCAGTCCATCCGGCACGTTCCGGACCGGCGACGGGCTGCTCAACATCGCCGCCAACAAGCAGGAGCAGTTCGAGGCCGTGTGTCAGGTGCTCGGACATCCCGAGTGGGTGCAGGATCCGCGCTTCATCGATCGCCATGCCCGGCTGCAGCATCGGGAAGCGTTGAAGACACTGCTGGAGCAATCGATGGCGGCCCGGCCTGCCGGCGAATGGTGGCGCCGCTTCAACGACGCCGGCGTTCCCGCCGGCCCTGTGTACTCGGTGCCCCAGGCGCTGGCGCATCCGCAGATCGCAGGGCGCGGAATGGTCGGCACGTTCAAGAACGCGCCGGGTGTCGGCCGCGACATCCGCGTCGTCCGCACCGGCTTCAAGCTCAACGGCGAGCCGCCCTCGGTCGACACCCCGCCGCCGACGCTGGGCCAGCACAGCGACGAGATCCTCGCCGAACTGGGCTATGGCGCGGCGGAGATCGATGCGCTCAAGGCGGGCAAGGCGGTATGAACAACGAGAGGCACCCGAATGGAGACTTCGATGACTGACGACCCAGCGGCAACAGACCGGGACACCGACCGGCGCGAAAGCGAAGACTGGTGGCGTACCTCAATCATCGACATGGCGCCGGGCGTCATTCGCTACCGCGGCTACCCCATCGAGGAGCTGATCACCCGCCGTGTGAGCCTGGCCCAGATGATCTGGCTGATGACGCGTGGCGAGCTGCCGACGAAGGCGCAGGCGGCGCTGCTCGAAGCCGCGCTGATGGCGGCGGTGGACCACGGCCCCCAGGCGCCCAGCATCGCCATCGCGCGCATGGCATCCACCTGCGGCGTGGGGCTTAACAGCGCGATGGCCTCGGCCGTCAACGTGCTGGGAGACGTGCACGGCGGCGCCGGCGAACAGGCGGTCGAGCTGTATCACGACATCGCCGCCCGCATCGACGCCGGCGCCTGCGAATCCGACGCCGTGCGTGCCGGACTCGACGCGTTCGTCGCGGCCCATGGCAAGGTCATCCCGGGGTTCGGGCACCGCTTCCATCCCGTCGACCCGCGCAGCGCGCCGCTGCTCGCCCTGGTCGACGAGGCCGCGCGCGCGGGCGCGGTGACGGGGCGCTACGCCGCCATCGGCCGCGCGGTGGAAGCGCACCTGGCCGCGACGAAGGGCAAGCCCATCCCGATGAACATCGACGGCGCGACGGCGGTGATCTACGCCGAGCTGGGCTTCGCCGCGGCACTGGCGCGCGGGCTGTTCTGCCTGTCGCGCTCGGTCGGCATCCTGGCCCACGCGTGGGAGCAGACGGAGCAGGGCGGGCGCATCAAGGGGCCGCTGCCGCGCCGCTACACCTGGACCTACGACGGCCCGGGCCGGCGTGCCGTGCCGGCTGAACCCGGAGAAGCCGGCTGAAGGCCGCCGACGGGTTCAGCCTCAAACCACCCGCCGCCCCGTCGACACCAGGATCCCGCCCACGATCAGCCCGAACGCGGCGGCGTGGAACCACTGCGGCGCCTCGTGCAGCACGATCGCCGACAGCAGCGCCGCGAACAGCGGCGCCAGGTTGCCGAAGAACGCCGCCACCGCCGGCCCGGCCTGGGCGACGCCGAGGCCCCAGCAACGGTAGGCGATGATCGACGGCCCGACCGCCACGTAGGCCAGCGCGGCCACCACCCAGCCGTTCCACGCGATCGGCGCGGCGCCCACGATCTGCTCGGCGGTGCTCGTCGCGTAGGTCCAGGGCAGGCCGAACAGCGTCTGCAGCAGCATGAATTCGGCCCAGTCCCAGGCGGGCCGCTCGGGCGCGCGCAGGCGCGCCGGCGGGCGGGCGAGCTGCCACGAATAGAACGCCCAGCAGACGATCGCGACCAGGATGTACAGGTCGCCGGTCACGAAGTGCACCCGCAGCAGCGCCGAAGGCTGGCCGCGCGCGATCACCAGCAGCACGCCGGTCAGCGACAGCACCGCGCCCAGCACCTGCCGACGCGACGGATGCGTGTGGTAGACGAACGCGCCCACCAGCAGCATCCACAGCGGCATGCTGGCGGCGATCAGCGTCACGTTGATCGGCGTGGAGGTGACGAGCGCCAGGTACTGCAGCGCGTTGTAGGCCCCCACGCCCAGCATGCCCAGCACCGACAACTCGCGCCAGCGCGCGAGGATCTCGCCCGGCCGCCGCAGCGCGCGCCAGCCCAGCGGCAGCAGCAGCAGCGCCACCAGGCTCCAGCGCAGCGCGTTCAGCATCAGCGGCGGCACGCTGCCCACCGCGAGCCGGCCGACCACCGCGTTGCCCGCCCACAGCAGCGGCGGCAGCGTCAGCAGCGCGGCGATGCGGGGTGTCAGCATGGGTGGGGCAGGGCGTCGGCGGCAGCGGGCATCGGCGGGCGGCTGGCAGGGGCTCGGCAGAGGATCGGCAGGAGCCAGGGATCGGCGGGCAACCCGCAGGAGGTCGGGAGGTGGGCGGCCGCCGGTCGGCGTTGCACCACCAGGGGGCCGCGAGTCTGCCATCGAATCCGCCGCCCCACCGGCCGGCGGATATCCTCGGCGCATGTACCTGTCCTTCTTCGGGCTGACGCAGGAGCCGTTCTCGATCGCGCCCGATCCGCGCTACCTGTTCATGAGCGAGCGCCACCGCGAGGCGCTCGCGCACCTGCTGTACGGCCTGGGCGGCGGCGGCGGGGTGGTGCTGCTGACCGGCGAGATCGGTGCCGGCAAGACGACGGTGTGCCGCTGCTTCCTGGAGCAGATCCCGCCGCGCTGCAACGTGGCGTACATCTTCAACCCCAAGCTCACCGTCAACGAGCTGCTGATGTCGGTGTGCGACGAGTTCCGCATCCCGCACGGCCACCCGGGCGCGGGCAGCTCCACGGTCAAGGACTATGTCGACCCGCTGAACGGGTTCCTGCTGCGCACCCACGCCGTGGGCCAGAACAACGTGCTGATCATCGACGAGGCGCAGAACCTCTCGGCCGACGTGCTGGAGCAGCTGCGCCTGCTGACCAACCTGGAGACGAGCGAGCGCAAGCTGCTGCAGATCATCCTGATCGGACAGCCGGAGCTGCGCACGATGCTCGCGCGCCCGGAATTGCAGCAGCTCGGCCAGCGGGTGGTGGCGCGCTTCCACCTCGAGGCGCTGTCGGCCGACGAGACCGCGCAGTACATCGCCTACCGCCTGGCGGTGGCCGGCCGCACCCGCGAACGCACCTTCGACGACGCGGCCGTGCAACGCATCCACCAGCTCTCGCGCGGCATCCCGCGGCGCATCAACCTGCTGTGCGACCGTGCGCTGCTCGGCGCCTACGCCACCGCGCGCACGCGCATCGACCGCGGCATCGTCGACAAGGCGGCGCGCGAGGTGTTCGACGACCGGCCCGCGGTCGGCGGCGGCGCGCGCCCCGGCGTGCCGGCGTCGCGCGCGGCGGCCTGGGCGACGGCCGGCGGCGTCGCACTGGCCGGCGTGGCGGCGATCGGGCTGGCGATCGCGACCTCGTCGGGCGGCCGGGCGGGGTCTTCGGCGTAGGCTGTCGCGGCGAGTGCGCCGGCGGTGGCGGCGGGGCGGGAGGGGCATCGGCGGCGGTGGCGGCGACGGGTGGCGCATCGGTGGTGCCGGCGGAGGGTGGTGCATCGGCGGTGACCCTGGCGGGCGGTGCGTCGGCGGTGCGCTGGCGGCGCCCGCGGCGCGGCATCGGCGGCGGTGGCGGTGGCCGCCAGCGTCGCGGCGTCCGGCGCGACGCCGAACGACGGGTCAGCGCCGGCCGGCGCACTTGCCGCGGCGACTCCGCATCCGCGCCGGCAAGTGCCGCCGCGCCGCCGTCGACCGCCGCGGCGGCGACCTCCGTGCTCTCGGCGCTGGTGCTCGACGGCTCGCGCCCGCTGCCGCGCGACGAGGCGCAGGCCTGGCGCGGCCCTCGGCCGCGGCTGGAAGCTGCACCTCGCCGACGATGCCGATCCCTGCGCTGCTGCCGCCCGCCAGCAGGTGCTGTGCTACCGCAGCACGGCCGGGCTGTCGCTGCTGCGTCCGCTCGGCCGGCCGGCAATCCTGACGCTTCGCGATGCGTCGGGGCGCGCGGTCTACGCGCAGCTCGTCGGCCTCGGCGAGCAGCGCGCGACGCTGCGCCTGGGCGAGCGCATGCTGACGGTGACGCTGGCGGCGCTGGCCGGTGCCTGGCGCGGCGAGTTCGCGACCTTCTGGCGCGCGCCGCCCGGCTACGCGGGCCGCATCGTCGACGGTGCGTCCGGCCCGGCGGTCGACTGGGTGGCGGCGCGGCTGGCCGCGCTCGACGGCCGCCCCGCGCCACCCGGTGGCCGCAGCGCCGACGCCGCGCTGCGGACGCGCCTGCACGCCTTCCAGCTCGCGCAGGGGCTCAAGCCCGACGGCACCGCCGGCCCGACGACGCTGATGCTGCTGAACCGCGCCAGCGGCATCGACGAGCCGCGGCTCGCCGCGTCGTGACGCGCTGCGCCGGCCGACCCGCCTGAACTGCCGGAGTCGCGCGCCCCCTCAGACCCGTTCGTGCCAACCGCACCCGCCCCAACCACCGCCAGACCCCGACCCGCATGTCCTACATCCTGGATGCCCTGAAACGCGCCGAGTCCGAACGCGAGCGCGGCGCGGTGCCCGGCCTGCTCGCGCAGCCGGTGCCGGCCGCCACCGTGGCCGCGCCCGGCGCCGCGCGCGTGCGCGTGCTCGGCGCGGCGGTGCTGGTGCTGACGCTCGCGCTGGTCGGGCTGCTGGCGTGGACGCTGCTGGGCCGGCCGGATGCGCCGATGGTGGCCGCCGCACCGGCGACGGTGACCGCGCCGGTTCCGGCGTCGCAGGCAGTGCCCGCGGCGGTTCCGGCGCTGCCCGCGCCGGCGCCTGCCACCCTTGCCACCGCCGCGCCGCCGGCGCAGCGCATGCCGGCCGTTTCGCCTGCTCCGGCCGACCCGTCGCCCCGGCCCGAACGGCCGGTGAAGCCGGTTGCGAAGCCGGGCACCGACAAGCCCATGGCCACCAAGGCCGCTTCGGAGAAGAGCGCCGGCGCCAGGTTGGGCGCCGAGAAGCCGGGTTCCGGGAAGGCAAGCCCGGCGACGATCGAGCCGAAGACCGTCGAGAAGGCCGACGCGGCCCCCGCGCCCCGCCTGCCCACCGCGCAGGAACTCCCCGAGGAGCTGCGCCGCGACCTGCCGAAGCTGGTCGTCGGCGGGTCGGTGTATTCGGCCGCGGCGGCGAGCCGCTTCGTGATCCTGAACGGCCTGATCTGGCACGAGGGCGATACCGTCGCGCCCGATCTGGTGCTGGAGCAGATCGAGCTGCGCGCCGCGGTGCTGCGCTTTCGCGGCCAGCGCTTCCGGCTGGGGTTCTGAACCGCCGCCGGCCAGCGGGTCGATCCTCTGCGCCGCCCGCCCGATGCGGCGTTACCATCCCGCGACGCGTGCATCCCGGCGCTTCGAGCCGCCCCCCGGGCCACCCGAAGCGCCGCCCCCAAGCCGCCCCCAAGCCGCCCCACGTCCACCCCCATTCGCCCCTCATCTGCCCTACCTCGGGCCAGCCAGCGGCCCCGTCGACATGAGCGATTCCGAACTGCAGGTGTTGAGCATCGGTCCCGAGAGCGCCGAGCGCGGCGACGAGCCCGGCTACGGGCCGATCGAGTTCGAGCACGCCGCCGGCGGCGATGCGGCCGAGATCGAGGCGCTGCTCGGCTTCGGCCGCTACGACGCGCTGGTCGTCTCCAGCGACTGGGACGGCTGGCGCCTGCGCGTGCACGACGAGGCGGTGCTGCTGGTGCGCCGCTCGCCCGAACCCGCGGAGGTGCTGGCCTGGCTGCGCGCCGGCGCGCAGGACGTGGTCGAGCCGGGCGAGCTGATGCTGCCGTCGTGGTCGCGCCGGCTGCGCTCGGCGATCGAGCGCCAGCGCCTGCTCGCCGCCGCCAGCCACGCCTACGCGACCGACCTGCTGACCGGGCTGCCGCACGAGCGCCAGCTCGTCGAGCACATGAGCCACCTGATCGCGCTGCGCGAGCGCGAGCCGTCGCCGATGGCGCTGCTGGTGCTGCGTGTCGAAGGCCTGTCGACGACCGCCGTGCGCCAGGGCGCGGACGCCGCCAGCACGCTGCGGCGCAAGCTGGCGGTGCGGCTGCGCTCCGGGCTGCGCGCGAGCGACGTGGTCGCCTCGCTGGCCGGCGACAGTTTCGCGGCGCTGCTGTCGTCGATCGACAACGCGGCCGACGCCGAGCGCGTCGCCGACAAGCTGCGCCGCTGGCTCGCGTACAGCTTCAACATTGCCGGCCAGCAGGTCGGCGTGGCCACCGCGATCGGCGTCGCCACCTACCCGGCCGACGGCACCCAGCCGGCGGCCCTGCTGCAGCGCGCGCTGGCGCTCGCCGCCGCGGCGCCGGCCACCGGGCGCGAAGGCTTCGCGAACTGGGTGGAGGGCGGCCACCGCCCGCCCGACGCCGCGAACGACTGAGAGGGTGAGAGGCAATCCGCCATGGCCGCTCATCCCCACCGAACGCCCCCACTCGTCGTTGCAAATGCTCGCCGTAGCCCGAGCGACGGCTGTGCTTTGCGCCTCGATTGGGGCCGCCCGGCGGGTCTGCTCGGCCACGCCGGATTACCTCTCACCCTCTGACCGGCACCACCGCCGCTCACGTCCCCCTTTTCACGCTACCGGAGATCCGACCATGCCGTCTGCCCCCGCGCCCACGCTGGTTCCCTTGAGTGAAGACGGCCCGATGCTGTCGCCGGTCGTCGCCGGCTGCTGGCGCCTCGGTGAGTGGGGCTTCGGCACGCAGGAGACGCTGCGCTGGATCGGCGAATGCCTGGACCTCGGCGTCACCAGCTTCGACCACGCCGACATCTACGGCGGCTACACCGTCGAGCGCATGTTCGGCGACGCGGTGGCACACCAGCCGGCGCTGCGCGAGCGCCTGCAGATCGTCACCAAGTGCGGCATCAAGCTGGTCTCGCCGCACCGGCCGGCGCACCGGCTGAAGAGCTACGACGCGTCGGCGGCGCACATCGTCGCCAGTGTCGAGGCCTCGCTCGCGGCGCTGCGCACCGACCGCATCGACCTGCTGCTGCTGCACCGGCCGGACCTGCTGCTGGACATCCACGAGGTGGCGCGCGCCTTCCATGCGCTGCAGCGCGAGGGCAAGGTGCTGAACTTCGGCGTCTCCAACTTCTCGCCCTCGCAGTTCGAGCTGCTGGACGCGGTGCTGAGCGCGACGCCGCTGGCGACCAACCAGATCGAGCTGCACCCGCTGCACCGCGAGCCGCTGAACGACGGCACGCTCGACCAGGCGCAGCGCCTGGGCCGGCGGCCGATGATCTGGTCGCCGCTGGCCGGCGGACGGCTGCTCGGCGGCGACGAGTCGGAGCCGGCGCAGCGGGTGCGCTGGGTGCTGGGCGAGATCGCGGCGCGGCTCGAGGTGTCGCCGGCGACCGTGGCCTACGCCTGGGCGCGCCGCCACCCGTCGCAGCCAGTGCTTCTGACCGGCACGCGCCGCATCGAGGCGATGCGCGAAGCGGTCGCCTCGCTGTCGCTGGAACTCTCGCGCGACGACTGGTATGCGCTGTGGCTGGCCGGCGCGGGGCACGAGCTGCCCTGAGCCGCGCCCAGCGCGCGACGCCGCACCTCAGCGGTGCCGCACAGCCGGTCCGCCGGCCCTCAGGCCCTCAGGCCCGCCGGCCGCGCAGCCACTCCAGCGCCAGCAGCAGGCTGGTGGTGAACACGATCAACAGCGTCGCCACCGCGGCGATCACCGGCGAGATGCTCTCGCGGATGCCGGTGAACATCTGGCGCGGCAGCGTGACCTGCTCGGCGCCGGCCAGGAACAGCGTGACGACGACCTCGTCGAACGAGGTGGCGAACGCGAACAGCGCGCCGGAGATCACGCCCGGCGCGATCACCGGCAGCGTGACGCGGAAGAAGGTGCGCAGCGGTGTCTCGCCCAGGCTGAGCGAGGCGCGCACCAGGTTCTGGTTGAAGCCCGCCAGCGTGGCCAGCACGGTGGTCAGCACGAAGGGCGCGCCGAGCGCCGCGTGCACGACGATCAGCCCGACGTAGCTGTCGGCCAGCCCGATCGGCGCGAAGTACAGGTAGCAGGCAACGCCGACCACGACGATCGGCACCACCATCGGCGCGATCAGCAGGCTCATCAGCAGCCCCTTGAACGGGAACTGCGCGCGCGCCAGCCCCACCGCCGCCAGCGTGCCGAGCGAGGTGGCGATCAGCGTGGCGGCCGGCGCGATGATGAAGCTGTTGCGCGCCGCTCGCGCCCACTCGGCCGAGCCGAAGAGGCCCTGATACCACTTCAGCGACCAGCCGGTGATCGGGTAGACGAGGAAGGAGCTGTCGGAGAACGACAGCGGCATGATCACGACGATCGGCGCCAGCAGGAACACCAGCACCGCGACGCACAGCCCGCGCACCGCCCACCAGCCGAGCTTGTCGGCGAAGGTGGCGTAGGCGGGGAACTCAGGCAGCTTCATCGGCGGGCCCTCATCCGAGGCTCAGTTCGGCCTTGCCGACGCGCCGGTAGACGGCGTACAGCACCAGCGTGGCGGCGAGCAGCACCGCGCCGAGCGCGCAGGCCATGCCCCAGTTGATCTCGACGTTGGTGTAGCGCGCGATGTAGTAGCTCAGCATCTGGTCGTCGGCGCCGCCGAGCAGCGCGGGCGTCACGTAGTAGCCGATCGACAGGATGAACACCAGCAGGCAGCCGGCGCCGATGCCGGGGTAGGTCTGCGGCACGTAGACGCGGAAGAAGGCCGCCAGCGGGGGGCTGCCGAGCGACACCGCGGCGCGCAGGAAGGTGGGCGGCACGCTCTTCATCACGCTGTACAGCGGCAGGATCATGAACGGCAGCAGGATGTGCACCATCGCGATCACCACGCCGACGCGGTTGAACAGCAGCGGCAGCGGCGCGTCCGTCAGGCCGAGCCCCATCAGCCCGCGGTTGACCAGCCCTTCGGACTGCAGCAGCACGATCCACGCGGCCACGCGCACCAGCACCGAGGTCCAGAACGGCACCAGCACCAGGATCATCAGCACGTTGGCGCTGCGCGTGGGGAGCTGCGCCAGCCACCAGGCGAGCGGGTAACCGATCAGCAGGCAGACGAGCGTCACCACCAGGCTGATCTCGAAGGTGCGCAGCAGGATGCGGCCGTAGACGCGCTGGTCTTCCGGCATGCGCGTGACCTCGCCGGCGGCGTTGCGCCGCAGGTCGACCGAGGCGAGCAGGTAGTCGGCGGTCCAGCGCGAGCCGTTCTTCGCGATCGCCTGCCAGAACGCCGGCTCGGCCCAGCGCGGATCGAGCTCGAGCAGCCGGGCGCGCACCGCGTCGGGCGTGCCGGCGATCGGCAGGGCGCGGTACGCACCCATCACCAGCGAGCGCGCGCCGGGCGCCTCGCTGTTGAGCCGGCGCGCCAGCAGGCCGGCGTCGGCGGCGTCGGGCAGCGCGGCCAGGTCGGCCGTCAGCGCGGCGTAGGCGGGCGCGGGCGGCGCGGCCACGCGGTCCCAGCCGTTGAGCGCCGCCACGGTGCGCGGCAGCGCCCGTGCGACCTCCGGATTCTCGACCGCGCGCACCAGCAGCGCCGCGATCGGCACCACGAAGGTCAGCAGCAGGAACACCAGCAGCGGCAGCGTGAGCGAGAAGGCGCGCCACTTGCGCGCCCGCTCGGCGCGGGCGAGCTGGCGCACCAGTTCGCCGGAGCCGTCGCCGGCAACGGCCGCGGTGGCAAGGGTGGTGGCGGCGCCGGTCACGAATGCCCGCCGGTCTTACTGGGTCGCCCAGGAGGCGAAGCGCTTCTCGAGCTCCTCGCCCTGGTCGGTCCAGAACTGGATGTTGAACTGCAGCGCGTCCTTGGTGTTGGCCGGCGCGGTGGGCAGCGTGGACAGCGCCTTGGCGTCGAGCTTGGCGAGTGCCTTGTTGTTGGTCGGGCCGTAGCCGATGTTCTTCGCGTACTCGCTCTGCGGGTCGGGCTGGGTGGTGAAGGCGATGAACTTCAGCGCCGCGTCCTTGTTCGGCGAGCCCTTCGGGATGACCCAGTAGTCGAGGTCGAAGATGCTGCCGGCGAAGCTCATCTTCAGGTTCTTGCCTTCGCGGTTGGCGATGTCGATGCGGCCGTTGTAGGCGGTCGTCATCACCACGTCGCCGGCGACGAGGAACTGCGGCGGCTGGGCCCCGGCCTCCCACCACTGGATGAACGGCTTCAGCTCGGTCAGCTTCTTGAAGCCGCGTTCGGCGCCTTCCTTGGTGGCGAGCACCTTGTAGACGTCCGCAGGCTTGACGCCGTCGGCCATCAGCGCGAACTCGAGGTTGTAGCGGGCGCCCTTGCGCATCGCGCGCTTGCCGGGGTACTTCTTCACGTCCCAGAAGTCGGCCCAGCCCTTCGGCCCGTCCTTCAGCTTGTCGCCGTTGTAGGCGAGCACGGTGGACCAGACGAAGATGCCGACGCCGCACTCCGTGACCGCCGCCGGCAGCATGTCGGCCTTGGCGATCTTGCTGTAGTCCATCTTCTCGAACAGGCCTTCGTCGCAACCGCGCGCGGCGTCGGGCGATTCGGCCTCGACCACGTCCCAGGTGACCTTCTTGGTCTCGACCATGGCCTTCACCTTGGCCTGCTCGCCGTTGTATTCGACCGGGATCACCTTGATGCCGGTGGCCTTCTCGAAGGGCTCGTAGTAGGCCTTCTTCTGCACCGCGGCCTGCGTGCCGCCGAAGTTGACGATCGTGATCTGCTGCTGCGCCAGGGCCGGCAGCGCCGACAGCGCGAGCGTGGCGACGGCCGATGCGGCGGCCCACGCGACGAGGTGGTTCTTCATGGTCTGGCTCCTGTGGTGGAGTGGGAAGGCAAGGCGCCCGGGGGCCGTGGCGGCGCCGGGCGGGTCGGGGCGTTCAGGTGAGGTAGACACGGGTCAGGTCGGGCGGGAATTCGAGCCAGACGGTATCGCCCGGGGTGGGCGCGGGGCCGGCGGCCAGCGGCAGCTTGACGGTGGCGTCGGGCTGGCCGCCGCCGAGTGCGCACAGCAGCCGCAGGTGGTCGCCGTAGTAGATCGCGCCCTGCACCTGCGCGGCCAGCGCGTTGGCATGGTCGAGCGGCGATTCGCGGTGCAGCACGATGCGCTCGGGGCGGATGCAGGCCTCGACCGCCGCGCCGACGGCCGCGCCGTTGACGTTCACTCCGGTCAGCGCCCGGCCGTCGGGCAGCGCCAGCGCGCAGCGCGGGAGCGTGCCGTCCCCAGCCTGGTCGGTCACGCGCAGGCTGCCGCGCACGATGCTGCTGTCGCCGATGAAGCCGGCGACGAAGCGGTTGGCCGGCGCCTCGTACATGCGCTCGACCGGGTCGAGCTGCTGCACCAGGCCGTCGTTGAACACCGCCACCCGGTCGGACATCGTCAACGCCTCGCCCTGGTCGTGGGTGACGTAGACGAAGGTGACGCCGAGCTGGCGGTGCAGCTCCTTCAGCTCGATCTGCATGTGCTCGCGCAACTGCTTGTCGAGCGCGCCCAGCGGCTCGTCCATCAGCACGAGCTGCGGCTCGAACACCAGCGCGCGCGCCAGCGCCACGCGCTGCTGCTGCCCGCCGGAGAGCTGCGACGGCCGGCGGTCGGCGAAGCCGCCGAGGCGGACCATGTCGAGCGCCTTAGCGACGCGGGTGGCGCGGTCGGCGGCGGACACCTTGCGCACTGTCAGCGGGTAGGCCACGTTCTCGCCGACGGTCAGATGCGGGAACAGCGCGTAGTTCTGGAACACCATGCCGAACTGGCGCTTGTGCGGCGGCGTGCGGGTGATCGGCCGGCCGTCCAGCAGCACCTCGCCGGCGGTCGGCGATTCGAACCCGGCCAGCATCATCAGCGTGGTGGTCTTGCCCGAGCCCGACGGGCCCAGCAGCGTCAGGAACTCGCCGCGCTGGATGTCCAGGTCGAGCTGGCGCACCACCAGGTGTCGCCCGTCATAGGTCTTCTGGACGCCTCGGAAACTGACCAGCGCGGGTGGCACGGAGGGAGAGGGCACGGTCGCGGGAATCTCGAGGCTGGCGGTCATGGAGCGATCGGTCAGAAGGGCGATCGGTGGAAAGAAGCGCCGGGGGCAAGCACGACCGATGCCAGTCTCCCGCGGAACGCGGCGGATCGTCGCCCGCCGCGCCCGCCTTGCCTATACCGACA
>JBGAMJ010000049.1:0-34377 GCA_044223035.1 Piscinibacter sp.
CGGGCGACCTGTTCGGCTCGGGCACGTTGTCCGGGCCGGCGCCCGAGCAGGGCGGCTCGCTGCTGGAGCTGACCACCGGGGGCAAGCAGCCGATCGTGCTGTCCAACGGCGAGCGCCGCGCCTGGCTGGAGGACGGCGACACGGTGATCCTGCGCGGCGCCTGCGAGCGCAACGGCTTCCGGCGCATCGGCTTCGGCGAGTGCCGCGGGACGGTGTTGGCGGCGCTTCCGGTGTAGACCGCCGCAGTCGGCCGCAGGCGGAACTACTGCGGCGCACGGCGGCGGGCGCCGGGTCGCGTCGGATAATCCGCCGATGAACCCGCTGCTGGACCGGCTCCACCCCTACCCGTTCGAGCGCCTGCGCGCGCTGACCCGCGACATCGTGCCGAACCCGGCGCTGCGGCCGATCAGCCTGGGCATCGGCGAACCGCGCCACCCGACGCCGGCGCTGATCCGCGAGGCGCTGATCGCCCACCTCGACGGGCTGGCGCGCTACCCGGCCACCGCCGGCGAACCGGCGCTGCGCGAGGCTTGCGCAGCCTGGGTCGCCCGGCGCTACGGCGTGACGCTGGACGCGCGAAAGCAGATCCTGCCGGTGAACGGCTCGCGCGAGGCACTGTTCGCGCTGGCGCAGACGGTGATCGATCCGACGCGCGCGGGCGCCACCGTCGTCTGCCCGAATCCGTTCTATCAGATCTACGAGGGCGCGGCGCTGCTGGCCGGCGCGCAGACGGCCTTCGTCGACAGCGACCCGGCGCGCAACTTCGCGCCCGACTGGTCGGCGGTTTCCGACGAGACCTGGGCGCGCACGCAACTGCTGTACGTCTGCTCGCCCGGCAACCCGACCGGCGCGGTGATGCCGCTCGACGAATGGCGCATGCTGTTCGAGCTCAGCGACCGCCACGGCTTCGTGATCGCCTCCGACGAGTGCTACTCCGAGATCTACTTCCGCGACGAGCCGCCGCTCGGCTCGCTGGAGGCGGCGCAGCGCCTGGGCCGCGGCGATTTCCGCCGGCTGGTGGCGCTGACCAGCCTGTCCAAGCGCTCCAACGTGCCCGGCATGCGCTCGGGTTTCGTCGCCGGCGACGCGGCGATCCTCGAACGCTTCCTGCTGTACCGCACCTACCACGGCAGCGCGATGAGCCCGACCGTGCAGCACGCGAGCATCGCCGCCTGGAACGACGAGGCGCACGTGGTCGAGAACCGCGAGCTGTACCGGCGCAAGTTCGCGCAGGTCACGCCGATCGTCGCCGAGGCGCTCGACGTGGCGCTGCCGGACGCCGGCTTCTACCTGTGGGCCGGCGTGCCGGGCGGCGACGACATCGCTTTCGCCCGCGACCTGCTCGCTCAATACAATGTGGCGGTGCTGCCGGGCAGCCTGCTCGCGCGAGACGCCGGCGGGCACAACCCGGGCGCCGGCCGGATCCGGCTGGCGCTGGTCGCCGAGGTCGAAGAATGCCTCGAAGCCGCACGGCGCATCGTCTCCCACGCCCGTTCCGTCCCGACACCACGCCTCACCGAGAAGGCCCAGCCATGACGCAAGAACTGCAGACCCTGATCGACCTCGCCTGGGAAGGCCGCGCCGCCCTGACGCCCAAGAGCGCCGAGCCGCAGCTTCGCGAAGCGGTCAACACCGTGATCGCCGAACTCAACGCCGGCCGCCTGCGCGTGGCCGAGCGCCAGGGCGTCGGCCAATGGACCACCAACCAGTGGATCAAGAAGGCGGTGCTGCTGTCGTTCCGCCTGAATGACAACGAGATCTCGCGCGCCGGCGACCTGGCCTTCTACGACAAGGTCCGCACCAAGTTCACCCACCTCGGCGAAGAGGAACTGCGCGCCGCCGGCGTGCGCGTGGTGCCGCCCGGCGTGGCGCGCCGCGGCTCCTACCTGGCGAAGAACGTGGTGCTGATGCCGGCCTACGTGAACATCGGCGCCTATGTCGACGAAGGCACGATGGTCGACACCTGGTCCACCGTCGGCTCGTGCGCGCAGATCGGCAAGAACGTGCACCTGTCGGGCGGTGTCGGCATCGGCGGCGTGCTGGAGCCGCTGCAGGCCAACCCGACGATCATCGAGGACAACTGCTTCATCGGCGCCCGCTCCGAGGTGGTCGAGGGCGTGATCGTCGAGGAGAACTCGGTGATCTCGATGGGCGTGTACATCGGCCAGAGCACCAAGATCTACGACCGCGCCACCGGCGAAGTCAGCTACGGCCGCATCCCCGCCGGCTCGGTGGTGGTCAGCGGGAACCTGCCCAGCAGCGACGGCAAGTACAGCCTGTACTGCGCGGTGATCGTCAAGAAGGTCGACGCGCAGACCCGCGCGAAGACCAGCATCAACGAGCTGCTGCGGGCCTGATCGGCGGCCCGCTTGCTCCGAACCGAGGATCGACGATGAAGCTGCGGGCCGAGCGCCGGGCCGCTCCCAAGCCGGCCCGCATCCCCGCGGGGGATCGGTCGACGGACTCGACGGCCGAGGGGCTGTCATGAGCGGCAACATGGAACGCGTGCTTCGCCTGATGGCGGAGAAAGGCGCGTCGGACGTCTACCTGTCGGCCAACACCCCGATCCTGATCAAGATCAACGGCCAGATCCTGCAGCTCTCCGACCAGCCGCTGACGCACGCGCAGCCGCGCCAGCTGCTGGCCGAGCTGCTGACGCCGACGCAGCTCGAGGAGCTGGACGACACCGGCGAGCTGAACATCGCCGTCGGGCTGTCGGGCGTCGGCAGCTTCCGCTTCAGCGGCTTCAAGCAGCGCGGCTCGATCGCGGCGGTGGTGCGCTGCATCCCGTTCAGCATCCCGGCGCTGGAGAGCCTGAACGTCCCGACGCTGCTGAACACGCTGGTGACCGAGAAGCGCGGGCTGATCCTGATGGTGGGCGCCACCGGCACCGGCAAGAGCACCACGCTGGCGGCGATGCTGGAGCACCGCAACCAGCAGATGACCGGCCACATCCTGACGATCGAGGACCCGATCGAGTTCCTGTTCTCGAACAAGAAGTCGGTGGTCAACCAGCGCGAGGTGGGCCGCGACACGCAGTCGCTGCAGATCGGCCTGAAGAACGCGCTGCGCCAGGCACCCGACTGCATCCTGATCGGCGAGATCCGCGACCGCGAGACCATGACCTCGGCGATCTCGTACGCGCTGTCGGGCCATCTGGTGCTTTCGACGCTGCACGCGAACAACAGCTACCACGCGCTCGGCCGGATCATGTCGTTCTACGCGCCGGAATCGCGGCCGGCGCTGCTGGCCGACCTGGCCGCCGGCGTCAAGGCGATCGTCTCGCAGCGCCTGCTGCGCACCGTCAGCGGCACGCGCATCCCGGCGGTGGAGGTGATGCTGAACACCAAGCTGGTGTCCGAGCTGATCGAGAAGGGTGACTTCTCCGGCGTCAAGGAGGCGATGGAGAAATCGATGGCCGAAGGCTCGCAGACCTTCGAGGACGATCTCGCCCGGCTGATCGCCAGCAACACCATCACCCGCGAGGAAGGCCTGGCCTACGCCGATTCGCCGACCAACCTGATGTGGAAGCTGCAGAACGAGGCACCCTCCGCGCCGAAGCCCAGTGCGCGCAAGGACGATCCGGACGACCAGCCTACCTTCACCGACATCACGCTCGACGTGCGGCCGGAAGACCCGCCGCGCGCGCCCAGCCTGTCCACCCGCTGACGATGCCGCACGCACCCCACCAGGCCGAGCGTCTGGCCGAGCAGTTGATCGCCCGGCGCTCGCTGACGCCCGACGACGCCGGCTGCCAGGCCCTGATCGCCGAGCGGCTGGCTGCGATCGGCTTCGACTGCGAAACGATGGTGTTCGGCCCCGCGGCCGCACCGGTCACCAACCTGTGGGCGCGCCGCCGCGGCGCCGCCGCCGACGCGTCGGTGCTGGTGTTCGCCGGCCACACCGACGTGGTGCCCACCGGCCCGCTCGATCGCTGGCACAGCGACCCCTTCGTGCCGACGCACCGCGACGGCCTGCTGTTCGGCCGCGGCGCCGCCGACATGAAGACCTCGCTGGCGGCGATGGTCGTCGCGGCCGAGGAGTTCGTCGGCGCACACCCGCGGCACGCCGGCTCGCTGGCGCTGCTGCTGACGAGCGACGAGGAAGGCCCGTCGGTCGACGGCACGGTGCAGGTCTGCCGGGCGCTGGCCGAGCGCGGCGAACGGCTCGACTACTGCGTGGTCGGCGAGCCGACCTCGGTGGACCGGCTGGGTGACATGATCAAGAACGGCCGCCGCGGCACGCTGTCGGGGCGGCTGGTCGTGCAGGGCGTGCAGGGGCACATCGCCTACCCGCACCTGGCGAAGAACCCGATCCACCTGGTGGCGCCGGCGCTGGCCGAGCTGACGACGGTGGTCTGGGACCGCGGCAACGAGCATTTCCCGCCGACCAGCTGGCAGGTGTCGAACATCCACGCCGGCACCGGGGCGACCAACGTGATCCCGGGCGAACTGGCGATCGACTTCAACTTCCGCTTCTCGACCGAATCGACCGCCGCGTCGCTGAAGGCGCGCGTTCATGCGCTGCTCGACCGCCACGGCCTCGACTACACGCTCGCCTGGACGCTCGGCGGCGAGCCCTTCCTGACGCGCCGCGGCGCGCTGTGCGACGCGCTGGCGCAGGCGATCCGCGACGAGACCGGCATCGAGACCGAACTCTCGACCACGGGCGGCACCTCGGACGGGCGCTTCATCGCCACGATCTGCCCGCAGGTGGTCGAATTCGGGCCGGTGAACGCCAGCATCCACAAGATCGACGAACATGTGGCGGTGGACGCGATCGATCCGCTGAAGAACATCTACCGCCGCACGATGGAGGCCCTGATCCGATGACGCTCGTCGACTTCATCACCGCGCAAGCCGCCCGCCTCCAACAGGCGGGCGTTTCGTTTGGGCACGGCACCACCAACGCCTTCGACGAGGCCGCCTGGCTGGTGCTCTGGTCGCTCGGCCTGGAGTTGGACGCGCTGGAGGCGCAGGCGCGCCGCGCGCTCGGCGACGACGAGGCGGCGAAGGCCGCCACGCTGGTCGAGCGCCGCATCCAGACGCGCCAGCCCGCGGCCTACCTGACGCACGAGGCCTGGCTGCAGAACGTGCCCTTCTACGTCGACGAGCGGGTCATCGTGCCGCGCTCGTACATCGCCGAGCTGCTGGCCGACGGCGAAGGCGAAGGCGTGCTCGACGCCTGGCTGTCCGACCGCACGCACCGCGTGCTCGACCTGTGCACCGGCAACGGCAGCCTGGCGGTGATCGCCGCGATGGCGTACCCGGAGATCGTCGTCGATGCGACCGACCTCTCCGACGACGCGCTGGCGGTCGCGCGCATCAACGTCGACCGGCACCGGCTCGGCCCGCGCATCACGCTGCGCCGCTCCGACCTGCTGGACGACGTGGGCGCGCCCTACGACCTGATCGTCTGCAACCCGCCGTACGTGAACAGCCAAAGCATGGCCGAGCTGCCCGCCGAGTACCGCCACGAGCCGGCGCTGGCGCTGGCGGGCGGCGACGACGGCATGGACCTGGTCCGCCGCATCGTGCGCGACGCGCCGCGGCACATGACGCCCGAGGCCGTGCTGGTGCTCGAGATCGGCCACGAGCGCGCCCACTTCGAGCACGCCTTCCGCCGCCTGGAGGTCGCCTGGCTGCCGACCAGCGGCGGCGACGACCGCGTGCTGCTCGCCACGCGCGACGCCCTCACCCGCTGGAACGGCGCCCGCCGCTGAGACTCCATGATTGTCCTGAAGAACGTCACGCTGCGTCGCGGCACCAAGGTCGTGCTCGACCAGGCCAGCGTCACGCTGCAGCCGGGCGAGAAGGTCGGCCTGGTCGGCCGCAACGGCGCCGGCAAGTCCTCGCTGTTCTCGTTGCTGACGAACCGGCTGCAGGCCGACGGCGGCGACGTCTCGATGCCGCCGCGCTGGCGGCTGGCCGAGGTGGCGCAGTCGATGCCCGAGACCGACGAGCCGGCGACCGACTTCGTGCTGCAGGGAGACACGCGGCTGATGGAGGCGCAGGCGGCGCTCGCCGCCGCCGAGGCGGCCGACGACGGCCATGCGATGGCCGAGGCGCACCACGACATCAGCGAGGCCGGCGGCTTCGACGCGCGGCCGCGCGCGCAGGCGCTGCTGATGGGCCTGGGGTTCCGCGGCGACCAGCTCGACGCGCCGGTGAACAGCTTCTCCGGCGGCTGGCGCATGCGGCTGCAGCTCGCGCGCGCGCTGATGTGCCCGGCCGACCTGATGCTGCTCGACGAGCCGACCAACCACCTCGACCTGGACGCGCTGGTCTGGCTCGAAGCCTGGCTTCAGCGCTACGCCGGCACGATGATCGTGATCAGCCACGACCGCGAGTTCCTCGACGCGATCACCCGCGTCACCGTGCACCTCGACGAGTCGCGCCTGACCCGCTACACCGGCAACTACACCGCCTTCGAGGAGATGCGCGCCGAGCGGATGGTGCAGATGCAGGCGAACTACGAGAAGCAGCGCGAGCGCATGGCGCACCTGCAGAAGTTCATCGACCGCTTCAAGGCCAAGGCGAGCAAGGCCAAGCAGGCGCAGAGCCGGGTGAAGGCGCTGTCGCGGATGGAGAAGCTGGCACCGGTGCTGACGGCGAGCGACTTCCAGTTCGAGTTCCGCGAGCCGCTCTCGCTGCCGAACCCGATGCTGGCGTTCTCCGGCATGGCCTGCGGCTACCCGGCGCCCGCGGACGACGCCGGCCGCGCCGGCCCGACCGTGATCGTCTCCGACGTCAACCGCTCGGTGCTGGCCGGCCAGCGCATCGGCATCCTCGGCGCCAACGGCCAGGGCAAGTCGACGCTGGTCAAGACCATCGCGCGCGAGCTGCCCGCACTGGCCGGCGAAGTGACCGAAGGCAAGGGCCTGTCGATCGGCTACTTCGCTCAGCAGGAGCTCGACGTGCTGCACCTCGACGACGGCCCGCTGATGCACCTGGTGCGGCTGGCGCGCGACGTCGGCCCCGCCGCGCGCGAGCAGGAGCTGCGCGACTTCCTCGGCTCGTTCCGCTTCGTCGGCGACATGGTCAACCAGGCGGTCGGCACGCTGTCCGGCGGCGAGAAGGCGCGCCTGGTGCTCGCGATGCTGGTCTGGCAGCGCCCCAACCTGCTGCTGCTGGACGAACCGACCAACCACCTCGACCTGAACACCCGCGAGGCGCTGTCGATGGCGCTGAACGAGTTCGAGGGCACGGTGATGCTGGTCAGCCACGACCGCGCGCTGCTGCGCGAGGTGTGCGACGAGTTCTGGCTGGTCAGCGGCGGCCGCGTCCAGCCCTTCGACGGCGACCTCGACGACTACCAGCGCTGGCTGCTCGAAGCCACGCGCGAGGCGGCGCGGGCACAGCGGGACGCGGCGCGCGCCGCCGGCGGCCGCGCGCAAGGCCGAGGCGACGCCTGTCGCCACCTCCGCGCCGTCAGCGGCGGCCGCGGCCGCGCCGGCCGGTGCCAAATCCCGCGGCGACGACCGCAAGGCCGCCGCCCAGCAGCGCCAGAAGCTGGCCGATCGTTCGCGCCCGCTGCGCCAGGCGCAGGCGGCGGTCGAGACCGCGCTCGCGAAGCTGTCGGCCGAGCGCATCACGGTCGAGGCCGCGCTCAGCCGCGCGGACCTGGCGACCGCCGAACGCGTCGAACAGTCGCGCCGCCTGAAGCAGATCGCCGACGAGGTGGAGGCGGCGGAAGCGCGCTGGCTCACGCTGTCGGACGAGATCGACGCGCTGTCGGCCGGCGCCGGCTGAACCCTTCCCGCTCGGCGCGCAGGCTGAATCCGTCCTGCTCGGCGCGCCGGGTGATTCCCGCCGCCCGGCATCGCCACACTGCCGTCGGGGCAATTTAATTGCACACAATCGAATTGCACGCAGTTCAATAGAATGCGTGCCATGGATTCCGCACGCCCCTCCACGCCGATTGCCGCGCCGCGCCGCAGGTCGCGCAGCTCGCCGGCAGACGAGTGGTTGCGACTGGACCGCCAACTTTGCTTCGCCTTGTACTCCACGTCGCTGGCGATGACCAAGGTCTACAAACCCTTGCTCGAACCGCTCGGCCTGACCTACCCGCAGTACCTCGCGCTGCTGGTGCTGTGGGAGAGCGATCCGCTCGGCGTCGGCGAACTCGGCGAGCGGCTGAGCCTCGATTCCGGCACGCTGACGCCGCTGCTCAAGCGCATGCAGGCGGCCGGCTGGATCGTGCGCGAACGCGCGGCCGACGACGAACGCCGCGTGCTCGTCAGCCTGACGCCCGCCGGCCGCGCGCTGAAGGCCCGGGCGCGCAGCGTGCCGCAGCGGCTGGCCGAAGCCGCCGGCTGCACCGCCGACGAAATGACCGAACTCACCGCGCGCCTGCAGCCACTGCGCAGCCGCCTGCTGCAGGCAGCCACCGGCACCGGTGCCGCCGGTGCCTCCACCGACACCGGCCAAGCCGGCGTCATCCCCGACACCGGCCGCAGCGCCGGTGCCGCCACCGACACCGGCAGCGCCGGTGCCCTTCCGCGGCGATCCGCAGCCGGACCGACCCGCTGATCCCGCTCCTCCCGTCCCTCCACCGCAAGGAAACACCATGCCCGTCGAAAACGTTCTCTACACCGCCCACGCCACCTCCACCGGCGGCCGCGCCGGCACCTCCAAGTCGTCCGACGGCGTGCTCGACCTGCGCCTGACCACGCCGAAGGAACTCGGCGGCGACGGCGCCGTCGGCACCAACCCGGAGCAACTCTTCGCCGCCGGCTACTCGGCCTGCTTCATCGGCGCGATGAAGTTCGTCGCCGGCCAGAAGAAGATCGCGATCCCGGCCGACACCTCGATCACCGCCGACGTCGGCATCGGCCCGATCCCGACCGGCTTCGGCATCCGCGTGACGCTGAACATCTCGGTGCCGGGCGTGGACAAGGCAGTCGCGCAGGAAGTGGTCGACGCGGCGCACATCGTCTGCCCGTACTCGAACGCGACGCGCGGCAACATCGACGTGACGCTGAACCTGGTCTGATCCGGCGGGCGGCGGGCGGCTTTCCACCCGTTCGCGGGGCTGTCAGCCACCCGTTCGCCGCCTTTCGGCCAACCGTCACGCAGCCGTCATGGCTGCATGGGAGCCTCGTGGGCCAAACACCCAGGAGGCTTCCCCGATGTACCGCCCCATCCCGACGGCCCTCGCCGCCGCCCTCGCAGCCCTCGCCGCCCTGACGATCGCCGGCCCCGCCGCCGCGCAGAGCGTTTCCAACGCCAGCTTCGTCAACGGCCTCGCGCTCGACGCCGGCCTCGTCGACCAGAGCAGCGGCTCGAATTTCGACCGCCGCGTCGGCTTCTTCTCCGACCTGTATTACGACGCCCGCCGCAACGAATGGTGGGGGCTGTCGGACCGCGGCCCCGGCGGCGGAACCTTGAACTACGAGACCCGCGTCCAGCGCTTCACGCTGGACATCGGCGCCAACGGCCAGATCAGCAACTTCCAGGTCGCGCAGACCGTCAAGTTCACGCAGGGCGGCCTGCCGATGAACGGCATTGCGCCGAGTCCGGGCAACGTGCTCGGCCGCTCGCTCGATCCGGAAGGCTTCGTGATCAACCCGAAGAACGGCCACTTCCTCGTGTCCGACGAGTACGGCCCGTCGCTCTACGAATTCGACCGCGACGGCCAGTTCGTGCGCGCCTTCACCACACCGGCCAACCTGATCCCGCGCAATGCCGGCGGCACGCCGAACTTCGCCGACGACACCGGCAACGTGGCCGGCAAGCGCACCAACCGCGGCTTCGAGGGCCTGGCCGTCAGCCCGGACGGCCGCTACGCGTATGCGGTGCTGCAGAGCGCGATGCTCGACGAGGGCGCCGGCGACGGCCAGTACAGCCGCATCGTCAAGTTCGACATCGCCAGCGGCCTGGCCGTCGCGCAGTACGCCTACAAGATGGACACCGCCAGCCAGGGCCGCGGCGTGTCGGCACTCACCGCGCTCGGCAACGACAAGTTCCTGGTGCTCGAGCGCAACAACCGCGGCGTGGGCGTCGGCGCCAACCCGTCGTCGCCCGACAAGGCGGTCTACGAGATCGACCTATCGACCGCCGCCGACGTCAGCGGCGTGACGCTGCCGGCCAGCGGCGACTTGGCCGGCGCGGTGGTCAAGGGTGCGAAGGTGCTCGACCTCGATGCCGACAAGCTCGCCGCGCTCGGCAACAAGTCGCCGGAGAAGTGGGAAGGCCTCGCGATCGGGCCGACGCTCGCGAACGGCAAGATGCTGATCCTTGCCGGCACCGACAACGACTACAGCGTCACGCAGAACGGCAGCGGCACGCAGTTCGACGTCTGGTTCGATTTCTCCGCCGCCGACGCCTATGCCGCGTCGATCCAGTGCCCGATCGGCCAGCTCGTCGGCTGCACCTTCACGACCGGCGGCGCCGCCGCGACCGTGACCGCGCAGTACGCGATGCTGCCCGGCGTGCTGCACGCCTACGCGGCCGACGTCACCGGCTAC
Source organism: Piscinibacter sp. (assembly GCA_044223035.1). Taxonomy (GTDB): domain Bacteria; phylum Pseudomonadota; class Gammaproteobacteria; order Burkholderiales; family Burkholderiaceae_C; genus JBGAMJ01. The sequence goes on from JBGAMJ010000049.1 coordinate 10,469, forward strand.
ACCGCCCCGGTGCCCGAGGCCGGGACATGGGCGCTGATGCTGGCCGGCCTGGGCGTCGTCGGCGTGGTCAGCCGCCGCCGGCCGCGTCGAGCAGCCTGAGCATCAGCTCGACCCGCGCCTTGGGCGGTGACAGCGGCGTCGCCTCGAACGCCGCCTCGCCGCCCTCGACGACGACGCCGTAGGCGCAGCGCGTGCTGCGCCAGACGGTGACGCCGGCGCCCTGCGCCCGTCGCAGCGCGGCTTCCAGCTCGGCGTGCACGGTGCCGTTGCCGGTGCCGGCGACCACCACGCCGCGGCAGCCGGCGGCGACGATCGCATCGACCGTCGCGCCGCGCGCGCCGGCATGGCTGGCCACGATCTCGACCACCGGCCAGCCGGCCGCGTCGACTGCCAGCGCGGCAGCCACCGGCGGCACGTCGGACACGGGCCATTCGCGCCAGCGCCGCAGCCGGCCTTCCTCGATCCGCGCGATCGGGCCGGCGTCGCCCGAATCGAACGCATCGACGCGGTAGCTGTGCTGCTTGCGCACGTCCTGCGCCGCATGCACCGCACCGGCCAGCACCGCGACCACGCCCTGCGCACCGGCCGTGCGCGCGACGCCGACCGCGTCGAGCAGGTTCTGCGGGCCATCGGGAAACAGCGCCGTGGCCGGGCGCATCGCCGCCGTCAGCACCACCGGCCGCGACGGCACCAGCACGCGCTGCAGGAACCAGGCGGTCTCCTCCAGCGTGTCGGTGCCGTGCGTGATGACGAGGCCGGCCACCTCCGTCCGCGTCAGTTGCGCGGCGCAGCGGCGGGCAAGGCGCTGCCACACCGCGTGCGTCATGTCCTTGCTGTCGATCTGGGCGACCTGCTCGAACTCCAGCGGCAGGCCGGCCAGCGCCGGCACCGCCGCCGCGAGCCGGTCGACGCCGATCTCGCCGGCGCGGTAGCCGACGTTGTCGGACGCGTCCGCCGCGCTGCCGGCGATCGTGCCGCCGGTGCCCAGGATCACCACCCGCGAAGCCGTGCTTTGCATTTTTCTGCAGACTGGATGAAAATACAGTGACTGGATGGATGCCCAGCGTGTCATGGTTCACGCGCCACCTGACGCACGATCCAGCCCGGCTGACGCGACAGATCACGCGACGAAGGACGCCCGTGCAAGACGCTCCCAAGCTCACCGACCGCCAGCAGCAGATCCTCGATCTGGTGCGCAGCGCCATCGAACGCACCGGCGCCCCGCCCACCCGGGCCGAGATCGCCAGCGAACTCGGCTTCAAGTCCGCCAACGCCGCCGAGGAGCATCTCCAGGCGCTGGCGCGCAAAGGGGTCATCGAACTGGTCGGCGGCACCTCGCGCGGCATCCGTCTGAAGTCTGACACATTGCGTGCGCTGAACGAGAGCCGCATCAAGCAGTTCAGCCTGCCACTGCCCGGCATCGCGCAACTCTCGCTGCCGCTGGTCGGCCGCGTGGCGGCGGGCAGCCCGATCCTCGCGCAGGAACACATCGACCAGACCTACCTGATGGAAGCGACGATGTTCGTCCGCCGCCCCGACTACCTGCTGAAGGTGCGCGGCATGAGCATGCGCGACGCCGGCATCCTCGACGGCGATCTGCTCGCCGTGCAGCGCGCCACCGACGCGAAGAACGGCCAGATCGTCGTCGCGCGGCTGAACGACGAAGTCACCGTCAAGCGCTTCCGGCGCACCCGCGACGCGATCGAGCTGATCCCCGAAAACCCCGACTTCCGCACCATCGTCGTGCCCATCGGCGGCGAGGCGAGCGAGCAGGGCTTCGAGCTCGAGGGCCTCGCGGTCGGGCTGATCCGCAACAACATGATGACCTGACGATGCGCACCATGGTCGACACGCTCCGAACCCTGCCCGCCGGCAACCGCTCGACGGCGGCGCCATCCGCGGCGAGCCGGCCCGCGGCCCCGCCGCGCTTGCTCTCGCCCCGCGCAGCGCCGGGCTGCGACGGCGCGCCGCCGCACGACGGCGCCGCCGCTGCGGCCCCACCGCGCCGCGGGCTGATCAAGTCGCCGAAGGCCGCCACCGCCGCCGAGTGCACCACGCTCGAACAACTGCCGAACATCGGCCCGGCGCTGGCGGCCGACCTGCGGCTGATCGGCATCCAGCATCCCTCCGAGCTGCGCGGCAAGGACGCCTTCGTGCTCTACCAGCGCCTGTGTGCCGCCACCGGCCAGCGCCAGGACCCCTGCGTGCTCGACACCTTCATGGCCGTCACCGATTTCATGCGCGGCGGCCCCGCGGCGCCGTGGTGGAAGTACACCGCGCAGCGCAAGGCGCTGTTCGGCAACGTCTGACCGGGCGCCGGCCCGGCGAACGCCGGGCCTCGGCCGGGCCATGGCAGCGGGCCGGCTGCAAGCTTGCAACCTGACCCGTCAATGCCACCAAGCAGCGCTACGGCGCCGCCGCGGGCCGCAGCGTCAGCGTGTGCACCGCCGGCGCGGCCCACAGCGGCCGCATCTCGCCGCGGGCCCAGGGGCCGAGCAGGTTGCGGTACAGCGGCGAGAACACCAGGCCGGACTGGCCGCTGGACGTCATGAACGTCGATCGCAGCGGGTCGCCCAGGTCGTACAGCGCGCGCATCGACGGCGCGTGGTCGGCAGCGTAGAGACCGCCGCCATCGCGATCCGGCACCAGGCCGACGCGGCCGACATTGACGGTGTAGGTGTCGCCGCCCACCGGCGCCCGCAGCTCGAACCAGCGCGCCAGCGGCGCAACGTGGCTGAACGGGCGGTGCTCGGCGCGCGCCACGTGCGCGTCGCCCCAGCGCCAACGCGCCACGTCGCTGCCGTGGCGGGCGGACAGCTCGTCCAGCGCGCGGTCGAACGCCGCGTCCATCTGTTGCGCGCAGGTCTCGACCGCCGGCGTGCCCTTGTCGTCGCACCACCAGCCGTCATTGCGCTCCAGCACGCCTTCGAGCGCGTCGCGGAATGCCCGGTTGCTGCGCTCCCAGCTGCGCGCGCCGATCTCGTCGGCGAACACCGCCTGCGTCAACTGCCGCACCCAGGCGTAGAAGATCAGCGGCGCGGCGGCGTCTGCGGCCATCGTGCCGTCGAAGCCCTGGAGCTGGCGGCGTGCCGCCGCGGCCAGCGGATGCGATGAATGCACCTGCGCGAGGAACGGCAGCAGCCGCCGCGTCGCCAGCGACACCTGGTCCGACTGGATGCGGCGCAGGCTGGCCAGGTCATGGCGCGGCGTCGCCTCCAGCAGCGCCTCGATGCGCTGCTGGCGGTACGGGGGCGCCCATTCGCTGGTCAGGTAGTGCGGGTAGTCGGGGCCGTGGATGCGCTGGTTCGCGGTGGCGATCCAGCCGCGGGCCGGGTCGCGCTCGCGCGGCGTGGCCGCCGGATCGAGGTAGCCGGCCCAGTCGTAGCGCGCGTCCCAGCCGGGCGCGGGCACCTGGCCGCGCAGGTCGTTGTCGGGCCGGCGCAGCGGCACCCGCCCGGCGGAGACCTCGCCGATGTGTCCGTCGCGGTCGGCCACCACCATGTTCTGCATCGGCGCCAGGTAGGCGGCCGACGCGGCGATGAACGCGTCGACCGACTCCGCGCGGTTGAAGGCCAGCCCGGCGTCGAGCGTGCCCGGGTCCGGATCGAGCGCGGTCCAACGCATCGCCAGCGCGTAGGTCGGGCGGCGCGCGGGGCCGGTCAGCCCCTCGCCGGCGCCGGCGTCGGAGATCACCGGGCCGTGGCGGGTGGCGCGCACGGTCATCGCCACGTCCGCGCCGCCGCGCACGCGGATCACCTCCTGCCAGGTGTCGAAGCGCGCCCAGCCGCCGGGCGTCTGGTAGCGCCCGGGGTCGTCGGGGTCGATGCGTTCGAGGTAGAGGTCCTGCACGTCCGGGGCGGTGTTGGTGTAGCCCCAGGCGATGTGCTCGTTCTGGCCCAGCACCACGATCGGCAGTGCCGGCAGCGTGGCCCCGGCCACCTTCAGGTCCGGCGCGTCGAGCCGCGCGAAGTACCACAGCGCCGGCGTCGTCAGCTTCAGGTGCGGGTCGTTCGCCAGCAGCGGCCGCCCGCTGGCGGTGCGCGAACCATCCAGCACCCAGTTGTTGGAGCCGACGCCCTCGACGCCCGATTCCGGCGCGGCACGCAGCGCCGTCTCGCCCAGCCGCGCATCGACCTTCAGCGCGCGATACAGCGCCGCGTAGTCGGCCACCGGCAGCGACCGCTCGCCCGGGTACGGCGGCAGCAGTTCGTCGATGCGCGACACCGGCAGCGCCAGCGACAGCCGCATCCGCAGCAGTTCGTTGTTCCAGTTGCCGCCCAGGTCCCAGGCCATCATGATCGCCCAGGAGAGCGTGTCGACCGGCGACCACGGTTCGGGCGAGAGCCCGAGCACGACGAACTCCGGCGGGCGCGCCGGCATCTCCGCGATCCAGGCATTGATACCCGCGGTGTAGGCCGACACCAGCGACCGCGCCTGCAGGCTCGCGCGCTCCCACTGCGCCGCCGCCGCCCGGCGCACGCCGAGCGCGCGCAGGAAGCGATCGGTGTCCAGCGCCGCCGGGCCCACCGCCTCGGCCAGCCGCCCGGCGCCGATGCGCCGGTGCATCTCGAGCTGCCACAGCCGGTCCTGCGCGTGCACGTAGCCGAGGCCGAACAGCGCGTCCGCGCTCGATGCGGCATGGATCGTCGGCACGCCGTCGGCGTCGCGCTCGATGCGCACCGGGCCGGCCAGGCCGTCGACGCGCCGTTCGCCGTCGACCGGCGGCAGCGCACGCCAGGCGTAGGCGGCGAGCCCGACGGCGGCGAGCGCAATCACGCCCGCCAGCCCGATCGCGACGCGCCGCCACCAGCGTCGGGCGCGCCCGCCCGCAGCGGCCTGGCGTGCGGCGGTCATCGGCACTTCATGCCGCGGCGCTCGAATCGCCATCCGCGGCGCGCCGTTCCGGCGGGCTCGACGGTGCCGACCGAGGCGCCGCATCGAACTGGGCCGGACTTGCGCTGTATTTCACGCAATCGCCTCCGACCTCGATCGAAACAATCGATCCCGACCCTGCCCCGCCCGCCGCACGACCCGCGCCGACCCGACGCACCGACCCACGAACCGCCATGCTGCACGCCCTGATCTCCCGGCTGCGCGACGCCGGCCCGACGGCCGGCCCGGCCGTCGGCACCCGCCTCGAGGTCTGCCCGCCGCCCGACGCCGCCGACACCGCCGGCTGGCGGCAACGCTGCCGCGAGTGGTGGGCCGCATGGGGCGGCTCGCGCCCGCTCGACATCGACCTGCTCGACTCCAGCGACGACGACGACAGCGGCCACGGCACGCCGCTGTGGACCGTGCGCGGCGAATTCGTCGACAGCTTCGCCGACGTTCCCGGCCCGGCCGCGCTGCGGCTGCGCCAGCGCGTGCGCCTGGCGCGCTCGCTGCTGGAACTGTGGCACCTGCGGCCGGAAGTGTTCGACCTGATCTCGCGCCACCGCGACCAGGCGCACGCCGACCGCTGCCTGGCCCGGCTCAACCGGCATTTCCCGACGCGCTCGCCGCGTTCGGGTTTCGGCGCGTTCGACGCGCTGGTGCACGTGGCGTCCCGCGGCCCGGCCGGCGCCACGTCGCACGAGGCCGGGGCCTGAACGCCGACGACGCGCGCCGCCGCCACCCGACGCCGCCACCCGACGCCGCCACCCGACGCCGCCGCACCGCCCCCGCTCAACCCAGCTTGCCGAGGAAGTCCGCCTTGCCCAGCTCGACGCCGTTGTGGCGCAGCAGCGCGTACGTCGTCGTGACGTGGAAGAAGAAGTTGGGCAGCGCGAACTTCGTCAGGTAGTCGGCGCCCGACATCACCACCGGCTCGCCGCGCAGCGGCACCGTCACCGTGCGCTCGGCCGCGCCGTCGTAGCGATCGGCGGGCACCGACTGCACGAAGTCGATCGTGCGGCGCACGCGTTCGCGAAGCTGCGCGATCGTGGTCTCGTCGTCGGCGACCTTCGGCGCCTCCTGCTGCGCCAGCCGGGCCACGGCGAACTTGGCCGAATCGGTCGCGATCTGGATCTGCTTGACGAGCGGCAGCATGTCGGGCGCCAGGCGCGCGGTCAGCAGCGTGTCGGCCTGGAACTTGCGCGCGGCGGCGTGGGCCTCGGCCTTGTCGAGCCAGTTCAGCAGGTTGCCGAGCAGGCGGGTGAACATCGGGACACTGGCGTCGTGCATCGAGAAGGACATGCGGATCTCCGGGAGTTGTCGGGCGTGCCGGCAGGGGCGCGGGCACGGTCACGCGGGATGGTACGTCGGCGCGTGGGCGCGGGCGGTACGGGCACAATCGCCGGCTTCGTCGCAAGCCTCGCGACCGTTCGATCCCCCCCGTGAACATCATCATCCTCGACGACTACCAGGACGCCGTTCGCAAGCTCCGGTGTGCGACCAAGCTGGAACAGCTCAACGCCAAGGTCTTCACCAACACCGTGAAAGGCATCGGCCAGTTGTCGGTGCGGCTGCGCGATGCCGACGTGCTGGTGCTGATCCGCGAACGCACGCACTTCCCGCGTCAGCTTCTCGAAAAGCTGCCGCGGCTCAAGCTGATCGCGCAGACCGGCCGCGTCGGCCCGCACATCGACGTCGAAACCTGCACCCGCATGGGCATCGCGGTGGCCGAGGGCGTCGGCTCGCCGATCGCGCCGGCCGAGCTGACCTGGGCGCTGATCATGGCGGCGATGCGCCGGCTGCCGCAGTACATCAGCAGCCTCAAGCATGGCGCCTGGCAGCAATCCGGGCTGAAGGCCGCGGCGATGCCGCCGAACTTCGGCGTCGGCATGGTGCTGCGCGGCAAGACGCTGGGCATCTGGGGCTACGGCAAGATCGGCCAGATCGTCGCCGGCTACGGCAAGGCCTTCGGCATGGGCGTGGTGGTCTGGGGCAGCGAATCGGCGCGCGACAAGGCGCGCAGCGACGGCCACGCCACGGCCGAGAGCTGCGAGAGCTTCTTCGAGACCTGCGACGTGGTGACGCTGCACCTGCGCCTGTCCGACCACACGCGCGGCGTGGTGCGGCTCGACGTGCTCTCGCGCATGAAGCCGACCGCGCTGCTGGTCAACACCTCGCGCGCCGAGCTGATCGAGGAAGGCGCGCTGGTCTCGGCGCTGAACCGCGGCCGCCCGGGCATGGCGGCGGTCGACGTGTTCGAGAGCGAGCCGATCCTGCAGGGCCACCCGCTGCTGCGGCTGGAGAACGCGGTGTGCACGCCGCACATCGGCTACGTCGAGCAGGACAGCTACGAGCTGTACTTCAACACCGCCTTCGACAACGTGCTAGCGTTCATGAACGGCCACGCCACCAACATCGTCAACCCGGACGCCTTCAAGGTCATCCGCGGGTGATGCGGGGTGACGCCACGGCAATTCCACGGTGGGCCGGGGTGATGCATGCAACTGCCACGGTGACGCGCGGGTGATGGGCTCGGGCCGCCTCGGCGCTTCCCGCTGGGCGCTGCTGTTCGGCAACTTCGCGATCGGCTGCGGCGTGATGGTCGTGCCGGGCACGCTGAACGACCTGGCGGCCTCGCTCGGCGTGTCGGTGGCGGCAGCCGGCCAGCTCATCGCGATCGGCGCCGCAGCCACCTGCTTCGGCGCTCCGCTCTTGGCCGGCTGGGTGGCCGGGTTCGACCGCCGGCGGCTGCTGGCACTGGCGCTGCTCGGCTACGCCGCCGGCCATGCGCTGTGCGCGTTGATGCCCGACTACGCCGCGCTGCTGCCGCTGCGCGCGCTCACGGTTCTCGGCGCGGCGGTGTTCACGCCGCAGGCCGCCGCCGCGGTCGGTTTCATGGCGCCGCCCGAGCAGCGCGGGCGCGCGATCACCTTCATCTTCGTCGGCTGGTCGATGGCCTCGGTGGCCGGGCTGCCGATCGCGTCGTGGCTCGGCGAGACCTTCGGCTGGCGCACCGCGTTCGCGGCGGTCGCGCTGATGTCCGCGGCGGGCGCCGTCTGGGTCTGGGCGGCGCTGCCGGATGGGATCCGCCCGGCCGCGCTGTCCGCCCGCGCCTGGAAGGAGGTGCTGACCGGCCCGCGCCTGATGGCGATGGTGGCGGTCACCGCGCTGCTGGGCGCCGGGCAGTTCACGCTGTTCTCCTACCTGGCGCCGTACTTCAAGCAGGTGCTGCGCATCAGCCCGAACGAGATCAGCGCGCTGTACCTGGTGTTCGGCCTGTTCGGGCTGGCCGGCAACATCGCGCTGACCCGCAGCATCGACCGCGTCGGCGCCGGCCGCTCGGTGACGATCGTCGGGTCGCTGATCGCGCTCAGCCTGCTGCTGTGGCCGCTGGGCACGGGCGTGGCGGCAACCGCGCTGGTGCTGATGCCATGGGCGCTGGGCTGCTTCTCGTCCAACTCGGCGCAGCAGGCGCGGCTGGCGATGGCCGCGCCGGCGCTGGCGCCTGCGCTGATGGCGCTCAACACCTCGGCGATCTACCTCGGCCAGGCCGTCGGCGCCGCCGGCGGCGGATGGATCGTCGCCCGCGCCGGATTCGGCCCGCTGCACTGGGCCGGGCTGGGCTGGACGCTGGCGGCGATCGCGCTCAGCGTGGCCGCGGGGCGGATGAAATGACCACGACACCGCCGCCGCCCACCGAAATCCCGCCCGCCGAATCCGCCGGGGCCGGCTGCGCGCGCCCTGCCTCGGTCACCGCGCTGATGCTGGCCTTCAACCGGCTGGCGATGCAGGGCTTCGGCGGCGTGCTGCCGATCGCGCAGCACGAGCTGGTCGAGCGGCAGCGCTGGCTGACGCGCGAGGAGTTCGTCGAGATGCTGTCGGTGGCGCAGGTGCTGCCGGGGCCGAACATCGTCAACCTCGCGCTGATGATCGGCGACCGCTTCTTCGGCCTGCGCGGCGCTGCCGCGGCGCTGGCCGGCATGCTGGTGCTGCCGCTCGTGCTGGTGCTGCTGATCACCGCGCTGTACGCGCAGTTCGCCCGCCACCCGATGGTGGCGGGTGCGCTGCGCGGCATGGGCGCGGTGGCCGCCGGGCTGATCATCGCCACCGGGCTGAAGCTGTTCGGCACGCTGCGGCGCAGCGTGCTGGGGCTGCCGGCCTGCGTGGCCCTCGCCGCCGCCACCTTCGGGGCGGTCGCCGTGCTGCGGCTGCCGCTGGTCGGCGTGCTGGCGGTGCTGGGCCCGGTCGGCATGGCGCTGGCGTGGTGGCGGCTGGGCATCGAGGCCCGGCGCACGGCGCGTGGCGCGCGTGACGAGAGTGACGGGCGCGGTGAACGTGACGGGCATGATGGCCGCAGCGAGCGCGGCGGGGACGGAGCCTGACGATGGGTTGGGCCACCGGACTCGAGACGACGCTGGGCGCGCCCGAGCTGCTGGCGCTGTTCGGCCATTTCCTGATGCTGAGCCTGCTGGCGGTGGGCGGCGCGATCAGCACAGCGCCCGACATGCAGCGCTACCTCGTCGCCGACCACCGCTGGCTGACCGACGCGCAGTTCACCGCGTCGGTCGCGATCGCCCAGGCGGCGCCGGGGCCGAACGTGCTGTTCGTCGCGGTGCTGGGCTGGAACACCGCGGGCGCCGCCGGCGCGCTGGCGACGACGGTCGGCTGCCTGCTGCCGTCGACGCTGCTGTCGCTGGCGGCCACCCGCTGGGGCTCATCCCGGCGCGACACCCGCGGCGTGCGCGCCTTCACCGCCGGCCTCGCGCCGATGACGCTCGGCCTGGTGCTCTCGACCGGCGTGCTGCTGGCCGCGCCCGCGGCCGGCCACCCGGGCGCGCTGGCGCTGGTCGCACTGACGGTGCTGATCGCCGTGCGCAGCCGCATCAGCCCGATCTGGCTGGTGGCCGCCGGCATGGCGGCCGGGGCGCTCGGCTGGGTGTGAGCCGGCGCAGGGCTCAGCCGCCGGCATCGCCCAGGAATCGCGGCGCCGCGCCGGCCTGGATCGCGCCCGACAGCGTCCGCGTGAACACGCCGCGCGCGGCGTTGTGCGGATGCCCGACCGCCTCGGCCAGACTCAGCACCGGCGCGAAGCAGGCGTCGCTGCCCTCCAGGCGATCGCACCACGCATCGCGAGGAAGGGTGCGGAACAGTGCCGCGAAGCGCGCCTTCAGTGCCGGCCACTGCGCGCGGTCGTACTGCGCCGCGGGATCGACGTCGTCCAGTCCCAGGCGGCGCAGCAGTTCGGCGTAGAACGCCGGCTCGAGCGCACCGACGGTGACATGACGGCCATCAGCGCATTCGTAGACCTCGTAGAACGGCGAATCGTGGAACGGGCTCGGCTGCGTGCCGGCCAGGCTGCCGCCGGCGTTCAGCCAGTGCACCAGCCCGCCCATCATCGCGACGACGTCGACGATGGCGGCATCGACCACCCGCCCGCGCCCGCGCTGCCGCGCCTCGAGCACGCCGCAAACGACGCCGAAGGCCAGCCCGAGCGCGCCGCCGGCATCGCCGATGACCGTCGGCGGCACGATCGGCGGCTGCCCCGGCCGCGCCGACAGCGACAGCAACCCGGTCAGCGCGACGTAGTTCAGGTCATGGCCGGCCGCCTGCGCCAGCGGGCCGGCCTGGCCCCAGCCGGTCATGCGCGCATAGACCAGCCGCGGATGGCGTGCGTGGCAGATCGCCGGGCCGAGGCCGAGCCGCTCCATCACGCCCGGCCGGTGGCCTTCGATCAGCGCATCGGCTCCGGTCAATCGATCCAGCGCTGCCGCCACGCCGGCGGGCGTCTTCAGGTCGAGCGTGACGACGGCCTTGCCGGCGTGCAGCAGCGCATCGCCGGCCGATCCGGCGAGGCGGCCGGCGGTGGAATCGCCGCGCAGTCCGCCCGCCGCGGCCTCCCCGGCGCGCGAGGGCCGGGCGATGCGCGTCACCGTCGCGCCGGCCAGATGCAGCATGCGGCCAGCCAGCGGCACCGGGCCGAGGCCATCGAATTCGACGATGTGGACGCCCGCCAGCGGGCCCGCCGACGGCACGGCGTCGGTGCCGTTGTCAGCGCCGTTGTCAGCGCCGTTGTCGGCGCGGCTCAAGCGGGGCGGCGGCGCAGCGCCAGCAGGCCCAGTCCGGCCGCCATCAGCGCCCAGGTCGCGGGTTCGGGGGTCGGCGGTGGAGCGTCGCCGCGGTTGAACGCGAGAATCGCTTCGCGCTCGGGGTCGATCATGCCGGTCGGAAGCCCGCTGCCACCGGCGCGTGCGGCGAAGCTGTCGTCACCGTCGAAGAGCAGGTCGTCGGCACCGCGGTAGGCCACGAGCACCACGTCGCGCCGCTGCGCGCCGACCTCGAAGCTGCCGGCCGGATCGCGCATCGCGTGCGGCCACTCCACCCGCGGAGCGAGGCCCGCCGAGCTGTCGACGCCCGCCAGCGCGGTGCCGACGGACAGCCACGGCCACAACGAGGCGACGACGCATCGCGCGAGGCGCGCGACACCGGGGGTGTCGATCATGTTTCTCCCTGATGGATGGCTCCAGCGGCTCGGCACCGGAGCGGCACGGCGCAGGCCGGCCCTGGATTGATCCTAGGCGGCAGGTTCCGTGCGTCAACGTGAAGTTCGTCATCCGACCCCCTCGAACGGGGGTGTCGCAAGGAGCTTGACTGCTTGCCGCAACCCTCGCCGCGCACGCCGGCGTGCGGCTCAGCGCGGGGGCCGAGGACACCGGCTCGCAGCCGTGGCCGGCGCGGAGGGCTGCAAGGCACGCCGGTGCCGGGATCGGGAAGGTGGGGGGCTCAGGCCAGCGCGTCCGCCACCAGCCGCGGCAGTTCGGTCAGTTCGCGGGCGACGCCGTCCGGCAGGTCGGCCCAGTCGTCGCTGGCCAGCAGCACCTGCGTGGAGCCGTCGGCGCGGCTGCGCACCCACAGCGCGAGGGGAGCGCGCGGCGGCGATGCCGGGCCGTCCATCAGCACCGGCGTGCCGCCCTGCGCCGACTCGAAGACGATCAGCGTGACGCGGTCGCCGGGCGGCAGGCCGGGGCGCGTGGCCGGCGGCTCGACGCGGGCGAACACCGACAAGCCGTGGCGCGGCGCGCAGGCCTCGAGGCGCTGCACCGTCTCGTGCAGGCCGTAGCGGCTGGATCGCGCGACGGCGTGGCGGTCTTCGGCGGTGGCGTCGCGCCCGCCCAGCGCGGCCATCACCACGGCCACGCAACCGGTCATCCAGAAGCGGAACGGTCGTTTCATGATCGAAGTCCTTGGCGGGGTCAAGCAGACGAGCCTGACAGCCGCGTGTGAAGGAACGGTGAACAGGCGCCTGCACCCGACCGTGGCGAGGGGTCATGCCGCGACGGGCCGCACACGGCCGACGCGTGCGCCGCCGGACTATCGCGTGCCGAAGATCTTGTCCCCCGCATCGCCCAGCCCCGGGATGATGTAGCCGACCTCGTTCAGGTGGCTGTCGATCGCCGCCGTCCAGCAGCGGACGTCCGGGTGCGCCTGCTGCAGCGCGGCGATGCCTTCGGGCGCGGCCACCAGCACCAGCGCGCGCACGTCGGTGCAGCCGCGGCGCTTCAGCAGGTCGGCGGTGGCGATCATCGAGCCGGCAGTCGCGAGCATCGGGTCGACGATCAGCGCGGTGCGCTCGTCGAGCTGGCCGACGAAGCGCTCGAAGTAGTGCTCGGGCTGCAGCGTCTCGTGGTTGCGCGACAGGCCGACGACGCTGACCTTGGCATTCGGGATCATGTCCAGCACGCCGTCGAGCATGCCCAGCCCGGCGCGCAGGATCGGCACCACGGTGACCTTCTTGCCCTTGATCCGCTGCACCTCGACCGGGCCGCTCCAGCAGTCGATCGTCACCGGCTCCAGCGGGAAGTCGGCGGTGGCCTCGTAGGCGAGCAGCCGGCCGAGCTCGTTCGTCAGGTCGCGGAACTGCTTGGTCGTGATCGTGGCTTCGCGCAGCAGCCCGATCTTGTGGCGCACGAGCGGGTGACGGACTTCGATGACGGGCATGGCGGCGGAACCTCCCAGCAAATCGGGTCAGCAGGATTCATTCCAGCGCTGCGAGCGGTGCGGGCCTGCGCCACCCATCGCCGGCCGCCGGGTCAGAGCCTGAGAGCGAATCGATCGCGTCCGAGCGGCGCGCCAGGGCGGCCGCCATCGAGGCGCGAAGCGCAGCCATAGCTCGGGCTATGGCGAGCATTCGCAACGACGAGGGCGGGCGTCATGGCGTGACGAGCGGGCGTGAGGGATTCGTTCTCAGGCTCTCAGCGCCCGTGTTCGCGCTGGCGCAGCACTTCGTACAGGCAGATGCCCGACGCGACCGACACGTTCAGGCTCTCGACCGCGCCCTTCATCGGCAGCCGCACCAGCCGGTCGCAGGTGCGCGCGGTCAGCGCGCGCATGCCGGTTCCCTCGGCCCCCAGCACCAGCGCCAGCGGGCCGCGCAGGTCGACGTCGTACAGCGATTCGGTGGCGTCGTCGCTGGTGCCGACGACGACGATCTGGCGCTCCTTCAGCTCGTTCAGCGTGCGCGCCAGGTTGGTGACCATGAAGTACGGCACCGTCTCCGCGGCGCCGCTGGCGACCTTCGCGACCGTCGCGTTGATGCCCGCCGCATGGTCCTTCGGCGCGATCACGGCGTGCGCGCCGGCACCGTCGGCCACGCGCAGGCAGGCGCCGAGGTTGTGCGGGTCGGTGATGCCGTCGAGCACCAGCAGCAGCGGATCGCCGGCCACCGCGTCCAGCGTGTCGTCGAGCGAATGCGACAGCGTCACCGGCTCGACGCGCGCCACCACACCCTGGTGGCGGTGGGTGCCGCAGAGCTGCTGCAGGCGTGCGTCGTCGCTGTCGACGAGGCGCGCGCCCGCCTCCTTCGCACGCTCGACGAACTGGCGCATGCGCTGGTCGCGCCGCGTCGCGTCGACGTGGATGTCGACCACGGATTTCGGCGCCGTCTTCAGGCGCACGGTGACGGCGTGGAAGCCGAACAGGATCTTCAGGGCCATGCGGCGATGGTAGCCGGCGGGGCCGCCAGGGCTTCCGGCCGAGGCGAACGACGCCGATCCGCTGGTCGACGCGGTGTGGGTGCCGGTGCGGTGGGCGCCGCCGCCTCCGGCACCGCTGAAGCACATCGCCCGCCCGGCGCTCAGGACGATCCCAGGTGCTGCCAGGCAAGCAGCAGCCCGATCAGCACCGGCTGGTGCAGCATGTAGAAGCTCAGCGGCCAGCGGCCGAGCGCGGCCAGCGGGCGCAGCGGCGCCGGCAGCGCGCCGGCGAGCACCGAGCGGCGGTGTGCCAGCAGCCACTCGCCGGCGGCGAGCGCCCACCACATCACGCCCAGCCAGGGCAGCACCGGCACGTAGTCCTCGGTGCGCGGCTTGACGGTGATCAGCCCGGTCCAGTCGGTCCAGCGGCTGTCGAACACCGGGTGCTGCACGAACCACGGCAGCAGCAGCGCGATCGCACCGGCCGGCCACAGCCAGCGCCCGCCGCCGCCGGTGAAGCGCAGCACGAGCAGCATCGCCGCGATCGAATGCAGGATGCCGAAGTGGATGAAGCTCTGCGGGAACATCAGCCACGAGCCGGCGCTGACCAGCAGCGCGCAGCCGGCGAGCTGCGCCCAGCGCCGCCAGAAGCGCCGGTCCGGCCGGCCGCGCTCGCGCGCGATCGCCTGGCCGACGCCGGCGCAGGACAGGAACAGCGTGACGATGCAGACCCGCTGCATGGTCCAGAACGGGTCCTTGTAGAAGTTCTCGTGCAGGACGCCGAAGGTGTTCAGGTCGAAGCTGAAATGGAATGCCGCCATCCACAGCATCGCCACGCCGCGCAGCGCGTCGAGCCGGTCGAAGCGCTCCGGGCGGGCGGCGTCGGGCGGCGGCGGGGCGGGCATGCGCGGACGATAGCGCAGCCCGCCCGCGGGCCGTCAGTGCACGAAGCCCAGGCCACGCAGCGCAGGCTGCGCGACCCGCGCCACGCGGCGCGCACCGCCAGGCTCAGGCCACGAAGCGGCAGGCCGACGCCGCGCTGCGCGTGTCCATGTTGCGGCCGCGGTTCAGGTGGTCGTCGACCTCCGCGGCGCAGCCCAGCATGCGGGCGTACAGGAAGATCGTGAACGCCGCCGTCTCCAGCGCGTCGGCGCCGAAGCGGCCCTCGTGCAGCGGCTTCCACACCATCTTCAGCAGCAGCGCGGCGATCACCGCGTCGATGTTGACGCAGTAGACGGTGCGCGAGACGCCGCCGTCGTGCAGCGCCTGCACCAGCGCGCGGTAGTAGGCGTGGAACACGTTGTACTCGCCGCGCGCCTCGAAACGCTCGCGGATGAACACCTCGCGCGGGTCGAGGTTGACTGGCCGGTCCTTGAACACCGGGTGGTTCACGCCCGGCACCTTGCGGATGTCCAGGCTGCCTTCGTTCTTGCGGTCGGATTTGTAGCGCGCGTACTCGTCGACATAGCGCATCGCCAGCGCCGGCAGGTCGATGCCGTGGCCGGGATCGGCCGGGTCGACCAGCCCGCTGTCGCGGAACTGCTCGATCAGGAACGCCACGCCCTCGAAGCCGTTGCCGCCGTGCGCGTAGCCGCAGTGCGTCAGGAAGCCCATCAGCCCCTTGTTGAGCTGCACGCGCTCGGGCTGCTCCGGGCCGTCGGACGAGACCGCGCCCTTGGCGCCCTGCGCCGAGATCGTGCCCGGCCCGTTGGACAGCAGCAGCCCGAGCAGCGCCTGCAGCGCCTGACGGTCGGAGTCGCCCGGCCGGCGGTCGAGCAGCGCCACGCCGATCAGGTCGGTCAGCCCGGTCCGGCCGAGCAGCTCGGCGGCCGGGATGCCGCAGAAGGCGCCGGGCTCGTGCCGTCGCGCGTCGACCGAAGCGCCGATCAGCGTGCCGAACAGCCGCAGCCACTCGGGCAGGCACTCCACCGTCAGGCGCGACACGCGCTTGCGCCGCAGCGGGCCCCAGCCGAGCGTTGCGCCGATCGCGCCGAGCACCGCCGCCTCGCTCGGCGGGCCGTCGAGCCGGCGCAGCGCGCGCACGAACACCGAGCGCACGCCGCGCGCGTCGATGGCCGCGAGCAGCGCGTCGGCGCGGGCGTCCGGCGCGGAGGCGGTCAGCGCGCGGCGGTCGGCCTCGTCGAAGGCATCGTCGCCGGCATCGGGCAGGCCGGCGGCGGCGAAGCGGTCGATCAGGCGCCGCGCGGCGTCGCGCGCCGGTGCGGTCAGCCGCGGGCCGACCAGGCTGGCCGCCGCACACATCACCGCGTTCGGCGCGTTGCCGACCTCGCGCGAGGCCTGCGCCGCCGCCAGCGCCGGCTGGCCGTGCAGCGGCGCGTGCGCGGCGATCGCCAGCGCGACCAGCGCGCGGTCGTTGTCGTCGCCCGGCTCGTGCAGCAGCGCCAGCATCACCTGCGACTCGAACGGCAGCAGCGCGGCGTCGAGCATCGAGGTACCGTGCAGCCGCGTGACCTGGGTGCGCGGGTCCATCTGCGAGGCGCCGGACGCATCCTTCATCGGCTGGCGCGCGAACGCCGCGCCGACCTGCCGCGCCAGCGCGTCGATCTGCTGGCCGTAGGGCGCGAGCGCCGGCACCGCGGGCAGCGCGAGGTCCGCCGGCAGCGAGAGCCCGGCGCCGGACGCGAACCAGGGCTTCAGCTCCATCGTGCCTTCGGGCGCGAAATCGGGCTCGACGCCGTTGGCGCGCATCACCGCGGTCAGCGCGGCCGGGATGTCGGCGATGTTGGTGACCACCGCGCCGCGCGCCGAGAACACCGGCCGCTCGGGCGTGTACAGCGCGTCGACGCCGAACTTGTCCATGAACCAGCGTTCCTTGGATTCCGCGTCGTCGCCGCCGCCGGACATCGCGCCCGCATGGCCCACGGCGCGCGTCAGCCGGCTCTTCCAGCGGCCGACCACGCAGGCGACCACCGGCTTGGTGAAGTCCGCGTCGGCTTCGTAGTAGCCGCCGGGCTCGCAGTACAGCACCGCGGCGCGGCTGCGGTCGTCATTGCCCAGCGCGTGCGCGAACTCGGGCGCGGCGAAGTGGATGTAGACGTCCTTGCCGCTGGACACCAGCGTGGTCGTGCCCCAGCCGGCCATGCGCAGGTACTGGGCGATCGTGGTCGTGAAGCCGCCGGAGTTCGACAGGATCGCGACCGAGCCCTTCTTCAGCGTGTCGCCGGGGTTGTCGCCACCGAGCGCGCCGCCGATGCGCACCTGGTTCCAGGCGTCGGCCACGCCCAGGCTGTTGCCGCCGAAGATGTCGATGCCGCGCGCCTGCGCCAGCGCGCGGATCTCGCGCGCGTCGTGCACGCTCATCTTCTCGGTCGGGATGAAGATCTTCTTCAGCTCGGGGTTGACGCGGATCAGCTCGACCACGCCGTCGTCGGCGGCCGACGGCGGCAGGTAGACCACGCCGCAGTTGAAGCGGTGGCCGGCCTCCAGGCCTTCGCGCACGTTGCTGTAGACGGGGATCGGGCCGGCGGGCGTGTCCAGCACCTGGCCGCTGCGGCCGGGCGAGGTGCCGAACACCACGTTGCCGCCCGACCAGGCGTGGCCGACGGGCGTGACCTCGCTCGACTCGCCGCCGAGGATGTTGAGCACGCACACGCGGTCGTCGCGGGTGGCGATCTGCGCCAGCGAGTTCACGCCGACGAAGTACTTGAAGGGTCCGACACTCGACTCGGGCATGGGGAATCTCCGGAAGTTGGGGTGGATGGCCTGTGGCGCGGGGCGGTCGGGCGGGCTCAGAGGGTGTAGACGTAATGAATCGCACCCGCGCCGGGGCGGCACAGGGCGCTGGGGTAGGCGCGGCGCGCAGCCGCTGTACGTGGTGGCCGGCCGCGGCGGGCCCAACCTGGTGCGCGGCATGGCGGTGCTGCGCGACACCTGCGAGCAGCTCGGCCTGCCCTATCACCTGTTCGGCTTCGATTCGGCGATGAGCGAGGTGGTCGACTTCGCCCGGGCCACCAGCCCGGCTCCGCTTTGCGCCTAGATTGGGCCCGTCTGGGGGCCTCACGCGGGTGCGATTCATTACGTCAACACCCTCTCAGACCGCCACGTTCAGGCGGGCGGCGAGCTGCGCGCGGCCGCCGGCCTTCATCCAGGTGTCGACGCGGCGGGCGAAGTCGACCACCTCGCTCATCGCCGAATCGAAGCCGAACAGGTGGTAGGGCAGGCCGAGCTGCTCGCAGGTGTCGCGCAGCACCGCCAGGCCGCGCACCAGGTTGGGCCCGCCGCGGCCGGCCACCACGTACAGCGGCTGCGCGCCGTGCTCGCCGAAGTGCTCGCGCAGCGCATCGGCCATCGCGCGGAAGGTCTCGAAGATGTCGGTGTTGTTGCTCTTGCCGCCGATGATGAACAGCACGTTGCTCTGGCGCAGCCAGTGCCGGAAGCAGATCCGCGCGACCGACTTCATCTTCTCGTACGGCGGGTTGCCGCCGAAATCGGAGCTGATGATCGCGTCGTTGCCGAGCATCTCGGTGACCAGCGAGTTGGCGCCGCCGCCGAAGGTGGGCGCGAGGATCGTGCCCTTCGCATTGATCACGTAAACGTCGCTC
Source organism: Piscinibacter sp. (assembly GCA_044223035.1). Classification (GTDB taxonomy): domain Bacteria; phylum Pseudomonadota; class Gammaproteobacteria; order Burkholderiales; family Burkholderiaceae_C; genus JBGAMJ01. The sequence goes on from JBGAMJ010000049.1 coordinate 28,872, forward strand.
TGGCCCTGGTGGGTGCGCAGCGTGTTGATCTCCTGCTCGAAGTCGGAGGTATCGGCCGCGAACAGGTGCGGCGGCAGGTTCAGCCGCTGCCAGCGCGGGTCGTCGCGATCGAAGCCGCACTTGAAGTCGCAGGCCACGGGCGTCAGGCGGCCGCGCTTGTCGGCACGCAGGCGGATCGGGTTCAGCTCCAGCGTGGTCATGCCGAAGTCGTGGAACAGGTCCCACAGGTTCGGCAGGTGCTGAACCAGCGGCGAGACGATCTGCTTGGGCGCGTTCAGCTCCGACAGCGCGTTGGCCACGACGAAGGCCTTCAACCCGGTCAGCGGGTTGAACGGCACGCTGACGATCTGCGTCTTGTCGAGCTCCTCGATGTCCATGCCGCCGTGGTGCGTCAGCGTCATCGTCGGCGCGCGGAAGTGCGTCGAGTCGGTGATCGAGAAGTAGATCTCGTGCTCGGCCGGCACCGCGGCCTCGAAGGTCACGCCGTTGGCCTTGGCGTACTGGTGGCCGTGGCGGTGCTCGGCGAAGTACAGCCGCTCCTTCTCGGCCAGCGCGGTGGCCAGGTCGCGCGCCCGGCCGACGAGCCCGGCCTTGCCCTTCTTGCCGACGCCGCCGCGGAACACCGGCTTGATGAACACCTCGCCGTGGCGCTCTAGCATCGCCTTGATCTGCTCCTCGCTGGCGTCGGGCCCGAGGACCTCGGGCACCGGGAAGCCGGCGAGTTCCAGCAGGGGTTTGCCGTGCAGCATGCCTGTGACTTGCATGGTTCGAATCTCCGTGGTCGGGCTGCGACGGGCGCAGCGAAGCCCGCACGCGGCGGCAGCCGCGCGTCGGGAAGGGACAGGGGGAAGGGAAGAAAGGGGCCGGGAGCGGCGGCGAGGATCCGCGCCGCCCCCGGGAGGGCCGGCCGGGTGGCTACCCGGCGGCCAGCGCCGCGGCGCGGCGCTTCAGCAGGCGCGGCAGCACCAGCACCAGCACCACGATCGTCAGCAGCGTGGCCGACATCGGGCGCGACACCAGGATGCTCCAGTGGCCTTCGCCGATCGACAGCGCGTTGCGAAGCTGCGCTTCGGCCAAAGGCCCGAGGATCATGCCGATCACGACCGGCGCGGCGGGGAAGTCGAAGCGACGCATCGCGAGGCCGAGCAGGCCGATGGCGTAGAGCAGGAACAGGTCGAAGGCCGACTGCCGCATGCCGTACACGCCCACCGTGGCGAAGATCAGGATGCCGGCGTAGAGCTGCGGCTTGGGCACCTTCAGCAGCTTCACCCACACGGCCACCAGCGGCAGGTTCAGCACCAGCAGCATCACGTTGCCGATGTACAGCGACGCGATCAGCGCCCACACCAGCGTCGCGTTCTTGTCCAGAAGCTGCGGGCCGGGCTGGATGCCGTAGTTCTGGAACGCGCCGAGCAGGATGGCCGCGGTGTTGGAGGTCGGGATGCCCAGCGTCAGCAGCGGGATCAGCGTGGCGGTGATCGCCGCGTTGTTCGCCGCCTCGGGGCCGGCCACGCCTTCGATCGCGCCGGTGGTGCCGAACTCGTTCTTGTACTTCGACAGCTTCTTCTCGGTGGCGTAGCTGAGGAAGGTCGGGATCTCGCTGCCGCCGGCCGGGATGGTGCCGAACGGGATGCCGATGAAGGTGGCGCGGATCCAGGCCGGCCAGGAGCGCTTCCACTCCTCGCGCGTCATGTGGACCTTGGTCAGCTTGTTCTGCGTCTCGACGGCGCGGCCCTCGTAGAGCACGACGTACAGTGCCTCCGACACCGCGAACAGGCCGACCGCGATCAGCACCACCTCGATGCCGTCCATCATCTCCGGCACGCCGAGCGTGTAGCGCGCCTGGCCGGTGATCTGGTCGATGCCGACGAGCCCGATCGCCAGCCCGATGAACAGCGAGGTCAGGCCACGCAGCGTGCTCTTGCCGAGCACCGAGCTGACGGTGGCGAAGGCCAGCACCATCAGCATGAAGTACTCGGGCGGGCCGAGCAGCACGGCGTAGTTGGCCACCAGCGGCGCGGCGATCGTCACCACCACGGTGGCGATGGTGCCGGCCACGAAGGAGCCGATCGCGGCGGTGGCGAGCGCGGCGCCGGCGCGGCCGTTCTTCGCCATCTTGTTGCCTTCCATGGCGGTCACCATGGAGCCGGCCTCGCCCGGTGTGTTGAGCAGGATCGAGGTCGTCGAGCCGCCGTACATCGCGCCGTAGTAGATGCCGGCGAAGAAGATCATCGAGGCGGTCGGCTCGACCTGCAGCGTGATCGGCAGCAGCATCGCGACCGCGGTGGCCGGCCCGATGCCGGGCAGCACGCCCACCGCCGTGCCGATGGTGCAGCCCAGCAGCGCCCACAGCAGGTTGACCGGCGTGCCGGCGGTGAGAAAGCCCTGGAGGAGTTGGTGCCAGACGTCCATGTCAGTACCGCCCGGCCGTCCGAAGGTACTGGCACGCCCCCTTGGGGGGCAGCGAGCGAAGCGAGCGTGGGGGTTGTTTCATGCTAGATCCACCCGGTGTGAGTGAGGCCGGGCAGGTTGATTGCCAGCAGCTTGGTGAACATCCAGTAGACCGGCGCCGCGATCGCGATGCCGACTCCCAGGTCGTGGAGCAGCGTCATCGCGCTGAAGTCGCGCCGCCCTTCGGACGACTTGAAGCCGCGCACCGCCAGCACGAAGCACAGCGTGCAGCTCAGGATGAAGCCGATCGTCGTGATCAGCAGCGCGTTCAGCAGGATGCCGGCGCTTACCCAGGCGAAGCCGGACCAGTGGCCCTGCTCGTCGCCCGAGGGCTCCTCCATCTGGCGGAAGCCGCCGGTGGCAGCCTCCCAGACCAGCCAGACGCCGCACACCGCGAGCACGGCGGCGACGAGCCAGGGAACGAAGTTCGGCCCGACGCCGGAATAGCCGGCCTCCGAGCTGATCTGCGTGGCCCCGGCGGCCAGCAGCGCCGCCACCGCGAGCGTGCCGGCACCGATCAGTGCGTGGCTGCGCTGCATCACACCATCCCGGACTTGGCCATGATCGCGCGCAGCGACGCGAACTCGTCGTCGACGAACTTGTCGAACGCCGGGCCTGCCAGCAGCGCGGGCGTCCAGCCGTTGCGCTCCACCGCCTCGGCCCAGGACTTGTGCTTGGTCGCGGCGATCACCGCGTCGGTCAGCGCCTTGCGCTGCTCCGGCGTGATGCCGGCGGCGCCGTACACGCCGCGCCAGTTGCCGATCACGACGTTGTAGCCCTGCTCCTTCATCGTCGGCACCTCGATGCCCTTGAGCCGCGCATCCGACGTGACGGCGATCGCGCGCATCTTGCCGGTGGTGATGTACTCGGCGAACTCGCTGTAGCCGCTGCCGCCGATCGTCACGTTGCCGCCGAGGATCGCGGCGGTGGCCTCGCCGCCTCCGCGGAACGCCACGTAGTTGATCTTCGACGGGTCGGCGCCGACCTCGCGCGCCAGCATCGCCGCGGCGATGTGCTCGGTCGATCCGCGCGAACCGCCGCCCCACTTGACGCTGCCCGGGTCCTTCTTGAGCTGCTCGACGACGTCCTTCATCGTCTTCAACGGCGACGCGGCCGGCACGACGAACACGTTGTACTCGCTGGTCAGCCGCGCGATCGGCGTGGCCTGCGAGAGCTGCACCGGCGGCTTGCCGGTGATGATGCCGCCGAGCATCACCGCGCCCATCACCATGATCGCGTTGCCGTCGCCCTTGTTGCTGTTGACGAACTGCGCGAGGCCGATGGTGCCGGCGGCACCGCCCTTGTTGTCGTAGCTGACGGTGGCGGCGGCGCCCGAGTCGATCAGCGCCTTGCCGAGCGCACGGCCGGTGGTGTCCCAGCCGCCGCCGGGGTTCGCCGGGATCATCATCTTCAGGTTCGCGCCGGCGGCGAAGGAAAGGCGGGGCATGGCGCCCGCGGCGGCCAGTCCGGCCAGGCACTTCAGGAAGGTGTCGCGACGCATGGTGTCTCCTTCTTTCGGGGTGTCGATAACGTGTCGGGAACGTGTCGGTAGGCTGACACGGGGCTGAGTGGATGATCATTGGGCAAGCTGTCAGTCGGCTGTCCATCTTCCTAGGGTTATCGCTAGTGGGGCATGCACGATGAAATTGCTTCTGGTCGAGGACAACCTCGCGATGCAGACCACGCTGCAGCGCAGCTTCGAGCGGCGCGGCATGCAGGTCGTGACCTGCGCCGACGGCGCGCGGGCGCTCGACCGCTGGCGCGCCGCCGTGCCCGACGTGGTGCTGCTCGACCTGAGCCTGCCGGGCGTCGACGGGCTGACGGTGCTGGCGCAGGCGCGCGCCGAAGGCTTGACCACGCCGGTGCTGATCCTGACCGCGCGCGGCACCGTGGGCGACCGCATCCTCGGCCTGAACACCGGTGCCGACGACTACCTGCCCAAGCCCTTCGACCTGGACGAGCTGGAAGCCCGCGTGCGTGCGCTCTCCCGCCGCGGCGCCACCGGCCGCGACGGCCCGGCCGACATGCCCGCCGAGGAGTTCTGCGGCCTGCGCTGCGACCGCAGCAGCGGCGCGGTGTACTTCCGCGGTGCGCCGATGGAGCTGGCGCCGCGCGAGGCGGCACTGCTGCGCGCGCTGCTGGCGCGGCCGGGCCAGGCGGTGTCGAAGGAGAAGCTCGTCGACGACGTGTTCCCCGATCAGCCGGATGTGCAGGCCGAGGCGATCGAGGTGGTCGCCTACCGGCTGCGCCGCAAGCTCGGCGCCACCGGCGCGCAGCTCGTCACGCTGCGCGGGCTGGGCTACCTGCTGAAGGCGCAGGCCTGATGCGCCGGGCATCGTCGGGCACGCCGTTCACTGGCGCGCCGGGCCAGCTGTCGATCCGCAGCTTCCTGCTCGCTGGCATCCTGCTGCCGGTGCTGGCCTTCGTGCTGATCAATGCCGCGAGCCTGTACCGACAGGCGCTGCGCGCCGCCGACACCGCCTACGACCGCACGCTGCTCGCATCGGCCAAGTCGCTCGGCGAGCAGCTCGAGGTGGTCGGCCGCGGCGACGCCGCCCAGGTGCGCGCGGCCGTGCCCTACGCGGCGCTCGAGCCCTTCGAGGCCGACAACCGCAGCCGCATGTTCTACAAGGTCAGCGGCTTCCGCGGCGAGATGGTCTCGGGCTTCGACGACCTGCCGTCCTGGAAGGGGCGATTGCCGGCGCGCGGGCCCTATGCCGCGCTGGTGGACTTCTACGACGACAGCTACCGCGGCGTGCCGGTGCGCGTGGCCGTGCTGCTGCAGCCGGTAGCGAGCCCCGAGGGCCGCGGCATGGCCACGATCCAGGTGGCCGAGACGCTCGAGCTGCGCGAGACCCTGGCGCGGCAGATCCTCGTCGACACGCTCTGGCGCCAGGCGGTGCTGGTGGTCGTGATCGCCGGCGTGGTGCTGTTCGTCGTGCAGCGCGCCACGCGGCCGGTGCGTCGCCTGAGCGAACGTCTGCGCGAGCGCAATGAAAACGACCTGTCGCCGCTGGCCGCCGACGACGCCCCGCGCGAGCTGCTGCCGCTGGTC
>JBGAMJ010000241.1:0-3913 GCA_044223035.1 Piscinibacter sp.
CCACCCCGACCGTCGCACCCACTGCACCCATGTCCCCCCTCGTCGGCCCGGTGCTCTACACCCTCGCCTTCTGGTGGGCCGGCACCGCGGTGATCCTGTACCTCGACGGCCTGCCGCGCCGCACTTTCGGCTGGTCGTTCTTCTGGGCCACGCTGCTGCTGGCGATCGCGTTCGCCGGCCTGGCCGCCACGCGGCACGACACCCGCGTGACCGGTGCCTACCTCGGCTTCACCTGCGCGATGCTGGTCTGGGCCTGGCAGGAGATGGCCTTCCTGATGGGCTTCGTGACCGGCCCGCGCCGCATCGCCTGCCCGCCCGGCGCCACCGGCTGGCGGCGCGCGCGCTATGCGCTGTCGGCGATCCTGTACCACGAGCTGGTGCTGATCCTGCTGGGCGCCGCGGTGATCGCGCTGACCTGGGGCGGCGCCAACCAGGTCGGCCTGTGGACCTACGCCGCGCTGTGGCTGATGCGGCTGTCGGCCAAGCTGAACGTGTTCCTCGGCGTGCGCAACCTCGGCGAGGCCTTCCTGCCGCAGCATCTGCGCTACCTGCACAGCTACTTCCGCCGGCGGCCGATGAACGCGCTGTTCCCGGTGTCGGTGCTCGGCTCGACGCTGCTCGCCGCCTGGGTGTGGCAAGGCGGCCTGTCGCCGCGCGACGGCGCCTTCGAGGCCGCCGCATCGGCCTTCGTCGGCATGCTGCTGACGCTGGCGGTGCTGGAGCACGGCTTCATGGTGATCCCGATCCCGCCGGAAGCCCTGTTCCGCCTCGGCCTGCGCTCGCACCGGGCCGGCTCCGCGCGGCCGGGCGGCGGGGCGCCCTGAGAGGGTGAGCGGCCGGGCGCGGGGCGCGAGCGTCCGGAGGTTCCCGGCGACAGCCGCCGGCCGAAGGTCCCCGGGGTTGCTCAGTACAGCGTCTCGACCTCCGCCGCCAGCCGGTATCCCGAGCCGCGCTCGGTGACGATCAGCGCCGGGTGGGCGGCGTCGGCTTCGAGCTTCAGGCGCAGCCGGCGGATCTGCACGTCGACGGTGCGGTCGTAGACCTCGGCTTCGTGCAGGCGCGACATCGACAGCAACTGCTCGCGCCTCAGCACCCGCTGCGGCGCACGGCACAGCGCGGCAAGCAGGCTGAACTCGCCGTTCGACAGCGCGACGCTCTGCCCGTCCGGCGCGCCCAGCCGGCGCGTGCGCAGGTTCAGCTCCCAGCCGGCGAAACGGAAGGCGCGGCGGGTGTGGTCGCGCTCCGGCAGCGTGGCCTGCACCTGGTAGCGGCGCAGCACGGCGCGCACGCGGGCCAGCAGCTCGCGCGGGCTGAACGGCTTGGTGACGTAATCGTCCGCGCCGAGTTCGAGCCCCATCACGCGGTCGGCCTCGTCCCGGCGGCCGGTCAGCAGCACGATCGGCACGGCGGCGCGTTCACGCAGCGCGCGGGCGAGCTGCATGCCGTCCTCGCCCGGCAGCTTCAGGTCCAGCAGCACCAGGTCGATCGCCTCGCGGTCGAAGATCTCGAACATCTCGCGCCCCGACACCCCGGCGCTGACCCGCATCTCGTGGTCGCCCAGGTATTCGGCGACGAGCTCGCGCACGTCGGCGTCGTCGTCGATCACGAGGATGTGCGGGGTGCCGGCGGCGGCGGGGATGGGGATGGGGGCGGACACGCTCTTGAACCTTCCGGATGTGCCCGCGGGCGTCGCCGATCGGGCGGCCGCGCCGCGGGCTCTTGGATCGTGGCGGGGCGGCCTCGCGCCCCGTCCGGGCGGGCCGGGAGACCCGCGCGGTATCGTAGTGCATGGGTCAGGGCAACGAAGGTCGCGCGCTCGGGTCGCGCCTGGGATGGATCGCGCTCGGCCTGTGGGCGGTGCTGGCCGCGGTGACCGTGCTCGCGCTGTGGCACCTGCGGCGCGACGCGATCGACAGCCAGTCGAGAGAACTCGGCGTGCTCTCGCTGGCGCTGACCGACGAGGTCGACCGCGGCCTGCAGGGCGTGCAGGAGGGGCTGCAGGCGCTGCGCATCGAGTGGCGCGACCAACGGTTGCCGGCCGCCGCCGCCGACCGCGCGCTGGCGCTGCAGACGCGCGCCGCGCTGATGCCGCTGGTCGACCGGCTCTGGCTGGTCGACCGCGCCGGCCGCGTCGTGGCGGCGTCCGATGCCGGGCCGGCACCGGCGGCGACTTCGTTCGTGCCGGCGTTGGTGCACCTGTCCGGCACGGCCATGGCAATGAGCGCTCCGTTCGAGGCGGCCGGTGAGGCCGCCGCCGGAGGCTCCGACACGGCGGCTCGCGCGATGGTCGCCTTCGCGATCCGCGCGGACGGCGGGGCGGCTGGCGCCGGTGCCGCGTCCGTCGCCAGCCCCGGCGCGCACGGCGGCTGGATCGTCGCCGCAATGCCCGCGCGCGCGCTGCTCGGCGCGTTCTCGGTGGCGTCACCGGCGGCCGATGCACGCATGGCGGTGTTCCGGGGCGACGGGGTGCGACTGGCCGGCGACGCCGTGGCCAGCGACGCACCCGACGACGTCGACCGCCTCGTGAGCCGCCACCGCCTCGCCCGTTTCGACCTGAGCGTGGCGTTGTCGCGTGACCGCGCGGCGCTGCTGGCCGGCTGGCGGCAGACGGCGCAACTGGCCGCGGCGGCGCTGCTGCTGCTGCTCGGCGTCGCCGCGGCGTCGGTGCGCTTCGTCGTGCGGGCCAACCGGCGCCGCGCCGAGGCGCAGCAGGCCCTGCAGGCGCAGCGCACGCGCGCCAGCAAGCTGGAGTCGCTGGGCACGCTGGCCGGCGGGGTGGCGCACGACTTCAACAACGTGCTGGCGGCCATCGTCGGCTTCGGCGAGATGGCACAGGATGCCGCCGCGCCCGGCAGCGCGCAGGCGCGCCACCTCGACAAGGTGCTGCAGGCCGCGCTGCGCGGCAAGGCGCTGGCCGAGCGCATCCTCGCGTTCAGCCGCGGCGGCGCGCATGCGTCGGCGGTGTTCGAGCTGCAACCGGTGGTCGAGGAGGTGCTGGCGCTGCTCGCCGCATCGCTGCGCCCGGGCGTGCTGCTCGAGCGGATGCTGCAGGCGCCCGGTGCCCGCGTGCGCGGCGACGCCACCCAGGCCTTCGAGGCGGTGATGAACCTGTGCACGAACGCGATGCAGGCGATGCCCGACGGCGGACGCGTCGGCGTCGAGCTGCGGCGGCTGCACGTGGCCGCGCCGCGCGTGCTGTCGCACAGCGAGCTGGCGCCGGGCGAGCATGTCGCGCTGAGCGTGTCCGACCAGGGCGGCGGCATCACGCCGGCGGTGATGGACCGGCTGTTCGAGCCCTTCTTCACGACGCGCACGGCGCAGTCCGGCACCGGGCTCGGCCTGGCCGTGGTGCACGGCGTGATGGCCGAGTTCGGCGGCGCGATCGACGTGCAGAGCACGCCCGGGCACGGCGCGCGCTTCACGCTCTACTTCCCGGCCAGTGCCGACCCGCTGGACGCCGCCGGAACGGCCTCGGCCACGTTGCCGGACGGCCGCGGCCGCGCCGTGCTGGTCGTCGACGACGAGCCGACGCTGGTCGCGATGGCCGAGGAGATGCTGCGCGGCCTGGGCTACGCGCCGGTCGGCTTCGACGATCCGCGGGCGGCGCTGGCGGCGTTGCAGGCCGAGCCGCAGCGTTTCGCCGCGGTGCTCACCGACGAGGTGATGCCCGGGCTCGGCGGCACCCAGCTCACCGAGGCGCTGCGCCGGACTTCGCCGGACCTGCCGGTGCTGCTGGTCAGCGGCTACGGCGGCGCATCGCTCGCCGCACGCGCCGCGGCCGCCGGCGTCAACCGCGTGCTGGGCAAGCCGATGCAGCGCCACGAGCTGGCGCGCGCGCTGGCGGAACTGCTCCGGTAGACGACCACCCCTCGCGCGCGGCGTACCGCAGCCGATCCCCCCGCGGGGATGGCCG
>JBGAMJ010000242.1:0-3980 GCA_044223035.1 Piscinibacter sp.
CCGCCTGCGCGGCGCGCTGGTCCGCGAGGCGTTCGCGCGCTCGCCGGCGGTGATGCGGGTGCTGCTGCGCTACACCCAGGCGCTGATCGCGCAGATGGCGCAGACGGCGGTGTGCAACCGCCACCACAGCGTCGACCAGCAGCTGTGCCGCTGGCTGCTGCTGAGCCTGGACCGGATCGAAGGCCAGGACCTCGTGGTGACGCAGGAGCTCATCGCCCACATGCTCGGGGTGCGCCGCGAGGGCGTGACCGAGGCCGCGCTCGCGCTGCAGCGTGCCGGGCTGATCCGCTACCGCCGCGGCCACATCACCGTCATCGACCGCCCCGGCCTCGAGCAGCGCAGCTGCGAGTGCTACGCCGTCGTGAAGGCCGAGTACGACCGGCTGCTGGTCGAGGACACCTGACGCCCGTCAGGTCGCCGAGGGCGCCGGGATCTTCAGCCCGCGCTGCACGGCCGGTCGGGCCAGGAAGGCGGCCAGCACGCGCTCGACGTTCGGATACGCGCCCCAGCCCACCAGCGGCCCGGCCCCATAGAAGCCGACCAGGTTGTTGACCCACGGGAAGATGGCGATGTCGGCGATGCCGAAGTCGCCGCCCATGACCCAGTCGCGGCCCGCCAGGCGCTGCTCGAGCACGCCGAGCAGGCGCTTCGATTCGGCCACGTAGCGGTCGCGCGGACGCTTGTCGTCGTGGTCCTTGCCGGCGAACTTGTGGAAGAAGCCGACCTGGCCGAACATCGGCCCGATGCCGCCCATCTGGAACATCAGCCACTGGATCGCCTCGTAGCGGCCGGCCGCATCGGCCGGCAGGAAGCGCCCGGTCTTCTCCGCCAGGTACAGCAGGATCGCGCCCGACTCGAACAGCGCCAGCGGCCGGCCGCCCGGGCCGTCCGGGTCGAGGATCGCCGGGATCTTGTTGTTCGGGTTCAGCGACAGGAACTCGGGCGAGGTCTGGTCGTGGGTGTCGAAGCCGACGCGGTGCGGCTCGTACGGCAGGCCGGTCTCCTCCAGCAGGATCGACACCTTGACGCCGTTCGGCGTGGGCAGCGAATAGAGCTGCAGGCGGTCGGGGTGCCGGGGCGGCCACTTGCGGGTGACGGGGAAACGCGAGAGGTCGGTCATGCAGGCCTTCGGGGACGGAAAGCCGGGGATTCTGGCCGCCCTCGCCGGCTCGTGCCGGCCGCCGCCGGGGCGGCCCCATTCGGCCTGCGGGCGTTGCGCCCGCCCTTGCATGAAACCGTCGTGCCGGTCACGGAGCGCGGCCTAGGATCGACGCTTGACGGCTGCCGCCGGCGGCCGCGAGGAGGCAGCGATGTCCACGCCCCCCACCGACAGCGGGTTCTCCGGCTCGGTCCCCGAGCTGTACGACCGCTACTTCGTGCCGCTGATCTTCGAGCCCTATGCCGACGACATCGCGCGGCGCGTGGCCGCGCTGGCGCCCTCGCACGTGCTCGAGACGGCCGCGGGCACCGGCGTGGTCACGCGCGCGCTGGCGCGGGTGCTGCCGGCCGCCGCCGAACTGGTCGCCACCGACCTGCAGCCGGCGATGCTGGCGCGCGCCCAGGCCGTCGGCACGGCGCGCCCGGTGCGCTGGGTGCCGGCCGACGCGCTGCAACTGCCGTTCGACGACGCCTCGTTCGATCTCGTCGTGTGCCAGTTCGGCGTGATGTTCTTCCCCGACAAGGCACGCGGCTTCGCCGAAGCGCGGCGCGTGCTGCGGCCCGGCGGCACGCTGCTGTTCAACGTCTGGGACCGGCTGGACGAGAACCAGATCGCCGACACCGTGACCGCGGCGCTGGCCGTCTGCTTCCCGGCCGACCCGCCGCGCTTCATGGCGCGCGTTCCGCATGGCTACTTCGAGCGCGATCGGATCCTGGCCGACGTGGCCGCGGGCGGCTTCGACGCCACGCCGAGCTTCGAGACGCTGGCGGCGCGCAGCCGCGCGCCCTCGGCCCGGGAGGCGGCAATCGCGCTGTGCCAGGGCACGCCGATGCGCGGCGAGATCGAGGCCCGCGCCGCCCTCGGCCCCGACCTGGCTCAGGCCACCGACGCCTGTGCCGCCGCGATCGCGGCACGCTTCGGCGACGGCCCGGTGGACGCGCCGATCCAGGCGCACGTGATCACCGTCGTGCGCTGACGGCGGGATCGCACGGGCCGCGAGCGGGCGCCGGCCGCCAACCCACTCGGGCCGCCTGCGGGCACTTGCCGGAGCCTCTCCTGCGACGCAGTCCCGTCCCCGCCCGGCGCCCATCCCCGAAGCCGTGCGCAGAACGCACGCGCCACGGACACAGGCACAATGCGCGGCCGCCCCGCCGGCGCACCGATCTGCGGCGCGCCCCGAAGTCTCCCGGTCGACATGGCCCCGACGTACGCATCCATGACGCACCCCCCGGCCGTCGCGCCCGACGCCCTGCCCGCTGCCACCGCCACCGACCCGAACGCCGCGCTGCAGCAGCGCAGCCTGCGCCACGTCTGGCATCCGTGCACCCAGATGCAGCGCGCCGCGGTGGTGCCGCCGCTGCCGATCTCGCACGGCCGTGGACCGTGGCTGCACGACCACGCCGGCCGCCGCTACTTCGACGCCACCAGCTCGTGGTGGGTCAACCTGTTCGGCCACGCCGATGCGCGCCTGAACGCCGCCGTCACGGACCAGCTCGACCGCCTGCCGCACGTGATGCTGGCCGGCTGCACGCACGCGCCGGCGGTCGAGCTCGCCGAGCGGCTGTCGGCACGCACCGGCGGGGTGCTCGGGCACGCCTTCTACGCCAGCGACGGTGCGCCGCGCGTCGAGATCGCGCTGAAGATGAGCTTCCACCACTGGCGCAACCGCGGCCTGCCCGACAAGCGGGAGTTCGTCTGCGTGCGCGGCGGCTACCACGGCGAGACGCTGGGCGCGCTGGCCGTGACCGACGTGGCGGTGTTCCGCGACGCCTACGACCCGCTGCTGATGCGAGCCCACCTGGTGATGTCGCCCGACGCCCGCCAGGCCCGCCCGGGCGAAGGCGCCGCCGGCGTCGCCGCGCGCGCCGCCGCCGCGGTCGAGGCGCTGTTTACTGCGCGCGCAGGGCAGATCGCCGCGCTGATCGTCGAGCCGCTGGTGCAGTGCGCCGGCGGCATGGCGATGCACGACGCCGGCTACCTGCGCCGCCTGCGCACGCTGTGCGACCGCTTCGGCGTGCACCTGATCGCCGACGAGATCGCGGTGGGCTGCGGGCGCACCGGCAGCTTCTTCGCGTTCGAGCAGGCGGCCGGCGGCGCGGCCGCGGGCGATGGGGCCGCGGGGGGCGCGGGGGGCGCGTCAGGCGGCGCGTCCTCGGGTGGCGCGCCAGGCGGCTCGTCCACAGCCAGCGCATCCACGGACCCGGCCCCGGTCTGGCCCGACCTGCTGTGCCTGTCCAAGGGCATCAGCGGCGGGCTGCTGCCGCTGTCGCTGGTGCTGTCGCGCGACGCGATCTACGAGGCCTTCCTCGACGACGACGTGGCGCGCGGCTTCCTGCATTCGCATTCCTACACCGGCAACCCGCTGGCCTGCCGCGCCGCGCTGGCGGTGCTGGACCGCTTCGAGCAGGACGGCGTGCTCGCCGCCAACCGGCTGCGCGCGGCGGCGCTCAGCGCGGCGCTGCGGCCGCTGGCCGACGATCCGCGCATCGAGCATCCGCGCCACGTCGGCATGATCTGGGCCTTCGACGTGCGGGAGGAATTCGCCGGCGCGCGCTTCGCGGAACGCTTCCACCTGGCCGGGCGGGCACGCGAACTGCTCATCCGCCCGATCGGCCGCACCGTCTACCTGATGCCGCCGTACGTGCTGGACGACGCGACGAGCGGCTGGCTGGCGAGACAGGTGATCGCGACGCTGGAGGACACGCTGGACGAGACCACGCCCGCTTCGACCGCCACCCGGTCGGCCTCCCGGTCGGCCACCTCGTCGGCCCACCCGCCGGGCGCCCCCCTGCCCTCCCCCCGCCGCCGCGCCGGCCCACCC
>JBGAMJ010000050.1:0-33258 GCA_044223035.1 Piscinibacter sp.
GACCGGGCGATCGCCGCGGCGATGCGCGCGGTGCTGCACCACCCGGACGTGCAGGAGCTGGAGGCGGCGTGGCGCACGCTCGACTTCGTCGCCCGCCGCGTCGAGACCGACAACCGGCTGCAGGTGGTGGTGTACGACATCAGCGCCGAGGAGTTCGCCGCCGACCTCGCCGGCACCGACGCGCTGCAGGACACCGCGCTGTACCGCCTGCTGGTCGAGGAGCCGGCGCTGGACGCGCACCAGGGCCCGCTGTCGGCGCTGATCGGCCACTACGGCTTCGAGATGACGCCGCCGCATGCCGAACTGCTGGGCCGCATGGCGCGCATCGCGGCGCGGGCGCGGGCGCCGTTCATCGCCAGTGTCGGGCGCGACTGCCTGGCCACGCGGCCGGACGATCTGCACCCGCTCGTCAGCGCCGCCTGGAAGGCGCTGCGCGAACTGCCGGCAGCGCGCTTCCTGATGCTGACGGTGCCGCGTTTCCTGCTGCGCAGCCCGTACGGCGAACGCGCCGAGCCGGTCGACGCCTTCGATTTCGAGGAGTTCGATCCGCAGGCCGGGCTGAAGACGCTGCTGTGGGGCCATGCGTCCGCGCTGGCCGCGGTGCTGCTCGGCCAGCATGCGCGCCGCGCCGGGCCGCGGCAGGCGCCGGGCGCGTCGCTCGGGCTGGGCGACATGCCGTGGTTCGTCTACCCGGATGCGGACGGCGACAGCATTGCCCTGCCCTGCACCGAGCGCCTGGTCGGCGAACGCCTGGCGGCGCAGGTCCACGGATACGGATTCGTGCCGGTGCTGGCGCACAAGGGCCGGCCGGAGGTGCGGCTCGGCGGCTTCCAGTCCCTCGCCGGCACGCCGCTGGCCGGGCCGTGGACGCCGGTGGAGGCGCTGCCGGTGGAGGACGACGGGCCGGCGGAGGCGGCGGCGCCCGGTGCGGCCGGCGCACGCGGTGCCGGCACCGCGGCCGACTCGGCGACCGTGCCTGGCGCCGCCCACGCCGCGAACGCTCCGACCGTGGAGGCGGCGGCCGACGAAGTCGTGCCGCTCGACGCCGACGCCGAACTCGACGCGCTGCTCGCGTCGCTGAACGACGCGGCCGAGCCGCCGCCCGCGCCGGCCGGCGGCATCGACCCCGACCTGGCCGCGCTGCTCGCGGACCTGTGAAGGAGGCGGCCATGGGATTCCCCGCTGCGCGCCTCGGCGACCCGCACCTGTGCCCGATGCTCGACGGCCTGAAGCCGCACGTCGGCGGGCCGGTGCTGCTGGGCGCCGCCAACGTGCTGGTCGGCCAGCGGCCGGCGGCGAACGTCGGCACCAGCTGCACCTGCTGCGGCGCGCCCGACATGATCGTGCGCGGTTCGGCCACCGTGATGATCGGCGGCCGGCCGGCGGCGCGCATGCTGGATAGCACCGCCCACGGCGGCCTGGTGATGATGGGCGCGGTGAACGTGCTGATCGGCGGTTGAGCGGGCGGGTCGGGCCGCCCGCGCGCGAGCGGGCACCCGATCCGCGGCGCGCGGATGGCCGATCGCTCGATCGGCCGGCGGCGGACCGATCATTCGGCCCGCAGGGCCTGGCTGGAGCCGTAACTGTCGACGGCGTTCTTGAAGTGCGTCACGCGGCCGGCGGCATCGAAATGCCAGACGTGCGCGCCTTCGCGCTCGACCAATGCCTTGCCGGTGCGGCGCACCGAGGCGTCGAACTCGAAGGACGCCAGCACCGTCTGGCCGCTCTCCAGGATCACCATCGGTTCGAAGCGCCGGATGTCCAGGTGCTCCGCCAGCGCGACGAAGAACTTGGGCACCTCGTGACGGCCGCGCAGCGGCTGCAGCCAGGGCACGTCGTTCGGCGCGCGGTCGCAGTCCCACTGCACGTCGGGCGCGAGGTGTTCGAGGATGGTGTCGACGTCGCCGCGGGCGTAGGCGGCGTACAGCGTGCGGATGGTGTCGGCATGGCTCATGGCGGTTCTCCGTCGGATGGGGTTCGGCAGGCCCGCGCGGGGCGTCGTCTCGTCGACGCCGGCCG
The DNA here is from genome assembly GCA_044223035.1 of Piscinibacter sp. Taxonomy (GTDB): domain Bacteria; phylum Pseudomonadota; class Gammaproteobacteria; order Burkholderiales; family Burkholderiaceae_C; genus JBGAMJ01. Next base: position 2,020 of record JBGAMJ010000050.1, read on the forward strand.
GATGGTGCGGGTGCCGGGGTCTACGGGCGGAATGCCGCGCCGGATGCATGAAGCGGCCGGCGAGAGTCCGCCCGTGAGAGTCCGTCCGCACCTGCCGATCCGGTAGCGGCTGACGCCGAACGTCGCCGCCGCAACCGGCGTCGCAGGGCCGGGCGGCTTGCCCGGAGGCGCCGGTTGCGGCCGATCTCCCTCGTGAGACGGTCGCCGGAAGCACGCCGCGACCCGCGGGCACGGCGGTTGCGCGATGTGGGTGTCATCCACCGGTTCGCGACAACTTTCGGATCGCCGGACCGAACCCCGCCAGGAGCCGCCATGTTCAACCGCCCGTCGACGATGTCCTCCGCCCCGACCGCGTTTCCGCGGTCCTCCACCCTCGCCGCCGCCGGCGCTGCCGCGCGCCACGAGACGCTGCTCGTGAACGGCACGCAATCCGATCCCGCGTTCGACGCCGCCGGCTTCGAGATCCGCTTCCAGTCGCTGTTCCACGAAGGACGCGGCATGTGCTTCCCGTGCGACGGCGCCGGCCATGTCGACTGCGACGCGCTGTCACCGCGCGCCCGCGACAACTACCTGTTCGCCCGCGCGATGGTCGGCCGCGAGTTCGCGATGCCGGCGGTGCTGGCATCCGCGGCGCGGCGGCATTGAGGCGGTGTGCCGGGCCTCGGGGGGCGGACGACGCAAGGCGTCGGCCTGGGGGCGCCCACCGAATCGCACGGAGCGCCAACGCCCCGTGAACCCGGCCGGAAATTCCTCAGGCAGAGCGCGATGGCCTGCCGAGCGTGTCGTCCCGGGCCTCGCGCAGGATCTTCCCGAACCGGGACCCAAGCGATCGGTTCCGCTGCATCTGCGTGAGCGTGCCTGGGCCCGTGTCCTGGGTGTGTTCCCGGGTAGGGAGCCAACGCTCGAGGTCGCGTTCCGCCAGGAACATGGTGAAGAACAGGGCCACGGTCGGGGGAAAGAGACCGAAGAAGCCCACGACGTCGCCGATCGCGACGTTGCTCGGCAATTCGTCGACCCAGAACAGCGGCAGGACGATGGCCACCAACATGGCCGCCAGGAGCGCCGGCATGTACAGCAGGCGGAACGGGGTTGGCCGGCGGTACCGCAGTCTCGGCAGCATGAAGGCCGCCAGCGCCACGACCGGAGCCGCCAGGGCCACGGCCAACGGCAGCGGGATCCACGCCTGGCCGCGTCCCAGGGAGATCAGCCGGGCAACCAGCCCCCCCGTCACGGACATCAGGCATGCCCAGAGAACGACGTTCAGGACCTGCACGCCCCTCGGCATCATCCGCTGCCCGTGGGGCGGCGCCACGCCGATGCGGCGCAGCAGCTCCCGCGGCTGATCGAGCAGGCGCGCGATGCACTCGATCTCCTTCCTGCGCCAGTCGCCACCGCGGCGAAAGTCGATCCACTGCACCCTGCCGAGCTCGCGCGGCAACTCGTCGTCGGGATCGGATACCAATATGGGCAGCGTCAGCGTCTGTGGATCGATGTCCGTCGTGTCGTGAAAGTTGGACACGAACCGGAAGACCAGGTCCGGCTTCTCCTCGAGCGGGATCGGCGTGCCGTGGAAGGGCTTCAGGCCCTTCACCAGTTCCATCACGTGCAGGTGGTCTTCAGAGACCGCGTCGATGCCGTAACGCACCGGTTGGGGCTCCCTGTCGACCACGACCCCGATCATGGGCTCGAGCGGTCGCGCGGCGGCCGGCTTCATCCAGCGCCTGAACGACCGGGAGCGGATCACGAAGAACGTCAACAGCGAGAGCACAGAGGTCCCGCCAAGCATCACCCCCCGAACCAGGCCTTCGACCTCGCCCGCACCGTCCCCGAACGGAAAGAGCGCACTGCCGAACGGGACGAAGAGCAGCGCGGTGCGCACCGTCACGTAGTCGAACTCCCGCTTGAGAATCCGCGCTGGAAGGGGGAGCAGCACCAGGGGGAGCGCGACAGTCCAGAACGAGGGCAGCGACAGGAGCGCCAAGATCTGGCCCAGACGCTGACCGACCCGAACGATCGTCGGAATCTTTTCGGAGTCCGGAATCGGCTCCGGAGGCTGCGGCGACCGCCGCAGCACGGAGGCGAGGCACCCGACCTGGGCCGACCAGCCGGAACGCAGATCGACCCACTCCAGGCCGCGGAGCGGCTCGGGGAGTTCGGCCCGCTCGGCGAGCGCGAGGACGACCCGCTTCCCGGCCGCGAGCGCCCGCCCCCACTCGGCCCTCACGTTCTGCGACCCCGAGACGGAGCGCTGCGACACGACCACGATCACGGCGAACGCGTCGTCGATGGCGGCCTCGAGCTGCGCATCCCACGGTTTTCCGGGCTCCAGATTGCGGAAGTCGAGCCACGTGGGCACGCCGTGCCGCTCGGCGAGTTGTTCGGCCAGGTCTTGAACGAGCGGGGTCTCGCTGCGGGAATAGCTGATGAACACGTGCCCGCGCAGCGGCATCGGTTCAGATGGATGCTGGTCTCTCATACGCTCCCCGGTTGAGGAATCCACCATGCGTTCGTTTCAGCTCGGCTTTCAAGCGAGCTCGGTCCTCGGCCCTCGACACGGCCCGTCGCGGGGGCTGGCGCCTGCGGCGCGGCGTGACGATCACATGGGCATGACGAGAGCGCAACGACTTGACGCGCCGGGAGGTGGTGTCGTCCCGCAAGTGCCTCAGTGGTGGTCCGGCCGGGCGCATTGTGGTGCGAGTCCACGGACCGCAAATGTCGCCCACGGGTGGGGCTGATGAGCTGACCAGGTCGAGGGCCGGTCGTCGAGCATCGGCCAGATCGGCTGGCCGCTGTCGGCGCCGAATTCCCACCATGGAGCGACAACGCGAGGCAGGGATCAGTGGTCTGTCATCCAGTCCAGGGACTCAGCCAGCCGCCTTTCCAGGAACGTCAGGAAGACCTTGACTCGGGAACTCAGGTTTCGCCGGCTCTGATAGACCGCGAACACGGGCTCCGGTTGATCAGGCAAGCAGTTGCTCAGCACCGTGGACAGACGTCCTTCGCGCAAGTCCTGGCCGATGTGAAACGCAGCGAGCCGGGCGATTCCCATGCCCTGGCATGCGAGCACACGCAGGAAGTTGTCGGAGTTGCTGGCGACGTTCCCCACCGCCTCGTAGCGATTCGGCTGGCGGCTTTGACCCGCCTCGCCCTGGTCGTCGCGCAGCGGCCAGACGCTGCGATAGGTTTGTGGCAGGAAGTTCAGGCAGTTGTGATGCAGCAGATCCTCGGGCACCCGCGGCGCGCCCGAAGCGCTCAGATAACCAGGGGATGCGCACAGCAGCCAGCGAGTGGTGGCGATCCGCCTGGCGATGAGTGAAGGGTTGGTGACCGGCCCCACTTGCAGGGAAAGATCGACATCGGCGTTGACGAGGTCGATCGGCTCGCTGTTCAGCAGAAATTCGATTCGCAGCCGCGGATTGAGAGCCAGGAACTCCGGCAGCAGCGGTGCGAGTTGGGTTTGTGCGAAGTTCAGCGTGGTGTGTATGCGTAGCAGGCCCGTTGCCGGCGCATTGACCTCCGCGAGGGCCGACTCGGCCTCGGTGACCGCCTCGAGAACGCGAACGGCCGAGCGATGAAAGGTCCGGCCCTCCTGCGTCAGTGAGAGGCTGCGAGAAGTTCGCTGCACAAGCCTCACCCCCAGGCGGTTCTCCATCCGCTCGATCAGCTTGCTCACCGCCGAAGGCGTGCAGCCCAGCTTGCGAGAGGCCGCGGAAAAGCTGCCGGAATCGACCACGCACACGAAGGTTTCGAATTCCAGGAAGCGATCCGCACTCATGGTTTTCCCTGGCTATCTGATCCGCGCATTCACAGGTCGTTTGAGTCTACAGGGACTTACGAGGTCGCCACCGCGTCGTCATCATCCAGCCCATCCGATCAATTCAACTGGAGATAGCGATGGATCTGAAACGTGTGGCTCTCGTAACGGGCGGCGCCGGCGCACTGGGCCGAGGCATTGCGGCCAGGCTGCAGAGAGACGGCTGCCGGATCGTGCTGGCGGACATCAACGCCAGCGCCTGTGAAGACGCGGCAAAGGACCTGGGCAACGACGCCTTTGGCGTGGAAATGGACGTGACCTCGGCCGTGTCGGTCGAAGCCGCCGTCGCCCGTGTGCTCAAGCGCTGGGGACGCATCGACATCCTGGTGAACAACGCCGGCGTGCTGGTCAAGGAAGATAACTCCTCGATGGACGAGGCGACCTTCGATCGCATCGTCCGGATCAACCTCAAGGGGCCGTTCCTCGTCACCCGAGCGGTGATCCCGACCATGAAGGCGCAGGGCTGGGGCCGGCTCGTCGCGATCACCTCGCGCAACAAGCTGGCGGGCAGCATGCCCGCCTATGCGGCCAGCAAGGCGGGGCTGGACGCGCTCACCGTATCCTGGGCCCGGGAACTCGGCGAATGGAACATCACGGCCAACGCCGTTGCCCCGAGCTCGATCGCCGTGACGCCGGGGCTCGACATCCTGAACCGCACGCCGGAACAGCAGCTGGCCAGCAACCGACTTGCCATCAGCCGCACGCCCATCCAGAGGCTCGCGACACGCGAGGACATCGCCGGCGCCGTCGCCTACTTCGCTTCCGAGGAGGCCGGTTTCGTGACCGGGGAGACGCTCTACGTCGCCGGCGGCTCGCAACTGGCGCCCATCACCAAGTACGCGTCGGACGCTTCCTGAGCTTCCCGCACCCGGCCGGCGACGTCAGCACCCGCACGGTGACTGACCTCCCCCATGCCCGGCCCGAATCGATCGACGATAGGAGACAAACGACCATGAAGATCGCACGTGCCCTCTGGGGCGGCATGCTGGCCGCCGGTGCCATCGGCGCGCTGCCGATGGCGGCCGCAGCCCAGGACAAGTACCCCAGCAAGCCCATCCGCATGATCCTCGGCGTCGCGCCCGGCGGTTTGACCGACGTGACGGCCCGGCTCACCGCGGCCCACCTGTCGACGCGGCTCGGTCAACAGATCATCATCGAGAACCGGCCCGGCGCGAACACGACGCTTGCCGCCAACGCCGTGCTGAGGGCGACGCCGGACGGCTACACCTTGTTCTACGGCGGCGTGATGTCCGCCTCGCCCCTCTTCGTGAAGAACGGGCCGGTCGATTTCGCGACGCAGATGAAGCCGGTGGCGCAGGTGTTCGCGGCTCCGTTCTACGTGCTCATCGGCAACAAGGTCCCGGCCAGGACGATGCCGGAGTTGGTCGCCTACGCGAAGGCGAATCCCAACAAGCTGAACTTTGCGGATGGCGCGCCCCTGGGCACCATGGTCATGCACGCCATCGCCGAGCGCACGGGGATCACTTACACGCCCATTCCCTACAAGGGCAGTGCACCGTCGCTGAACGCTCTGTTGGCCGGCGACGTGGACATGACGCTGGACACGGTGCCGAACTACGTGCCGCACATCCAGGCGGGCAAGGTTCGGGCGCTGATGAGCACCGGCCGCACTCGCGCGCCGGCATTGCCCGACGTCCCGGCCGGCCGCGAGGTGAAGGGCATCGACTTCAGCCCCACGTCCGTCCAGTCGCTGTGGGCGCCGCCCGGCACGCCCGACGCCATCGTCCAGCGCCTGAGTGCGGAAGTTGCCGCCGTTGCCGGCAACCCGGAGTTCCGCGAGAAGTTTCGCGCCGCCACGCAGGTCGATCCGTCGCCGTCCACACCGGCCGAATTGCTCAAGGCCATCGAGGCAGACAAGGCGCTTTATGGTCGGGTCGCCAAGCAAGTGGGCTACGAGCCTCAGTGAGAGTCGAGATGCAAGTCACTCAAACACTTCCGGGCCGCGTGGACGTGCTGGTCTGCGGCGGCGGCCTCGCTGGCGCGATGGCGGCGGTGGCAGCCGCGCGCGAGGGCGCGCAGGTGCTGCTCGTGGAGCGCTATGGCTTCCTCGGCGGCAATGCTTCGGCGGGCGCGGTGGCGCAGTTCAACAGTTGGCAGACGGGCGGCGGGCGGCGCGTCATCGGTGGGTTGGCGGATGAGGTGGTCGAGCGCCTCACGCGCTACGAGAGCGCCCGGCCGCACGAGATCTTCACGATGGGTACGGGCCACCGGATGGACCGCGTCGAATATGCGCCCGAGATGCTGAAGCTGGTGCTCGATGACATGGTCAGCGAATCGGGCGTCCGGCCCTTGCTGCACGCGAGCCTGGCCGACGTGACAGCCTCCGGCCGCCGCATCGAAGCGGTCACCCTGCTGACCAAGAGCGGCGTGCTCGCGGTGAGACCGCGTGTCGTCGTGGACGCATCGGGCGACCTCGATCCGATGCGCCGAGCCGGGGCCTCTTTCCTCGACCTGGAAGAAGGCGAGCAGTTGCAACCGGCAACGATGATGTTTCGCTTCGGGCCGGTCGACTTCGAGCGATTCAACGGCATGACGCACGCCGAAGTCACGGCGCTGGCGCGGCGCGGCTTCGAACAAGGCGATCTGGCACGCGAGGCGCTCCACTGTGCCCGCGACCCCTTCACCGACGATGGCTGGTTCAACATCAGCCGCGTCGCCATCGACGCCACCGACGCCCTGGCGCTCAGCCGCGGCGAAATCGAGGGCCGGCGTCAGGCCTGGCGTGCGGCGCGTTACCTGCGGTCCAGCGTGCCGGGCTGCGAAGGCGGAGCGCTGCGCGCCTTTGCCACCCAGTTGGGCGTGCGCGAGACCCGGCGCATCCACGGCGACCATGTGCTGACTGCTGAAGAACTGATGAAGCCGGAGCAGTTCGCGGACAGCATTGCCGCGGGGGCCTATCCGATCGACATCCATGCCGCCTCGGGCGGCAAGTTCCACGTCCAGCACTTCGGTGACGATCACGCCTACCAGATCCCCTACCGCAGTCTCATACCCATCGGCTTCGACAACGCATTGGTGGCCGGACGCGGTCTGTCCGCGACCCATTCCGCGTTGGGCGCGGTGCGCGTCATGACGATCTCGATGGCGGTCGGGCAGGCCGCAGGCACTGCGGCAGCCATGGCCGCTCAGTCGAGTCAGACGGATGCATCGGTGCGCGAGGTTGCGCCCGCCTTGCTGCGCGAAAAGTTGCTTGCGGCCGGGTCTTACTTGGCTTGACGTCACGGTCAACCACCCTCACTGAAAGATCAATCATGAAATCCAAGGACATTCGAATCGGCATCATCGGCGCTGTGCACGACCACTTCTGGCCTGTCTGGGGCAAGGGGGTGTTCCACGAGTTCCGTGACCACCCCGGGGTCACGCTGGCAGCCGCCGCCGAGCAGCATCCCGAACTGCAGGAACGGCTGCGCAGCGAACTCGGCATCGAGCGCATCTACAGCGACTACAACGAGATGCTGGAAAAGGAGCAACTCGACGCGGTGCTGATCGGCCTGCCCAGCAACGCCAAGGTGGAGCCCGTGCGCGCCGCGGCGAAGAAGGGCCTCCACATCCTGATGGACAAGCCGCTGTGCACGACGAACGCCTGGGAGATGAAGAAGATCGTCGACGAGGCCGGCGTCGAGCTCGTCGTCAATTCGCTCTCGATCTGGAAGGCGCCGCTTCGAGTGGGCTTCGATCTCGTCAACGAAGGCGCCATCGGGCGGCCCTTCTGGGCCAAGTGGCGCAATGCCAACGCGGGCACCGAGAAGTCCCCGGGAGTGTCGCACCACTTCACCGACTGGCTCTGGGACATGGAGAAGAACGGTGGCGGCATCCTCATCAACTATTGCTACTACGGCATCAGCTACCTCTGCCACATCTTCGGCCGGCCAACGAGTGTCTCGGCCATGGCGGGCCATTTCGTGAAGGAGCAGATTCCGGCCGAGATGGAGGACAACGCGGTGGTCACGATGAAGTGGCCGGGCGCGCTCGGCCAGGCCGAGGGTAGCTGGACGCAGTGGAACGAGGGGCCGGACGAGGACGTGGACCCGACCAATCGCGGACTCATCGTGTACGGCACCGAGGGCGTGCTTCGCACCAGCAGCAGCAAAGGCTACGTTGTCCTGGTGAACGCGGCCAACCCCATGGGCAAGCGCATTGACTGCAGCACCGTGCCGGTGAAGTTCAAGGACGGTGCCGAACACTTCGTCAGCGTCATTCGGGGCGAGAGTGAAGTCGACCCCTTGTGCAGACTCGATCTCAACATCCTGGTACAGGAAGTGAGCACCGCAAGCTATCAGTCGATCCGGGAAATGCTCGAAGTCGCTTTGCCGTCCCATCAACCGCACACCAAGTAGTAGTCGGCTCTAGCCGTGGAGGCCCCCAAGTCGAGGGGCCGGCGGAGCCGTGCCACAGCCAGATCGAAGACAGGAGACAACATGCACAGCACAGCAACCACGCGATCCATCCGGCTCGGCGCGCTCGACGTCACCGAGGTGATCGATCGCAGCCCGCTCGGCCCGTTGGGGATCGTCGTCCTCGTCCTTTGCGGACTGGCGATGATCATCGATGGCTACGACATCCAGGTGATCACCTACGTCGCACCCGTCATCACGCAACAACTCGGTGTCGATCGATCGATGCTCGGCCCCGTGTTCTCCAGTGGGCTGGTCGGCACCACGTTGGGCGCGTTGATCTTCGGCGCACTGGGAGACCGCATCGGGCGAAAGTTCACCATTTGTGGCTGCATCGGCCTGTTCGCTGTCGCGTCATTGGGGACGATCACGGCGTCCGGCATTTCGAGCCTGATCGCGTGGCGCCTTCTCGGCGGGCTCGGCTTGGGCGGTGTGACGCCGATCGCGATTGCCTACGCGGCGGAATTCTGTCCAGCCCGATTTCGCGCGACGGCCACGATGATCATCGCGTGTGGCTTTCCGGTGGGCGCAGGGGGTGGCGGATTCATCGCAGCCCAGATGATCCCTGCCTTTGGATGGCAGTCCGCATTCTGGCTCGGGGGCATTGCGCCGGTCCTCCTGCTCGTGGCCATGATCCTTCTGCTGCCGCGGTCGATCGGAGATCTTGCGAAGCGTGGCCGCTCCGCACTCGTCGCTGCGACGATCGGGCGCATCGCGCCTGACGTCGCCGTCGATCCGGCCGCCCAGGTCAGCCTTGGCGCACGCAACGCAGGATTCCCGATCGGTAGGCTGTTTGCCGAGGGGCGAACCTGTCGCACGGTCGTGCTGTGGCTGATGTTCTTCACCAACATCCTGGCCTTGTATTTCATGGTGTCCTGGCTGCCCACCCTCGCGCATTCGTCCGGGCTGCAACTCGCGGATGCCGTGCGTGCCGCCGCGCTCAGTCATGTCGGCAGTATCGTGGGGACGCTGTCGCTCGCTGCGCTGGTCAGGCGATTCGACACGTTCACCGTGATTGGCGTTGGCTACCTGTTCGGCGCGGTGATGCTCCTGCTGCTGGCCTTCGCAGGAGGATCCGTCGTCACTTTCACGAGCGTTGCATTCCTGGCGGGCTTCTTCGTCATCGGCACCCAGACCGGCGCGAACGCCGTGAGCGCCTTCGTATACCCCGCCGATCTGCGCTCCACGGGTGTGGGCTGGGCCCTCGGCGTCGGCCGGACGGGCGCGATTCTCGGGCCGATCATCGGCGGTCTCCTGATCGCGATGAAGTGGCCCACGCAGGAACTGTTCATTGCCGCGGCTGCTCCTGCCGTCGCAGGATCCCTGAGCGCTCTCGTCCTGTCGCGCATGCTTCGTCAGTCCCCCGAAGCCTGAGGTCTGGTCGGCACTTCGTGCCGATAGGGTGAGGAGTCTGGGTTGGTGCACGGACCGCAACCGTGCAAGGTACGGGTCTGGCGGCTACTCAGGAAGCGCCGTCATCCCCGATCTTGAGCGAATCGTGGTCAAGAGAAAGTCATACAGGAGTCGGGTGGCGCGGGAGGCGGCAGCTTCCGCTTTCGCGATCCAGACTTCGGCACTAGGCAGCACGGGGAAGCCTTCTTCAGGCCCGAGGATGCGCAGGCGATCCGAGATGGTGTGAGCAGTGAATGCGCCCACACCCAGGCCTGCCTTCACCGACGTCTCGAGCGCTGCCAGGCTTGCGCAGCAGCAAGCTTGACGCCACGGTATGCCGGCTCCGTCCAGCGCGGCCGTGGCCCACGCGCGAACACCGGAGCCCTCCTGCTGCAATGCCAGCGGCACGGGGCGCTGGCGCCAGCTCTCGTTCCTCGGTGAACAGACCCACACGACAGCCGAACTTGCGAGCACGGCCGTGCCGGGCACACCACCGTTGGCCGTCACGCCCTGCGGTCCCATGCCGATGACCAGATCGAAATCCAGGCCCAGGCGCGGCCGCATGGCCGTCGGAATGCCGATCTGCAGGTCGAACTGCACGTCGGGGTACTTGCGGCAGAACTGGGCCAGCAAGGCCGGCAGGACCACGGTGGCGTAGTGCTCCACGGCGCCGATGCGCACCAGCCCCGCGACCGGCGCCTGCTGCCTCTCGGCCAGGACGTCGTCGTTGAGCGCCAGAAGTTGGCGTGCCCGCGGCAACAGCCACTCGCCGTCCGCCGTGAGCGACGTGCCCTCACGCTGGCGCCGATTCAGCATCGTGCAGCCGAGCTGCTCCTCCAGCCGCTGGATCTGCATGCTGGTCGCTGACTGCGTGCGGTGCAGTGCCCGGGATGCCGCGGTGAGGCTGCCGGTCTGCACGACCGCGACGAAGGTTCGGAGCAGGTCGAGGTCGAGCAGTCGGGTGCGGGTCATGGCAAGGAGCGCAACTCTTCAGATGCATCTGGAGGCATCAATGTTTCTGATGTGGCAGATCAAGAAGTATCGATTGTCCGAATGTCATGTCAAGTCTAGATTTCGAGCACCGCAGACCACAACCATCTGCACAAACGGAGACACCCCTTGAAACACATCGTCCGCAATCTGTTGAGCATCGTCGCCGCCAGCACGATCGGCCTGACACCCGTCGCAGCCCGCGCCCAGGGCGCTTATCCCAGCAAGCCCATTCGCGTCATCCTGGGCGTGGCGCCTGGCGGATTGATCGACGCCTCGGCGCGGCTTTTCGCCGCGCAGCTGGCCCCACGGCTGGGCCAGCCCATCGTCATCGACAACCGCCCCGGAGCGGCCACGACGATCGCGGCGAACGCCGTGCTCAAGGCCGATCCTGACGGCCACACCTTCTTCTATGGCGGCGCCATGTCGGCTTCGCCCGTCTTCGTGAAGCATGGAGCGGTGGACTTCGTTTCGCAGATGAAGCCGGTGTCGCAGACGCTCTCCGCACCGTTCTACCTGCTGTTGAGCGCCAAGGTCCCGGCGACCACGATCCAGGAACTGGCGGCCTATTCGAAGAAGAACCCCGGCAAGCTGAACCAGGCCGACATCTCGCCCTCCAGCACGATGGTGATGCACGCCATTGCCGAACGCAACGGCCTGGACTTCACGCCGATCCCCTACAAGGGCAGTGCCCCGGCGCTGACGGCGCTGATTTCCGGCGAGGTGGAAATGGTGCTGGACACCGTGCCCAACTACCTGCCCCACATCAAGGCGGGCAAGATGCGGGCGATTATCAATACCGGCCGGACGCGCATGGCTGCGTTGCCCGATGTGCCCACCGGCATCGAAGCCAAGGTGATCGAGTTCAGCACCGGCTCCATGTTCGGTCTGTGGGCACCACCGGGCACGCCCGACGCGATCGTCAAGCGGGTGAGCGACGAGATCGCTGCCATCGCCAAGGACCCGGCATTCATCGCGAAGTTTCGTGAGGTGACACAGGTCGAGCCGATGGGTTCCACGCCCGCCGAGTTGCTCAAGGCGGTCGAAGCCGACAAGGCTCTGTACGAGCGCGTGGCCAAGCGTGTCGGTTACCAGCCGCAGTGACGCAAGGTGACTGCGATGCAACGTTATGACGTGATAGTGGTGGGTGGCGGTGCGGCCGGCGTGGCGGCGGCGCTCGGCTCGGCCCGGCAGGGTGCTCGGACGCTGCTGGTCGAGCGCTACGGTTTCCTGGGCGGTGCGGCGACACATTCCCTGGTGCTGACCTATTGCGGCTTCTATGTGGCGGGGACGGAAGCGTCTCGCGCCATCGGCGGAGTGGGCTGGGAACTGCTGCAGGAGCTGGGTCGTCTGGGCGTGGACAGCACGCCGGTACGCAGCAAGAGTGGCAACTGGCTGGTGATGCTCGACGTCGAGGCGGCGAAGTTCGCCTTCGACAACCTGGTCTGCGCGCGGAATCTCGACTTGCGCTTTCACACGCGGCTCGTGTCGGCCTCGGTGGACCAGGGGCGCATCGTCGCCGTGCGGCTGGCCGATCATTCCGGCCTGCACGATATCGAGGCCGCGGCCTTCGTGGATGCAAGCGGCGAAGCCAGTCTCTCGGCCTTCGCCGGCGCGAGCTTCTCGCAGCCGGGCGGCCCGGGGGCCCATTTGCAGCCCGCATCGCTGCCGGTGCACATCGGGGGCGTGCCGTCTGGCGTGGCCATCGAGCGCGAGACGCTTTCCGCCATCGTGGAACGCTACAACGCCACGACGACGACGCCGCTGCACCGTGCCGATGGCGGCGTCCTCGTCCGGCTGCCGGTGTCGGATGGCGTCTGGTGGATGGGTGTCGACCTGGCCACCGGCGGCCTGCACGGCAGCGAGTTGGCCGCAGCGGAGATGGCGGCGCGTCGTCAAGCCTGGGAGTTCCTGCCCTTCCTTCGTGAACTGCCCGGCTTCGAGAAGGCGTTCATCATGACGAGCGGCCCGCAACTCGGGATCCGCGAGACGCGGCGCCCATGCTCCCTCGGTGACGTGACCGCCGAAGATGGCCGCACCGGACGTCGTCGAGCCGATGGCATCGGGCGCGGCTGCTGGCCGATGGAAGTGCACGAGGCGCCGGGGAGAGCGGTGTTCGTACCGATTGGGGGCGAGGGGTTCTTCGACATTCCGCACGCAGCGATTCAGGCCGCTGGAATCGGCAATCTGCGGCTGGCCGGCCGCGTGACGGGCGCCGACCGTCAGGCCTATGGATCGACCCGCGTGATGGGTACGGCCTTCGCTACCGGACAGGCCGCCGGTGTGTCGGCAGCCCTGCAGGTCCAGAGTGGTATGGCGCCCGGCGCAGCAGATGTGCGTCAGGTTCTGTTGGCGCAAGGCGCCATCGTCTGAACGGTGTCAAGCTACAGCAGGAGGGAGATGAGAGCACCGCGATGACCTTGTCGCAACCCTGATTCCGACTTGATGACACCCGCGGCGCCGAAGTCGCACTGCCGTACGGCGAAGTGGTTCGACCGCGCCGAGAACCCTTGCGACGTCGGCGCGAGTTATGTCGTATGATTGTCGTCATGCGAAAGTCAACGACCAGCACCAGAGCCGCAGCCAAGGACGCCACGCATGAACGCATCGTGACCGTGGCCGCGCGAGCCATCCGTCGCAGTGGATACGACGGTACCGGGGTTGCCGACATCATGAAGGAGGCCGGCTTGACGCATGGCGCCTTCTACTCCCACTTCACATCACGCGAGGCCATGTTGGCCGAAGCAGCGGGAAAGGCGTGCGCGGAGTCCGCTGCCGCTGTGGCCGAGCTCGTGGCCACCGTGCCGCCCGGCACGGCGCTGAAGTCGATGCTCGGTGCCTACCTCTCGAGGGACCATGTCGAACACGTGGAGACAGGCTGTCCCCTGGCCGCACTGGGATCTGAAACGTCGCGCCAGGCGCCCGAAGTGCGCCGGGTCGCGACGCGTCACATCAAGGCCATGATCGACCTCGTCGCCCGCGAGTCGCCGGATTGGGGACAGCCAGGCGCCCACGAGCGGGCTCTCGTGACCCTGTCCACCATGGTGGGAGCCGTGTTGCTGGCTCGCGCGGTCGATGAGCCGGGTCTGTCAGACAGCCTGTGCGAAGCCGCGCTGAGGCATCTCACCTCGGTCGTCCATTGAGTTCAAAGGCAGGCGCGGCCATTTCGCTCGCCATTACACATGATGAACATCATGCGAACCAATCATTCTGGAGCGCTCGGGCCCGGCGCCGTGTTGCTCCGCGGTTGCTGCCAACGAGTTTCCCAATCCCACCAACTGACGCAGAGGTGTCGTGACCATGAAGAACTGGTGGATGCCGGGATTCGAAAGGATCTGCGGCTCGACGGGACGCTGGCGGTGAAGTCGTCATGAAGGCGTTCGTCGTCGATCGCTATCAAAAGCAGGCCGCGCTGCGGTTGGCGGACTTGCCGACTCCCGAGCCGCGTGAAGACGAGGTCCTGGTCGAGGTGCATGCCGCCGCCGTGAATCTGCTGGACGCCAAGATCCGGGGCGGCGAGTTCAAGCTCATCCTGCCCTATCGCCTGCCGCTCGTCCTCGGGCACGACGTGGCGGGCGTCGTGGTCAAGGTGGGCGCGCGGGTGCGGCAGTTCAAACCGGGCGATGAGGTCTATGCGCGGGCGGATGACTTCCGGATCGGCACGTTCGCTGAATTCGTCCCGGTCAACGAGGCATCACTCGCGCTCAAGCCCAAAGGCCTGACGATGGAGGAAGCGGCGTCCATTCCCCTGGTGGGGTTGACGGCGTGGCAGGCACTCGTCGAGAAGGCCAGGCTGCAGAAGGGGCAGAAGGTCTTCATTCAGGCCGGCTCCGGCGGCGTGGGCACCTTCGCCATCCAGTTGGCCAGGCATCTGGGCGCAACCGTCGCCACGACGACGAGCACGACCAACGTCGCGCTCGTGAAGAGTCTGGGCGCAGACGTCGTCATCGACTACAAGACACAGGACTTCGAAGATGTCTTGCGCGACTACGACGTGGTGCTGAACAGCCAGGATGGCAAGACGCTCGAAAGGTCTCTTCGCATCCTCAAGCGCGGCGGCAAGCTCATCTCCATCTCCGGACCGCCCGATCCGGAATTCGGACGGCAGATCGCGGCCCCCGGGTTCGTGAGACTGGTGATGCGGCTGCTGAGCTCGGGTGTGAGGCGAAAGGCGCGTCAACTGGGCGTCGGCTATTCATTCCTGTTCATGAAGGCCAGTGGGAAGCAACTGCGCGAGATCACCCGACTCATCGAGGCCGGGGCCATCCGCCCCGTGCTCGATCGGACGTTTCCGTTCACGTCGATCAACGAGGCGCTGGCGTATGTCGAAGCGGGGCGCGCGAAGGGCAAGGTCGTCGTCAGGCTGAAGTGAGCCTCATTCGAACCGTTCAAGGCAGGAGGTGCCGGCGCCGCACGCTCATCCCCGGCCGCCCTGCGCCCGTCTCGCTTCCCCCGCCGGCAGCCAGCGCGCGAGCACCTCGCGCAAATGCTCCTGCGTGAACGGCTTTGCCACGTGGGCGTCCATGCCGGCGGCGAGGCAGCGTTCGACGTCGGCGCGCAGCGCGTTGGCGGTCAGCGCGATCACGGGCGTGCGCGTCTGCCCTGTCAGGGTCTCGATCTCGCGCAGGTGGAGCGTGGCCTCGTAGCCGTCCATCACCGGCATCTGGCAGTCCATCAGTACCGCGTCCACCGCCTGCGCTTCCAGGCGGCGCAGCGCTTCCTCGCCGTTTTCGGCCTCGATCACCTCCAGCCCGAGCGACTCGAGCATCGCGCTGCCGATCAGGCGATTGACGCCGTTGTCCTCGACCAGCAGCACGGTGCCGTGCAGCAGCTCGGGCGGTGCCGCGCGGGCGCGAGGGAATGTCGCGGCCGGGTCGCGGTCCGGCAGTGCCGCCGCAGAGGCCGCGTCGGCGGTGCGTGTCTCGTCGGTCTCGAAGCCCTCGCGGTCCGCCCCGAACTCGCGCCCCGCGCTGGCCGCACTACCCTCGCCTGCCGCCCCGCCCTCGCCGCCCTCGCCGCCCTCGCCGCCCTCGCCGCCCTTGCCGCCCTCGCCGGGCTCGCTGGTCTCGCCGAACGTGCCGCGCCGGGGGAGCGCACCCAGCGCGCTGTCGGCCGCGGCATCGTCGGCCGGCTCCATCGCCAGTTCGAACCGGAAGCTCGCGCCGGCGCCGGACGCGCTCGCCACGCTCAGGTCGCCACCCATCGCGAGCACCAGGTGGCGGCTGATCGACAGGCCGAGCCCGGTGCCGCCCGGGCGCCGCTGCGCCGGATGGTCGCCCTGCACGAAGGCATCGAAGATGCGTTCGTGCAGTGCCGGGTCGATGCCGGGGCCGGTGTCGGCGACCTCGAATGCGATCCGCGCGGCGGAAGCGTGGGAACCGCCCGATCCGCTGGATCCGCCCCATGAAGCCGAACCGTCCGATCCGGTCGATGCAGCCGATGCAGCCGATCCGGTCGATCCAGCCGATCCAGCCGACCCGCCCGACGGAGCCTCCCCCGCCGCCCCATCCGCCGCCCGCCGCGTCCGCACCACCACCTCGCCGCTCGGCGTGAACTTGACCGCGTTGCCGACCAGGTTCAGCAGCACCTGGCGCAGCCGCTGCCCGTCGCCCCAGCGGCGGCCGGCGAGCGCCGGGTCGGCGTCCAGGCGCAGCGCGACGCCCTTGCGTTCCGCCGCGCCCGAGAACAGCGTGATCACGGATCGCGCCAGCGCGTTCACGTCGACCGGCTCGCGGCGCAGTTGCAGCGTGCCGGAACGCAGCTTGGCGAAGTCGAGCACCTCGTTGAGGATGCCCAGCAGCGCCTCGCCGGAGGTGACGGCGATGTCGAGGTACTGCGCCTGCCGGCCGTTCAGCTCGGTCATCGCCAGCAGTTCCAGCGCACCCAGCATGCCGTTCATCGGCGTGCGAATCTCGTGGCTCATGCTGGAGAGGAACTGTTCCTTCGCGCGCGAGGCGGCCAGCGCCTCGTCGCGCGCCAGCTCCAGCTCGCGCGTGCGCTGGCCGACGCGGTCTTCGAGCCCGGCGTTCAGCGCCGCCAGCGCCGCGCGCGACTGCGCCTGCTCGCGGTGCGCCTGCGCCACCTGTTCCATCATGTCGCGCAGTGCCGATGCCAGGCCGCCGATGTCGTCCGGCGTCGCGCCGGCGAGGTCGAGCTGCTGGCGCAGCGGGAGGGTGAATTCGGGCTTCTGCGCGAACGCGCCGGCGGCCTGGCGCATCTCGTCCAGGCGGCAGAACTGGGTGCGCAGCCAGCGGCCGAGCACGAACCAGCCGAGCAGCAGCAGCGCCAGTGCGCAGCCGGAGACGATCAGCAGCAGCGGCCGGGCCGGCAGCGGCGGCGCGAAGCGGCGGGTGACCTGCAGTTCGGGCGCGTCGGGCGCCGCGTCCCAGGGCAGCGACAGTTGAGCGAGCGCGTCCGCGCCGGCGTTGTCGACGGTGTCGGCGCCGGTGGTGGTGTCGGCAGCGCCCAGCCCCGAAGCGGCGACGATGCGGCCGCCGAAGCGCAGGTCCAGGTGGGTGTTGGGATAGACCATGCGCGCCAGCAGCGCGTTGTCCACCGGCGCGTACAGCGTGAGCCACGCGGGCGCGGCGGCGTAGCGGAACGGCACCGTCAGCGTGCGGTAGACGGTGCGGTCGCGTTCGCTCCAGACCCAGCCGGCCGATTCCGGGCGCCGCGGCGAGGCCAGGTCGGGCGGCAGGGCGGGCGCGTCCTGCGTGCGCGTGCCGTGGCGAAACAGCGGGCGGCCGCCCGGGTCGGTGACCGCGGCGTGCGTGAAGTCGCCCTGGTCGAGCAGCGTCACCAGCAAGGTGCGCAGGCGCGCGTCGCGCATCGCGGGGGGCGCCTCTTCGGCTTCGGCCTGCCACAGCTCGAGCTGCTGGCCGATCGCGTAGGCGGCATTGCGCCAGACCTGGTCCATCGAGCGGACGCGGGCGCCGAAGTGCGCGCGGGCGTCGACGAGCTGCTGGGTGCGCGCGCGTTCGTCGGCGTGGCGAACGATCAGCACGAAGGCCGCCATCGCCACCGCGAACACGCCCATCAGCAGGGCCAGCAGGCGCCACAGCGGCCACGCCGCGCGCCGCGCGCCGGGCAGCAGGCGCGTCACGGCTTGCGGCCCGCCCAGCGGTCGACCACCATCGATTCGACGCGGTAGGCCTCGGCGTCCGCGGTGCGGCCGGCGCTCTCGCGGAAGAAGATCTCCGTCTGCGCCAGCTGGGCCGCCGAGAAGCGGCCGTCGGGGCTGAACTGCTGCGGGTACTGGCGCAGCATCGATTCGAACGCGCCTGCCTCGGCGCCTTCGAGGCCGAGCGCCTGGACCACCTGCTGCGGCGTGTGCTCGCGCCGCCAGGCGAGCGTGCGCTGCATCACCCGCACCAGCCGCCCGGCCAGCTCGGGCCGTGCCGACACCAGCCCGGCGGTCGCGATCAGCGTGCCGCGCAGGAAGCCTTCGCCGGGCAGCGTGCGCGGGTCGTCCGGGTGGCCGATGCGCAGCAGCGGGAACGCCAGCCCCTCCTGCGCCAGCCGCAGGCCGAACGGCTCCTCGGAGACGATCGCATCGGCCAGCCGGCCGCGCAGCGTGCTCGACTGCGTGTCCCACGACTGGCCGGCGGCGATGAAGCGCACCGTTTCAGGCGGCACCTGGTGCCGGCGCAGCGCGAGCACCAGGAACTGCTGCCCGGTGGTGCTGGTGGCGAGCGAGTTGCTGTGCACGCCGAGCACGCGGTCGCGCAGGTCTTCGATGCGGTGCACGCGGTCCCGCAGGTCGCTGCGCACCATCACCGACAGCAGCGTGCGGTCCTCGATCGCCGCCAGCGCCACCAGCTGCGGGCCGGCCAGGTTCTCCTTCATCGCCGCCGGCAGGCCGAACACGCCGAACTGCGCGTTGCCGCTGGCCAGTTCGCGGATCGCGACACCGCCGCCGGCGACGAACTTCAGCCGCAGCGCGACGCCCTCGGCGCGGTCGGCGCCGATCTTCACCGCCAGCTCGGGGATCATCGACACCGCGCTGGCCGGGCCGGGGGTGGCCAGCACCGCATCGATGGGCGCGTCCGGCGCCGCGGCGGCCGGGACGTTCGCCCCCATCGCGGCCACCACGGCAGCCGTGGCGGGGGCCACCGCCCGCACCGCCTGCAGAAACGCTCGCCGCCGATCCGCTGACGCTGGTCGCATGAGAACTCCTTGCGCGCGCGAAGGATTCTCGGCCAGATCGCGCCCCGCGAGACGGCGGTATGCCCGCGGGATCACCCGCTGCCCGGCGAGCCGTCCGAGGGCACGTCCCGGGTGGGGAGGTCTCGGGAGGACAGGTCGCTGGTGGACACGTCGTTGGCGGACACGTCGTTGGCGGACACGTCGCTGGTGGACACGTTTCTGGTCGAGACCTCGCCGGTGGACGCGTCACCGGTGCGCCTGCCGCCGGTGGTGCGGCTTCGCAGGATCTCGAGCGCCGCGGTGCGCAGCCGCGCCACGTCGCGCTCCGCATCGCTGCCGAGAACGAGCAGTCGCCCGGCCGGCGCCAGCCGCCGCCAGCTCGCGAGGCGCCAGTCCGTGTGGGTGCCGGCGGGGTGGCCGGGCGGCCGGGGCGATATCGAGCCAGGCGCGGGTGGCCGGGTCGAATCGCCGCTGCGGTCGGTCGCGGATGCAGGGGTCATCGCCGCAGGCGCTGGCTGGCCTGGTCGCGGCGTTGTGGCCATCCAGCACCAGGTCGAGCTCGTCGGGCGCGACGGCGAACAGCGCCGCCACGTCGTCGCCGCAGGCGATGCAGCGCACCTCCGGCGACAGCCCGCGGCACAGCGCCGCGAGGCGCTCGCGGTGGGCCTCGTCACGCACCATCAGCAGGATCTGCATCCGCCAGCGCCTCCGTGAACAGGCCCTTGCCAGGCGGCCTTCGATCCAGCCAGGACGCCACCGCCACCGCCGACATCGGCCGTGCGAGCAGGTAGCCCTGCGCCTCGTCGCAGCCCATCGCGCGCAATGCGGCGAGCTGGTCGCGCGTTTCCACACCCTCGGCCACGCAGCGCAGGCCGAGCCGGTGCGCGAGATCGACGATCAGGCGCACGATCGCGGCGGCGCCGGCGTCGTCCGCCATGCCGGCGACGAAGCCGGCGTTGATCTTCAGGCAGTGCACCGGAAAGCGCCGCAGGTAGGTCAGCGCCGAGTAGCCGGTGCCGAAGTCGTCGAGGCTCAGCGTCACGCCCAGCGAGCGCAGCGATCGCAGCGTCTGCAGCACGGCGTCGGCCTGCGTCGGCAGCATCGATTCGGTCAGTTCCAGCTCGAGCAGCGCGGCCGGCAGGGCGTGGCGTTCGAGCGCCTGCGCCACCCGGGCCGCGGTGTCGCGGCAGTGGAACTGCGGCGCCGAGAAGTTGACCGCGATCGGCACCAGCGGCAGCCCGCGGAGGCGCCAGTCGGCCAGCGTGGCCAGGCTGCGCTCGAGCACCCGCTCGCCGAGTGCCGAGATCAGGCCGTGGCGCTCGGCGAGCGGGATGAAGACGCCCGGCGCGACGTCGCGCCCGTCCGGCAGGCGCCAGCGCGCCAGCGCCTCGAGCCCGGCCAGCCGGCCGCTGGCGAGCGCGATCTTGGGCTGCAGCGCGATCTCGATGCAGTCGGCGGCCAGGGCCTCGCGCAGCGCGCGGGTCAGCGCGAGCGCGTCGTGCCGGTCCGCGTGGTGGTGCACGCGGTCGATCGGGTGCACGTGGCCGGGCGACGCCGCATCCTCCCGGCGGCCGTGGTGCCGTGCCGCGGCGGCGTGCAGCAGCGCCAGGGCCGGGTCGCCGTCCGGCGCGAGCGGCGCCTGGCCGATCGCCGCCTCGAGCCGCAGGCCGTGATGGCCGCCGCCGAGGTCGAAGGGCTCGGCCAGCGCGCGCTGCAGGGCGTGGCCGGCGGCGCGGTGCGGGTCGGCACCGGCGGCCGGCGAACCCTCCACCCGGTCCGCGGTGCCGGCCGCCGCCGGCGACACCAGCACCAGCGCGAACTCGTCGGGGCCGACGCGGCCGACCGCCGCGTCGCCCGGCCACTCCCGGCAGACCCGCAGGCAGCGCGCGGCCACCTGGCGCAGCAGCATGTCGCCGACGGCCAGCCCGAACTGCTCGTTGATGTCGGTGAAGCGCTCGATGTCGAGCGACAGCACGGTCAGCGTTTCCGGTGCGCGGGCGGTCGCGGTCGCGGTCGCGGTCGCGGTCGCGGTCGCGGGTGCGGGTGCGGGTGTGGTCGCGAGTGCGGGTGCGGTCGCGAGTGCGGCCGCGGGCACGCGTCGCCGCGCCTGCAGCGCGCGGGTGCGGCGGATCAGGCCGTCGCGGTCCGGCAGGCCGGTCAGCGCATCGAGCCGCGGCGCCCGGGCGGTGGCCGCCGGCACCGGCGCCGGTGGCTGCACCGACCGGGTTGGCGTGGCGACCGGGCAGTCCACCGCCGAGCCCTCAACCCGCCGCACGCCGCACCGCCGGGATGCGGCCCACCGTGGCGGTGGCCGTGGACGTGGACCGGGACGTCGCCACCGTCGCCACCGTCGCCACGGTCGCCACGACCGTGGCCCTGACCGAGTCCGCCGCCAACACCGAGCCGCCGGCTGGCCGGATCGCCGTGAAGGGCCCGAACCCGGCCTCGCCGCCGACCCCCTGCGAGCGGCTGGCGGCGATCGGCTCCGAATCCTGGCGCACCCGCGAGACGCGGTGAGCCAGCCTGCCGTCCATGCGCTGCAGCGCGCCCAGCAGGCGGAGCGTCTCGTCGTCGCCGTGGTCGTGCAGCGCCGCGGCCGTGCCGCCGCCGGCCAGCGGCTTCGCTTCGCTCGGCGTGCGCTCGATCGACACGGCGATCGAGCGCGCCAACAAGGTGCCGATGCCGAGCGCCGTGAACGTGAGGACGGCCACCGCGATGCGTGCCCTGGCGCACGCTTCCTGCACGCCCTGCCGGGCCGCGGCGCTGCCGAGGGACTGGAATGCAAGGTCGGCGGCGGCGCCCTCGACCTGCGCGATGCGATCGATCGAGAAGCTGCCGAGCAGCGCGGTCATCGCGAGGATGCCGCCGAATCCGAGGCGCAGCCGGGGACCTATCCTGAGTCGGGACAACATGGGGACGCTCCCGCGTGGGTTGCAGCGGATCGCGCTCCTCCCCCGGCCACCGGGGACGGACGCAAGGCGCCATCGATACCGGACTCTAGGAACCGCGCTGCGCGGCGTCTGTAGGGAATCCTGGATCGCCGCCGTGCGGGGAACGTGCCGGCCGCTCATGCGCAGACGACCCGACGCCCGGCCACCCCGCCGCCCGAAGTCTCCTCCTCATCCCCCTCGCCGGGCGGGCGACGCAGGGCGTCGCCCTGGGGGCGCCTCAGTTCCCGTCGGCGTCGATCAGCCCGGTGCGGATCGCGAAGCGCACCAGCGCCGTCACGTCGCCCACGCCGAGCTTGGCCATCAGCCGGCTGCGGTAGGTGTCCACCGTCTTCGGCGACAGGTGCAGCGCGTTGCCGATCGCCGTGCTGGACTGGCCGCTGACGACCAGGCGGATGATCTGCCGCTCGCGCGGCGACAGCCCGGCCAGCAGGTCGACTTCGTCGGTCGCGGTCAGCGCCTGCACGGCCAGGTCCGCCACCTCCAGGCCGAGGTAGCGCTTGCCGCCGGCGACCACGTCGATCGCGCGCAGCAGCTCGGCTCGCGGCGAGCCCTTGAGCAGGTAGCCGGCGGCGCCGAGGCGCATCGCCTCGGCCACATGGCGCGGCTGGGCGGACATCGTCAGCACCAGGCAGCGCACCGCCAGGCCGCGCCGGTGCACTTCGGTCAGCAGCTCGAAGCCGGAGCGGCTGGCCAGGCTCAGGTCGAGCAGCATCAGGTCGGGTTGCAGCCGCAGCAGGTCGGCCAGCGCCGTCGTCGGGTCGTCCGCCTCGCCGACCACGCTGTAGCCGCCGGCTTCGAGCATCGCGCGCAGGCCGTCGCGCACGATGGCGTGGTCGTCGACGAGATAGATCCGACTCATGGGTACTGCTCCATGCGGCCTGCCGTGGCCCGATGCCGCCGCGGCGGGGTCAGCCCGCGGTTTCGCTCCAGTCGAGGCTGACCGTCGTGCCGGCGCCCGGCGCGGACTGCACCTCGAAACGGGCGCCGATCGCGATCGAGCGTTCGCGCATGCCGATCATGCCGAGGTGGCCCGGCCGCGCCGTGCGGGCGTCGGCGGCCAGCCCGCTGCCATTGTCGGCCACCTCCAGCCGAAAGCGGCCGGGCCCGCCGGCGAGCGACACCTGCACCCGCGTCGGCCGGGCATGCTGCAGCGCGTTCGCGACGGCCTCGCGCGCGACCATGAACGCGGCGTATTCCGCGTCGGCATCCCAGCGCTGGTCGACCGTCGCGGCGTCGGCGTCGAGCACCAGATCCACGCCGCCGGCCGACAGCCGCCGCGTCGCCAGCTCGTTGTCGAGCGCCTCGAACAGCCCGCGCTCGTCGAGCAGCGTCGGCCGCAGCTCGACCAGCACCTGGCGCACCTCGCGCACGGCCTGGTCGATCAGCCGGTCGACGCGCGCATGCCGCGCCGCATCCAGCGGATCGGCAAAGCGCGCCTCGGCGACGAAATCGATGCGGATCGCCGTCAGCGTCTGGCCGAGCTGGTCGTGCAGCACCTGCGCCAGCCGGCGGGTCGTGGCCTTCTCCTGCGCCATCAGCTGGTGCGTCAGCCCGGTCAGTTCGAACTGGTAGCGCAGTAGCGCGCGTTCGGTGCGGCTGCGCTCGGTCACGTCGCGCAGGATCGCGGTCAGCACCTGGTGCTCGTTGACCGTCACCTGCGAGATCGACGCCTCCAGCTCCAGTTCGGCCCCGTCGGCACGCAGCCCGGGCACCCGCCCGGTGCCCATGCGCCGGCTGGACACGCCGGACGCGGCGAAGCGCGCCAGCTGCGCGCCGTGGCGGGCGCGTTCCGCGGCGGGCAGCAGCATGTCCAGCGGCTTGCCGAGCAGCGCCGCCGCGGCGTGGCCGAAGATCCGCTCGGCCGCCGGGTTGAACAGCGTGATGCGGCCGGCCGGGTCGGTGCTGATCACCGCGTCGCTGGCCGAATCGATCACCGCGGCGAGCGTCGCCTCGTGCTCGCGCGAGCGCATCTCGGCACTGCGGCGCTCGGTGATGTCGGTCTGCACGCCGTCCCAGCAGATGCGGCCGTCGGCCAGCCGGCGCGGCGCCGAGACCAGGCGCATCCAGCGCACGCGGCCGTCGCGGTGGCGCTGCCGCACCTCGATATCGAACACCTGCATCGTCTCGGCCGAGCGGCGTTCGGCGGCCGCCACCGCGGCGCGGTCGTCGGCGAGCGTGGCGCGGTACAACGACGACGGGTCTTCCAGCACCTCGGAGACGGGGATGCCGGTCAGCCGCTCGACCGCCTCGCTGACGTGCAGGAAGCGCATCGAACCGTCGGCCTCGCGCACGACCTGGTAGACGACGCAGTTCGGCAGGTTGTCGCTCAGCGAGCGGATGCGCTGCTCGCCTTCGCTGGCGCGGTGTTCCGACACCTTCAGCGCCTCGAACGGCGCGCGCAGGCTGCCGATGAAGGTGGCCCAGTAGAGCAGCGCGTAGGCGACGATCTTGTAGGCGTGGCCGAAGATGTTCTGGAAGTCCGACGGCGCCACGTAGCTGGTGAACGACAGCTCGCCGACGCCGATCACCCAGGCCGAGGTGGCGAGCAGGAGGTAGCGGCTCTGCCCGCCGGCCTTCGCGCGCCGCCACAGTGCCAGCGCGACCAGCGCGTTCAGCCCACACAGGCCGACCTCGTACACCGCCTTGAACGGCGTGACTCCGCTGCCCTTGACGAAGGTGACCGGAAAGAGCTCCAGCCGGGAGGAGCCGATCCACACCAGCAGCGCCGAGCCGGCCAGCCCGGCCGCGAGCGCCCCCGAGCGCGACATCCGCGGCGCCCAGCCGAGGGCGATCAGGCCGAGCGTCGCCGCCTCCACGCTGCGCCCCATCAGCCAGAAGAAGATCGCGCGCACGGTGCTGCTGTCGCCGAGCAGCGGCGGCATGCCGTCGTAGGTCAGCGCATGCACCAGGTCGCAGGTGGCCACGACGATGAAACCGGCGATCAGCAGGTGGCCCGGCCGGTGCGCCCGCAGGCTGAAGGTGTGCCACGACACCGTGACGATCAGCAGCGCGATGACGATCGCGAACAGCTCCAGCAGCAGGTGCACCGACAGCATGCTGGTGTGCCGCGGCATCGCCGCCGGGAATGGCGGCAGCGCCAGCATCGCCGCCTGCGCGAGCGCCGCGGCAGCGCAGCCGGCGAGGCACCGGGCGGCGGTGCGATCGCCCTCGGAGCGGATCACGCTCGCCGCGCGCGCACCGCCTGCGCCAGGCGCTGCAGCACGTCGAGCGTCGCGTCCCAGCCGATGCAGCCGTCGGTGACGCTCTGGCCGTAGACGAGGCCGCGCCGGCCGTCGCGGATGTCCTGGCGGCCTTCGACGAGATGGCTCTCGAGCATCACGCCGGCGATCGGCGTCGGGCCGCCCTCGCCTTCGGCGATCTGGCGCGCGATGTCGGCCGCCACCTCGGGCTGGCGGCGGTAGTCCTTGCGGCTGTTGCCGTGGCTGCAGTCGATCACCACCCGCCCCGGCAGCCCGGAGGCGCGCAGTGCGGCGGCGGCGGCGGCGACGCTCGCCGCGTCGAAGTTCGGCCCGGCGTTGGAGCCGCGCAGCACCAGGTGCGCGTCCGGGTTGCCGGTGGTGGTGACGACGATCGCGCGGCCGTCCAGCGCGATCGTCGGGAAGCGGTGCGGCTGCGCGGCGACGTGGATCGCGTCGATCGCGACGTCCAGCCCGCCCTGCGTCGGGTTCTTGAAGCCGACCGGCGCCGACAGCGCCGACGCCATCTGCCGGTGCAGCGGGCTCTCGACGGTGCGCGCGCCGATCGCGCCCCAGCTCAGCAGTTCGGCGTGGTACTGCGGCGTGACCAGGTCGAGGATCTCGGAGGCGGCCGGCACGCCGAGGCGCGCGCAGTCCAGCAGCAGGCGCCGGGCGAGGCGCAGGCCCTCGCCGATGTCGCCGTGGCCGTCGAGGCCCGGGTCGTAGATCAGGCCCTTCCAGCCGAGCCGGGTGCGCGGCTTCTCGAAGTACACGCGCATCACCAGCAGCAGCGCGTCGCCCAGCGTGTCGGCCTGGGCGCGCAGGCGCTGGGCGTAGTCGGTGGCGGATGCGATGTCGTGGATCGAGCACGGGCCGACGACGACCAGCAGCCGGTCGTCCTCGCCGCGCAGGATGCGCCGCACCGCGGCACGCGCGCCGGCGATGTGCGCCGCCTCCGCGTCGCCCACCGGCAGCTCCGCGCGCAGCGTGCTGGGCGCGGGCAGCGGATCCTCGCGCGCGATGTGCAGGTCGGAGATGCGCGGCGGCTCGGTGGCGGTCGGCATGGGGCAGTTCCTCGTCGTGGCCGGGGCGGGGATTCTGCGCCGGAAGCCGCGGCGGAGGGTGCCGGATCAGCTGGCCGGCGCCGACCTGCCGTGGGGTGGGCGCCAGCGATCCCGGACCGGGTCCGGTGCTAGCATGTACACACCCAAGCACACGAAGCCCCATGTCTACCACGATGACCGTTCGACTCGAAGACGAAGTCAAGGACCGGCTCGATCGACTGGCCGAATCGACACAGCGCAGCAAGTCGTTCCTCGCCGCCGAGGCGATCCGCGAGTACGTCGAGAACAACGAGTGGCAGATCGCCGAGATCCAGGCCGCGCTTGCCGAGGCCGACGCGGGCGACTTCGCGAGCGACGACGATGTGGCGGCGCTGGCCGACAAGTGGAAGGTCCATGGGGCTCGGTGAATGCGCGTCCGGTGGCTGAGGCAGGCCCTGCGCAATCTCGACGACGAGGCCAGCTACATCGTGGCCGACGATCCGGCCGCCGCCCGGCTCGTGGTCGAACGGGTGCTGGCAGCCGTTGCGGTGCTGGAGGAACAGCCCGGCATCGGTCGCCCGGGGCGGCTGCCGGGCACGCGCGAACTGGTCGTGCTGAAGACGCGCTATCTCGTTCCGTACCGAGTACGCGGCGACGTGGTCGAGATCCTGCGCGTCTTCCACGTGTCCCGGCGGCCGCCACAGCACTGGTGAACGCCGGCCGCCATCGCGCTCGACGCCGACGCCGACAGCGCGTGGCTCAGCTGCTCTCGCGCAGCACCAGCTCGTAGCCCAGGTCCAGGCTGTGCACCGGCACCGGCTCGCCGGCGATCAGCGCGAGCAGCATGCGGGCCGCTTCGGCGCCCATCGCGGCGCGCGGCGTGCGCACGGTGGTGAGCGCGGGCAGCATCTGGTCGCTGCCTTCGAGGTCGTTGAAGCCGCAGATCGCGACCTGCCGCGGCACCGGCACGCCGCGGCGCAGCGCGGCCAGCAGCGCGCCCTGGGCCAGGTCGTCGTTGCAGAAAAAGATCGCGTCCAGGTCGGGGTGGCGGGCGATCAGGTCGTCGAACATGCGGCCGCCGAGTGCCATCGACGACGGCTGCGGGTCGAGCAGCTCCAGCGCCGGGTCGTACAGCCCGGCCTCGCGCAGCCCGCTGCGGTAGCCCTGGGCGCGCTGCATCACCCGCGTGTCGAGCTGCGCCGCGGCGTAGGCGATGCGGCGGCGGCCGCGGGCGATCAGGTGGCGCGTGACCGCATGGCCGGCGTCGACCTGCGAGAAGCCGACGCAGTAGGTGCCGTCGGCATGCGCGGTCTCCATCACGTGCACGCACGGCACGCGGCTCGCCGCCAGCAGCGAGCGGCTGGCCACCGTGCGGTCGAAGCCGGTCAGGATCAGCCCGGCCGGGCGGTGCGCCAGATGGCTGCGCAGCAGGCCTTCTTCTTCCAGCGGGTCGTAGTGGGTGACGCCGAACAGCATCTGGTAGCCCGCGTGCTGCAGCACCTGCTGCGCCGATTCGAGCAGGTCGCCGAAGAGGCGGTTGGACAGCAGCGGCACCAGCACCGCGACGTGGCGGCTGTGCGCGGACGCGAGTGTCTGCGCCGCCGGATCGGGCACGTAGGCGAGGCGGTCGGCCGCCTCGCGCACGCGCTCGACCAGCTCGGCGTGGACGTTGCGGTCGCCGCGCAGCGCGCGCGACACGGTGATCGGGCTGACGCCGGCGGCGCGTGCCACCTCCGCCAGGGTGACGCGGCCGGTCGATCGGGGGCGGTGGCGGGCGGGCGGTTCGGTCATCGGTGGGGGATGGAAGGCAGGTTCGCGGGCGGCGCCGGCGCGTCCACCGGCGCCGGATCGGAGCAAACGACTGGATTGCGCTGTCCATCGTACCCGCAATCTATCTTCCAACGCTGCACCGCAGGCCGGCGACTTGCATTCGCCTGTCACCCGGGCATGACATCATCCCGCGCCTTCGATGAAAGAACACAGGGAATTCCTGCTGCGCCCGGCCGTGGCCGCGGGCGGCAACCGCTGGGACTGGGCGCTGCTGCCGGTGGTGCTGTGCGCGCTCGTGCTCGCGGCGTATGCGGCGTCGCAGATGGCGCGGCCGTACCAACTGGGCGATGCGCTGCCGCTGACGCTCGACCCCGGCCACCTGCCCTACTACCTGCTGCGCACCACGCTGCGCATGTTCATGGCGCTGGCGGCATCGCTGGTGTTCAGCGCGGTGTTCGCGGTGCTGGCCTCGAAGTGGCGCGCCGCCGAGCGGGTGCTGGTGCCGCTGCTCGACATCCTGCAGTCGATCCCGATCCTCGGTTTCCTGTCGATCACCGTGACCGGCTTCATCGCGCTGTTCCCGGGCAACCTGCTGGGCGTGGAGTGCGCGGCGATCTTCGCGATCTTCACGTCGCAGGCCTGGAACATGGCCTTCAGCCTGTACCAGTCGCTGCGCACCGTACCGGCGGAGCTGCAGGAGGCCGCGCGGGTGTTCCAGCTCTCCGGCTGGCAGCGCTTCTGGCGGCTGGAGCTGCCGTTCGCGATGCCGGGCCTGCTGTGGAACACGATGATGTCGATGTCCGGCGGCTGGTTCTTCGTGGTCGCGTCGGAGGCGATCTCGGTGGCCAACCAGAGCATCCGCCTGCCCGGCGTGGGCTCGTACATCGCGCTGGCGATCGAGCAGCGCCAGCTGACGGCGATCGGCTGGGCGATCCTCGGCATGCTGCTGTGCATCGTGCTGTACGACCAGCTCCTGTTCCGCCCGCTGGTGGCCTGGGCCGACAAGTTCCGCTTCGAGGAAAACGCCGGCGACGCCCCGCCGCGCTCCTGGCTGCTCGACCTGCTGCGCCGCACGCAGCGCGTGCGCGCCCTCGGCGACACGGCGGTGCGCGGGCTCGAGCGCAGCCTGCTGCTGTTCCGCCGCGAGCACGACGGCACCTCGATCCGCGCCCGGCCGTCCGCCGTGTCGGCCA
Source organism: Piscinibacter sp. (assembly GCA_044223035.1). Taxonomy (GTDB): domain Bacteria; phylum Pseudomonadota; class Gammaproteobacteria; order Burkholderiales; family Burkholderiaceae_C; genus JBGAMJ01. The sequence continues at coordinate 30,930 of JBGAMJ010000050.1, forward strand.
CCTGGCAGCGCGCCTGGGATGCGCTGCTGGCCGCGCTGGTGCTGTTCGCGGTCGGGCGGCTGGTGCTGTTCATCCATTCCGAGGTCGGCTGGGGCGAGGTGGCGCACGTGTTCGTGCTCGGGCTGTACACGCTGGCGCGGGTGGTGGTGCTGATCGCGCTGGCCGCGCTGGTGTGGGTGCCGGTGGGCGTGTGGGTCGGCATGAACCCGCGCTGGTCGGGCCGGCTGCAGGCGGTGGCGCAGTTCCTGGCGGCGTTTCCGGCCAACCTGATGTTCCCGGTGGCGGTGGTGCTGATCGTGCGCTGGAAGCTCGACCCGGACATCTGGCTGTCGCCGCTGATGGTGCTGGGCACGCAGTGGTACATCCTGTTCAACGTGGTCGCCGGTGCGTCGACGATCCCGACCGAGCTGCGCTACGCGGCCGGCAACCTCGGCCTGCGCGGCTGGCTGAAATGGCGGCGCTACCTGCTGCCGGCGGTGTTCCCGAGCTTCGTGACCGGCGCGATCACCGCCAGCGGCGGCTCGTGGAACGCGAGCATCGTGGCCGAGTACGTCACCTGGGGCGACACCACGCTGCGCGCGGCCGGCCTGGGCAGCTACATCGCGCAGATGACCGCGACCGGCGATTTCCCGCGCATCGCGCTCGGCATCGGCGTGATGTGCGTGTTCGTGATGGCGATGAACCACGGCATCTGGCGCCGCCTGTACCGTCTGGCGGACGAGCGCATCAGCTTCTGACGACAGCGACCAAACTCCCGGGAACCGCGCCGATGGCCACACCCATCATCGAACTCCGCCACGTCGGCAAGCATTTCCGCTCGGCCGACGGCAGCGCGCGCCCGGTGCTCGAGGACGTCGATTTCACGCTGCGCGAAGGCGAGATCGTCGCGCTGCTCGGCCGCTCGGGCTCGGGCAAGAGCACGCTGCTGCGCATCATGGCCGGGTTGATCCCGGCCGACCAGGGCGAGGTGCGCTACCGCGGCCAGCCGCTGTATGGCCCGGCGCGCGCGATCAGCATGGTGTTCCAGTCGTTCGCGCTGTTCCCGTGGCTGACGGTGCAGCAGAACGTCGAGCTCGGCCTGGAGGCGCGCGGCATGGCGCCGGCCGCGCGCGCGGCCCGTGCGGTGGCGGCGATCGAGCGCATCGGGCTGGCCGGCTTCGAGGGTGCGCTGCCGCGCGAGCTGTCGGGCGGCATGCGCCAGCGCGTGGGCATCGCGCGCGCGCTCGTCACCGAGCCCGACGTGCTGCTGATGGACGAGGCCTTCTCCGCTCTCGACGTGCTGACCGGCGAGCGCCTGCGCGAGGACATGCTCAAGCTCTGGGGCGCGGGCACGATGTCGACGAAGGCGATCCTGGTCGTCTCGCACAACATCGAGGAGGCGGTGGTGATGGCCGACCGGGTGCTGATCTTCGCCAGCGATCCCGGGCGCATCCGCTTCCAGCTCGCGGTGCAGCTCCGGCGGCCGCGCAACCCCGACGGCGCGGAGCTGCGCTCGCTGGTCGACGAGGTCTACGCGCTGATGACCGCCGGCGCCGCCCGCCCCGGCCGCACGCCGGAGGAAGCGGAAGCACCGGGCGAGGAAGCCGCACCGCGGCCGCTGGCCGACCGCCTGCCGCCGGCCGACGTGGCACGCATCGACGGCCTGCTCGAGCGCCTGGCCGACACACCTTTCGACGGCCACGCCGACCTGCCCGAACTGGCGGCCGACACCGGCCTGACCGACGCCGAGCTGCTGCCCGGCGCGCACGCGGTGGCGCTGCTGGAGTTCGCCCGGCTGGAGCACGGCGACCTGCACATCACGCCGCTCGGCCGCCGCTACGTCGAGGGCCAGCACACGCTGCGCCAGGAACTGTTCGGCCAGCAACTCCTGGCGCACGTCCCGCTGGCGGCGCACATCCGCCACAGCCTGGAGCAAGAACCCTCGGGCCAGTTGCCGGACGAGCCCTTCCTGCGCCTGCTGCGCGAACACCTGGACGCGGCCGAGGCCGAGCGCGTGCTGCGCACCGCGATCGAATGGGGCCGCCACGGCGAGGTCTACGAATACGACTTCAACACGCGCCGCATCCTGCTGCCGGCCGGCGAGGACGACACGGCGGCGGATTGAGCGGTTCGGGGCCGGTGCCGGGGCGACCCGTCCGGCCCGTTGGCGGTGGCTTGGCGCCAGCTCCGCGGCGCCCGGAGATGCCGGCCCGCGGGTGCGTCAGGCCGCGGCGTTCTCCAGCCGGAAGCGCGACACCACGTCGACCAGCCGCGCCGCCTGGCTCTTCAGGCTTTCGGCCGCGGCCGTGCTCTGCTCGACCAGGGCGGCGTTCGCCTGCGTCGACTGGTC
>JBGAMJ010000051.1:0-32234 GCA_044223035.1 Piscinibacter sp.
GGCGCAGGTGCCGCGCTCGTTCCAGCAGGCCTTCCACCTGATGCGCTCGGGCCGCCCGGGCCCGGTGCTGATCGACCTGCCGTTCGACGTGCAGATGGCCGAGATCGAGTTCGACATCGACACCTACGAGCCGCTGCCGGTCTACAAGCCGCGCGCCAACCGCAAGCAGATCGAGAAGGCGATCTCGATGCTGCAGGCAGCCGAGCGGCCGTTGATCGTCGCCGGCGGCGGCATCATCAACGCCGACGCGTCGGACCTGCTGGTCGAGTTCGCCGAGCTGACCGACGTGCCGGTGGTCCCGACGCTGATGGGCTGGGGCACGATCCCCGACGACCACCGCCTGATGGCCGGCATGTGCGGCCTGCAGACCAGCCACCGCTACGGCAACGCGACGATGCTGGCGAGCGACTTCGTGCTCGGCATCGGCAACCGCTGGGCCAACCGCCACACCGGCTCGGTCGAGGTCTACACCAAGGGCCGCAAGTTCGTGCACGTCGACATCGAGCCGACGCAGATCGGCCGCGTCTTCGACCCCGACCTCGGCATCGTCTCCGATGCGAAGGCGGCGCTGGAGCTGTTCGTCGAGGTGGCGCGCGAGATGAAGGCGGCGGGTTCGCTGAAGTCGCGCAGCGCCTGGGTCGAGGAGTGCCGCGAGCGCAAGCGCACGATGCTGCGCAAGACCAACCTGGACACGGTGCCGATGAAGCCGCAGCGCGTGTACCAGTGCATGAACAACAACTTCGACCGCGACACGACCTACGTGTCGACGATCGGCCTGTCGCAGATCGCCGGCGCGCAGTTCCTGCATGTCTACCACCCGCGGCACTGGATCAACTGCGGCCAGGCCGGCCCGCTGGGCTGGACGATCCCCGCCGCGCTGGGCGTGCGCGCGGCCGACCCGACGCGCAAGATCGTCGCGCTGTCGGGCGACTACGACTTCCAGTTCATGATCGAGGAGCTGGCCGTGGGTGCGCAGTTCAAGCTGCCCTACATCCACATGGTGGTCAACAACAGCTACCTGGGCCTGATCCGCCAGAGCCAGCGCGGCTTCAGCATGGACTATTGCGTGCAGCTCGGCTTCGACAACGTCAACGCGCCAGCGCTCGAAGGCTACGGCGTCGACCACAAGGCGGTGGTCGAGGGCCTGGGTTGCAAGGCGATCCGCGTGCACCGCCAGGAAGAGATCAAGCCGGCGATCCAGCAGGCGGAAAAGTGGATGGCCGAGTTCCAGGTGCCGGTCGTGATCGAGGTGATGCTCGAGCGCGTCACCAACATCTCGATGGGCACCGAGATCGATGCGATCAACGAGTTCGAGGAACTCGCGCTCGACCCGACGCGCGATGCGCCGACCGCCGTCGGCCTGCTCGACTGAACCGACTCGGCGCACCAGGAGACCACCATGCCGCGTTTCGCCGCCAACCTGACGATGCTCTTCACCGAGGTGCCGTTCCTCGACCGCTTCGAGCGGGCGGCGCACGCCGGTTTCGACGCTGTCGAGTTCCTGTTCCCGTACGCGTTCCCGGCGCAGGAGATCCGCTCCCGCCTCGATGCCAACGGCCTGCAGCTCGTGCTGCACAACCTGCCCGCCGGCAACTGGGACGCCGGCGAGCGCGGCATCGCCTGCCACCCCGACCGCGTCGGCGAGTTCCGCGAAGGCGTCGGCCGCGCACTGGAGTACGCCGGCGCGCTGGGCGTGCCGCGCCTGAACTGCCTGGCCGGCAAGGCGCCGGCGGGGGTCGACGCCGCCACGCTGCGCCGCACCTTCGTCGAGAACCTGCGCTTCGCCGCCGGGGAATTGCAGAACGCCGGGCTGAACCTGCTGATCGAGCCGATCAACCCGTTCGACATCCCCGGCTTCTACCTGAACCGCACCGACCAGGCACTCTCGATCCTCGACGAGGTGGGCGCGCCGAACGCCTTCGTCCAGTACGACATCTATCACGCGCAGCGCGTCGAGGGCGAAATTGCCGCCACGCTGGAGAAGCACCTGGCGCGCATCGGCCACGTGCAGCTCGCCGACAACCCGGGCCGCAACGAGCCCGGCACCGGCGAGCTGAACTGGGACTTCCTGTTCCGCCACATCGACCGCATCGGCTACTCGGGCCACATCGGCTGCGAGTACAAGCCCGCGACGACGACCGAGGCCGGCCTCGGCTGGCGCCAGCGCTTCGGTTATTGACGACCCCTTCACCGCATCCCGGAGACACCCTGTGAGCACTTCCCAACGATTGGGCTTCATCGGCCTCGGCATCATGGGCGCGCCGATGGCGGGCCACCTGCGCGCGGCCGGCCACGAGCTGTTCGTCTACACCCACGGCAAGCTGCCGGCGGCGCTGGTCGAGGCCGGCGTCACCACGTGCGCCAGCGCCACCGAGGTCGCGCAGAAGGCCGACACGGTCTTCCTGATGGTGCCCGACACGCCCGACGTGGCCGCGGTGCTGTTCGGCGAGAACGGCGTGGCCGCCGGCCTCACCGCCGGCAAGACGGTGGTCGACATGAGTTCGATCTCGCCGATCGAGACCAAGGCGTTCGCCCAGCGCATCAACCAGCTCGGCTGCGACTACCTCGACGCGCCGGTGTCCGGCGGCGAGGTCGGCGCCAAGGCGGCGAGCCTGACGATCATGGTCGGCGGGCCGGAGGCGGCGTTCGGCCGCGTCAAGCCGCTGTTCGAGCTGATGGGCAAGAACATCACGCTGGTCGGCGGCAACGGCGACGGGCAGACGACCAAGGTGGCCAACCAGATCATCGTCGCGCTGAACATCGCGGCCGTCGGCGAGGCGCTGGTGTTCGCCAGCAAGGCCGGCGCCGATCCGGCGCGGGTCCGCCAGGCGCTGATGGGCGGCTTCGCGGCCAGCCGCATCCTCGAAGTGCACGGCGAACGCATGGTCAAGCGGACCTTCGCGCCGGGCTTTCGCATCGGGCTGCACCAGAAGGACCTGAACCTGGCGCTGGCCGGCGCGCGCGCCCTCGGCGTGGCGCTGCCGCAGACGGCCGGCGCCGCCCAGCTCATGCAGGCCTGCGCGGCCAACGGCATGCAGGACCTCGACCACTCGGCGCTGGTGCGCGCGCTCGAGATCATGGCCAACCACGAGGTGGCCCAGGCCTGAGCCTGATTGCCGCGCGGACCGCGCCGGCGGCGATCCCGTCGCCGCGCGCCAGTTCGCGCCGTACCCGGCGCATCCTTTGGGCGCCGTCTGCGGCAGCAGCCGTGTCGGCGCTGCTGCAAGCCATCCGACCTGCGGGCTTCCGTGCCCGCCTGCGTCGCGTGGCCCCTCCCATCGACGAATGTGCACCCGCACGGTGCATCCGGCCGGAGTGCGCACCACGCGCACGCGCATTGCTGCGCCGCAGCAACGAACCGCCCCGTCGAATGAAACGAGTTGAAACCACGCGACGCCGGCTGTATCCGGTGCTTTGTCAGGTTTCGCACGAGAAACCCCGACATAGGTCCGAATACTGTTCACGATTGGTCACGATTCTGGCCCGGGGCTGGCACGGAGTTGGCGCGGGACCTGCAATGGATCTGGCTCGTCGGAAGTCACGGGGTCGTCACGCAAATCCCGTCCGATGAAATCGTGCGTCCGTCTTCCGGGTCCGCCCGCGTATTTTCGGCGCCGCCAAGGCCTTGGATTGGCGCCGTTTTCCCCCGTATATCCGCCGTCGGCGCTCGTGCCGGCAACAGTCAATTCAATTCGTGTCTGAACGATTCTGAATGTAACTACAACGACAAGTTGTTTTAAAGATGAACAAGAGTTGCGGTTGTCAAGGTGTTTTGATCCCTTGATTTGGGGGGGTTCTCAGGGATATCCAGGGGGTGCAACCGTGGAACTTCCAGTGAACGTGTCCTAGCGCGACCCCTCCCGTGCCGCTGTTACAAGGCCTCGCGTTCCGTTACGGGGGGGCTGGACGGAGACGCTAATCTTCAATCCGCAATAGATGCCGTTGGCGGTCAAGCGCCCAGATCAACGTCTGGCAACGCCAAACGGCAGTGCAAGCGAACGCGCAGCAAGCGCCCACCGACCCTCCCGTCGGCTTCCTCGCTCCCCGCACTGCTACACGGAGATCCGCCACCCGGAGGGGGTGGATCGCATGTCGTTGACCGAAAATGAGAGCGTCGGAAATGAAATACCAGTTGAACTACGCAATGCTTGCGATCGCCCAAGGTGTTGCGTGCGTGGCCCTGATCGGGTGCGGTGGCGGTACGGACAGCACGAACCTGGACGGTTCGACCACGGCACAAGCCGAGTCCCTGCGTTGGAAGGCCATTGATTCGCAGGCGCCGGCCGTCTCCGTCGCCGCCACCATCGACGGCGGCTCCACCGGCCTGGTCGGCCTGACCGGCACCGCGACCGACAACATGCGCCTGGCGCGCGTGGTCTGGTCCAACAACCGCGGCGGCAGCGGCTCTGCCAGCGTCGACAGCAATGCCAACACCACCCAGGCGAGCTGGTCGGCCCCGACCATCCAGCTGCAGCCGGGCGAGAACATCATCACCGTGACGGCCGAAGACGCCGCCGGAAACAGCGCCAGCACGACCACGGTTCTGACCCGCGAAGGCGGTTCCCGTCCGGAAGCCAGCGCCGCCGCGCTGTCCACCACCGACGCCACTGGCACCTGGACACGCGTCGCTTCCGAATACGGCAGCTTCAAGTCCAGCAGCGCGCAGACCTTCCGCTTCGGCTCCGGCACCAAGTGGGTCAATAAGACGGTCACCGGCTCGGCCGAATGCACCCGTTCGTTCTTCGGCACCGACCCGGCTCCGAACGTCGCCAAGGTCTGCGATCAGCTCGCGGCAGCGGCTCCGGCCCCGGCTCCGGCCCCCGCGCCGGCCCCGGCCCCCGCGCCGGCCCCGGCCCCCGCGCCGGCTCCGGCGCCCGCTCCGGCCCCCGCGCCGGCTCCGGCACCCGCTCCTGCGCCGGCTCCGGCACCTGCCCCGACCCCCACCTGGACCCGCAACGCCAGCGAGTACCAGTCGTTCTCGGTCTCCGGCACCAAGACGGTGCGCTTCGGCTCCGGCACCAAGTGGCTGCAGAAGTCGATGACCGGCGCGGGCCTGTGCACGCGTGAATTGTTCGGTGGCGACCCCGCCGACGGCGTCGCCAAGGTGTGCGACTCGTCGAGCGACGCTCCGGCACCCGCGCCAGCCCCATCGCCGGCACCGGCTCCGGCACCGGCTCCGGCACCGGCACCGGCACCGGCACCGTCCCCCGCGCCGGCTCCGTCGCCCGCGCCGGCCCCGACGCCGCTGACCGCCAACCCGCCCGCGGTGTTCACGAAGACCGACTGCCTGCCGTCCGGCAAGGGTCGCGACTTCCAGGTCGGCCCCGGCGCCGGCCAGATCGCCTCGCTCGACCTGGTGCCCTGGGAAACGCTGGCGGCCGGTGACACGGTGCGCATCTTCCCGAGCGCCACGCCGTATGCCGGCAAGTTCCTGGTCTCGGCACAAGGCACCGCCTCCGCCCCGGTCCGCATCTGCGGCGTCAAGGATGCGAGCGGCAAGCGCCCGGTCATCACCGGCAACAACGCGGTCACCCGCAAGGGCCTGTCCTACGGAAACATCATGCACGAGCTGCGTGGTGTGATCATGGTCAAGCAGACCTACACCGGCCCGTACCAGGCGTTCCCGCAGTACGTGCAGATCGACGGCCTGAAGATCCAGAGCGCGCATCCGAACTACACCTTCACCGACTCCACCGGTGCGAAGCAGACCTACACGGACTTCGGCGGCTGCATCTGGGTCGAGCGCGGCCACAACATCACGATCGCCGACAACGAGCTGACCGACTGCACCCACGCGATCTTCAGCCGCTCGAACCTCGAAGGCGACTTCGCGGTGACGAAGGACCTGCGCATCGCCGGCAACTACATCTGGGGCAATGGCGTGTCGGGGTCCTACACGATCCACAGCACGTACATCGAGAGCCAGAACGTCGTCTATGAGTTCAATCGCTACGGCCCGCAACGCTCCGGCGCGACCGGCAACGCGATCAAGGACCGCTCGATCGGCACCGTGATCCGCTACAACCGCATCGAGGAAGGCGCTCATGCGCTGGACCTGGTCGAGGCCGAGGACTTCGGTGCGGTGGCCATCGCCGACCCGAACTACCGCTCGACGATCGTCTACGGCAACGAGATCGTGAAGGACGGCCGTACCGGCAGCGTGATCCACTACGGTGGCGACCACGCCGGCGGTGAAGTCAACTACCGCCGCGGCACGCTGTACTTCTTCAACAACACCGTGCGCGTGACCGGCATGGACTACGCGAAGCTGTTCCAGTTGTCGACCTCGTACGAGAACGCCGAGGTGTGGAACAACATCTTCTACTTCGATCCGGGCACGCCGTACCCGTCCCTGCGCACCACGCAGGACAACGCGCCGGGCTACACCTCGGGCGGCAACATCAACCTCGGCCGCAACTGGTTCAGCGCCGGCTGGGCGGATTCCGATCCGTACCACCCGATCCCGGGCACCGTGACGGGCGCCGCCAACCAGATCACCGGCAAGACTGCGCCGTTCGACCTGGTGACGATGAAGCCGCTCGCCGGCGCCAGCGTGATCGACGCTGGCCTGTCCGGTCCGTCGACGGTCTCGGCCTACGTGCTGCAGTACCAGCTCGATGCGAGCTTTGCCCGGCTGGCGCGCAGCGTCAACGGCGCGGCGATCGACATCGGCGCGATCGAGTACTGATCGGCGAGCGGCGCCCGGGCCTGGTCCGGGTGCTCGCTACGCAGCCCGGGCGCACCCGGACGACAACGAAAAAGCCCGGCTCCGCCGGGCTTTTTTTCGTCCGGACGCCGCGCGCCGCCGCAGGCGACGGACACGGCGCCTGCGCGGACGCGTCAGCGCGCCGCTTCAGGCAGCTCGATCTTGACCTCGAGCACCTCGAGGTTGTCCTGGCGCTCCAGGTGCACCTTGATGTCGTCCGGGCGGATCGACACGTACTTCGAGATCACCGCGACCAGCTCGCGCTGCAGCGCCGGCAGGTAGTCGGTGCGGCTGCCGCCGCGCCCGCTGCGCTCGTGCGCCAGGATGATCTGCAGCCGCTCCTTCGCGACCGTCGCCGTCTTCTTCTTTTCACCGAGGAAGAACGAGAGCAGGGACATCGCGATCACCTCCCGCCGAACAGGCGCTTGAAGAAGCCGGGTCGCTCGGCGTCGACGTAACGCATCGCGACCTTCTCGCCGAGGAAGCGCGAGATCACGTCCTTGTACGCCTCCGACACGTCGGTGCCCTTCAGGTGGATCGCCGGCACGCCCTGGTTCGAGGCGTCGAGCACCGTCTCCGACTCGGGGATCACGCCGATCAGCTCGATGCGCAGGATCTCCTGGATGTCGTCCAGCGACAGCATCTGCCCGCCCTGCACGCGGTTCGGGTTGTAGCGCGTGATCAGCAGGTGTTCCTTGATCGGCTCCTTGCCTTCGATGGCGCGCTTGGTCTTGGAGGCCAGGATGCCGAGGATGCGGTCGGAGTCGCGCACCGACGACACCTCGGGGTTGGTGACCACCAGCGCCTCGTCCGCATAGTGCATGGCCATCAGCGCGCCGGTCTCGATGCCGGCCGGCGAATCGCAGACGATGTACTCGAAGCCCATCGCCGCGAGTTCGTTCAGCACGCGTTCCACGCCCTCCTGCGTCAGCGCGTCCTTGTCGCGCGTCTGCGAGGCGGCGAGCACGAACAGGTTGTCGCACTGCTTGTCCTTGATCAGCGCCTGGTTGAGGTTGGCCTCCTTGTGGATCACGTTGATCAGGTCGTACACGACGCGGCGTTCGCAACCCATGATCAGGTCCAGGTTGCGCAGGCCGACGTCGAAGTCGATCACCGCCGTCTTGTGGCCGCGCAGCGCAAGGCCGGACGAGAAGCTCGCGCTGGTGGTGGTCTTGCCGACGCCTCCCTTGCCGGAAGTCACGACGATGATCTTTGCCATGGGGGCGGGTCTCACTGTGGGTCAGGTCAGGGGTTCGAACACCAGCCGCTCGCCGTCGAGCCGGATCTGGGCCGGCTTGCCGAGCACGTCGGCCGGCAGCGGGGTTTCGGTGGTGCGGTAGGTGCCTGCGATGGCGAGCAGTTCGGGCTCCATGCAGGTGCTGAAGATGCGCGCGGCGGTGTTGCCCTTGGCGCCCGCCACCGCGCGGCCGCGCAGCGGCGCGTAGACGTGGATGTGGCCGTCGGCGATGACCTCGGCGCCATGGTTCACCGCGGCGAGCACCACCAGGTCGCAGCCGCGGGCGTAGACCTGCTGGCCGGAGCGCAGCGGGCGGTCGATCACCATCGTGGGCGTGGGCGTGGGCGTGGGCGTGGGCGTGGCTGCGGTCGGCGTGGCTGCGGTCGGCGAGGCGGTGGGCGCGGGCTGGATCGGTTCCGGCGTCGGCGCCGCGGCAGCCGGGGCGGCTGTCGAGGCGGCCGCGGTGCCGGATGTCGGGGCGGGGTCGGAGAGGGCTGCTGCGCCCTGTGCCTGGGCTTGCCCCAGGCCATGTGCCAGGGCCGGTGCGGAAGCCCCGGTCGGTATCTGGGGTGGGCTCGCGGACGCCGGCCCCGATGGCGCCTGGGCCGCCGGCGGTTTCGCCGCGGCTGCGCGCCGCTCCGGCGGCGCATCGGGCGCTTCGACCAGCCCGGCCTCGCGCGCCGCCGCCATCTGCGCCGGATTGCCGCCGCGAACGGCCACCGCCAGCATCTGCCGCTCGCGCAACAGTGCGATCAGCGCCGCGAAGTCGATCGGCGCCTCTTCGTCGCGAAGCGCTGACAGGTCGAGCGCGACCGGATCGCCGTCGAACAGTGCGGGCGCGTCGCCGAAGCGGTCGTCCAGCGCCTTCGCCAGCACCCCGGCATCGGCCGTCCGCAGGACCAGCGCCACCAGGGTCAGCGTGGCGCTCTTCAGGTCGAACACGGCGGGAGCGGTGGGCTTGGAAGCGACGGGCATGGAGGGCGCCGGGCAGCGTCGTGACGAAACGGCGAATTTTAGCGGTCGATGCCCTGCCGCCCGGCCGCCACGGCGATACTGCGCGCCCGCCTCGCCGGCCGCCTGCCCGCGGCCCGTGCGCGGCCCGCACCCCGGAGGATTCCCATGACTCGGCAACGCATCGATTCCGGCTCCCGCTTCGAGGCGGAAATCGGCTATTCGCGCGCCGTGGTCGCCGGCGACTGGGTGTTCGTCTCCGGCACCACCGGCTTCGACTACGCGACGATGACCATCCCCGACGGCGTGGTGGCGCAGGCCGAGCAGTGCCTGGTGAACATCGAGGCCGCGTTGCGCGAGGCCGGGGCCACGCTGGCGGACGTCGTGCGCGTCACCTACATCGTGCCCGACCGGGCCGATTTCGAACCCTGCTGGCCGCTGCTGCGCGAGCGCTTCGGCGCCGCCCGCCCGGCCGCCACGATGATCTCCGCCGGCCTGGCCGACCCGCGCATGCGCATCGAGATCGAGGTCACCGCGCTGCGCGGCGGCTGAGCGGCGATCTCCAACGCGCGGGCACAGTGGACCGCCTGTGCGACTGGCCTGTGCGACTGTCATGCGTGGTTCGCGCCACGGTGCCGCAGGGTGCCGTTGACGCTCGCCGCGCGCGCGTCCACACTGCCGCCCTTCGCAGCGCGCCGGCCTCGTCCACGCGTTCCCGCCCGCCCGGCTTTCCACCCGAGGAGACGTGCCATGACGCAGCCCATCCATGCACCTTCGTCGGTCCGGGCACCGGACTCGGCCGGTCCAGGCGCGAAGCCGCGGGTTTCGACCCGCTGAACGCGCGAACGGCCCCGCGAACGGCTTCGTCAGCGACCGTTCGGGTGATCGTTCCAGCCGGCGCCTGACGCTCGAGCGCCCGCCGCGCACAACGCGGCGGCGCCGAGCGCCCTGACGCACACGCGCGAACGCCGCCTTCCTCGCGACCCCCGCCGCCCGCACCGGGCCCGGCGCCCCGCCCGACACCCGATCCCCCACCGAACGCGCCCGCCGGGCGCCGCGGTGCGCGATTGCGCCTGCCGGTTGCCTGCGAGCACGGCGGCACGCCGCGCGCCGCCCACTGGATGTCTCCGACACCATGATCGACTTCGATTTCGAACCGCTGCGCCGCATCGGCCTCACGGCCGCGATGGCGCGACACCTGTCCCTGTCCGTCGAGAACGACGGCGAACCGAGCGCCCACCCGATCCCTCAACCCCCCACGGTCCTCGATCCCGCACCCTCGCCGCTGCACATCCTGCGCGTCACCGAAGTGCACCGCGACCGCCTGCGCCTGCACGACGGCCGCGCCGAGCACGTCGCGCGCGTCGTGCCCTGGCTGCGGCGCGAGTTGTCCGACGGCGACAGCGCGCTGGCCGTCGGCGACTGGGTGCGCGCCGCGCCCGACGCCCACGGCGACTGGCAGGTGCACCGGCGCCTGCCGCCGCTGACCCACCTGGTCCGCCGCGATGCCGACGGCAGCCGCCACGCCGTCGTCAGCAACGTCGACACCGCGCTGCTGGTGATGGGCCTGGACGACGACTTCAACCCGCGGCGCCTGGAGCGCTACCTGGCGCTGGTGCGCGGCAGCGGCGTGACGCCGGTGCTGGTGCTGAGCAAGGCTGACGCCGCCGCGCCGGCGCGCATCGACGAGGCCATGCGCCGGCTGCAGGGCCGCACGCCGCCCGACCTGGACCGGCACGTCGTCGATGCCCGCTCGCCCGCGGCGGCGCAGGCGCTCGCGCCGTACCTTCAGCCCGGGCGCACGCTGGTGCTGCTCGGCTCGTCGGGTGCCGGCAAGAGCACGCTGACCAACACGCTGGCCGGGCGCGAACTGCAGGACACCGGGGCCGTGCGGGAGAACGACCGCCGCGGCAAGCACACCACCACCTCGCGCTCATTGCACCCGCTGCCGGGCGGCGCCTGCGTGATCGACACGCCGGGGCTGCGCGCGCTGCGGCCGGACCTGGACGAGGCGACGCTGTCCGGCCTGTTCGACGATGTCGCGCGTTTCGCGGCGATGTGCCGCTTTCGCGACTGTCGGCACCACGACGAGCCCGGCTGCGCGGTGCGCGCCGGCGTCGACGACGACCGCCTGCGCAACTTCCACAAGCTGCTGCGCGAGGCGCGGCGCGACACGCTGACGGTGCTCGACCGCCAGCGCGAACTTGCGCAGTGGAAGGCGCGCGGGCGGGCCGCGCGGGTGGCGCTGCGGCACAAGCGGGGTGACGATTGAGCCCGCACGGCCGCCCGAAGGGCGAAAGCTCCCGCTCGGCAGGACCGGCCGCAGGCCGTAGGGTGCCCCAATGAGCCCGCACGGCCGCCCGAAGGGCGAAAGCTCCCGCTCGGCGGGGCGGCGGCAGCGCGAGACCGCTCAGGGGCAGTTGCAGCCCTTGTCGAAGACGACCTTCCAGACGCCCGGCGACTCCTGCCGCCAGATCGACGTGAAGCTCGCGATCGGCGCGCCGGCGGCGTCGAACACCGGGCCGGTCGACAGTGCCAGCGTGCCCGAATCGAGCACCTGCACCTGCCCGGGCGCCCACGAGAAGGCGGGCTTCGGGTCGTCGAAGAAGCGCTTCCAGCCGGCGGCGACGGCCGCCTTGCCGCGCAGCGGCTGCTGGCCGGTGAAGAAGACGGCATCGTCGGCGACGAAGCGGACGAAGGCGGCATGGTCGCGGTCGGCCATCGTCTTCGCGAACGCCGCTTCGGCCAGGATCACCTGCTGGGCCAGCACCGCGACGTCGGCCGCGGGTGCGGAGGCAGCGCCCGCGCCGGGCGCGGGGCCGCCGTCGGCCGCCGGCCGGGGCGGTGGGGCCGCGCAGCCCGCGAGCATCAGCGCGATCGACGCGGCGGCGGCCAGCGCCACGGCTTGCAGGACACCGCTCCGGGCGGCACGCGAGTCGCCTCGCCGCACGGTTCTCGTGCGGGTGTGCTCGTGAGCGCCCCCAGGCCGACGCCTTGCGTCGTCCACCCCCCGACGGGGATGAGGAAACTCCGGGCGGCCGGGTGTTTCCTCATGAGGGCAGAGCAGATGGTCGTGGTGCATCGGCCGGAGCCGGCCTCAGAACGGCGGCGCGCTGTGAAACACCAGTAGATCGTCGGTCAGCGGATGCGCGAAGGTCAAGCCCGTTGCGTGGAGCAGCAGGCGCGCGGCGGGGCGCTCGGGCGCGTACAGCGCGTCGCCGACGATCGGATGGCCGAGCGCCAGCAGGTGCACGCGCAACTGGTGCGAGCGGCCGGTGACCGGTTCGAGCTCGACGCGCGTGGTGCCTGCCGCGGCGTCGCGGGCGAGCACGCGGAAGTTCGTCCGCGCCGGCCGGCCGTTTTTCGGGTCGATGCGCTGTCGCGGGCGGTTCGGCCAGTCGGCTGCCAGCGGCAGGTCGATCCGGCCGGTGTCGTCGCGCAGCAGGCCGTGCACGACGGCGACGTAGCGCTTGCGGGTTTCCCGACGCTCGAACGCGGCCGACAGGCGGCGCTGCGCATCGATGCCACGCGCCATCAGCCAGAGGCCGGAGGTCGCCATGTCGAGCCGGTGCACGACGAGTGCATCCGGCCAGCGCCGCTGCGCGCGCGCCGCCAGGCAATCGGGCTCGAGCCGGCCGGGCACCGAGAGCAGGCCGGCCGGCTTGTCGAAGAGCAGGAAGCTCGGGTCGTCGTGCAACAGCGTCATGCCAGAGATGCCGGCAGCATCCGTCACGCCGCCGACACCAATGCCTTCGGCGCCGCCGCTCATGGCCACGCCCGTGCCGGAATCGCCCGCGGACGCTGCCGGGCTTGCCGTCGCGGCCATCACCCGCCCGCCAGCCGCTCGCGCTGCGCCAGCGCCGGGAACATCCGGTACCAGGCCACGGCGACCAGCAGCGTGCCGGCACCGCCGATCACCACCGAGCCGACCGGTCCGACCCCCGCGGCGACCGCGCCCGACTCGAACTCGCCGAGCTGGTTCGACGCACCGATGAAGATCGAATTGACCGCGCTGACGCGACCGCGCATCGCGTCCGGCGTCTCCAGCTGCACCAGCGACTGGCGGATCACCACGCTCACCATGTCGGCCGCGCCGGACACCAGCAGTGCGACGAACGACAGCACGAAGGCCGTCGACAGCGCGAAGACCAGTGTCGCCACGCCGTAGACCACCACGGCCGCGAACATCGCCCGGCCGACACGCCGCTGGATCGGCCACTGCGTCAATCGCCATGACATCGCGAGTGCGCCGACCGCCGGCGCGCTGCGCAGCAGGCCGAGGCCCCAGGGGCCGACGTGCAGCACGTCCTTCGCGAACATCGGCAGCAGCGCGGTGGCGCCGCCGAGCAGCACCGCGAACAGGTCGAGCGAGATCGCGCCGAGGATCACCGGCCGCTGCGCGATGAAGCGCACGCCGGCCAGCACGCTGTGCAGCGTGACCGGCTCGCGCGGCGGCGGGTCATGCTCATAGCGCAGTCGCACCAGCAACCCGCACGAGAGCGCGAACAGCGCACCGCACAGCGCGTACACCGCCGCCGCACCGGCGACGTAGACGAAACCGCCGAGTGCCGGCCCGGCGATGATGGCCGCCTGGTTGCCGCCCGAGCTGAACGCCAGTGCGCGCGGCAGCAGGCCGGGCGACACCAGCACCGGCACCAGCGCCTGCGACGCCGGCATCTGGAAGGCCTTGGCGCTGCCGATCGCGACCGACAGCAGCAACAGCAGCTCGCGGCTCGCCCAATGCGCCTGCGCGGCGGCGGCGAGCACCGCGGCCACGCCGACCTGCACCGCCATGCAGACGGCCAGCACGCGCGCCCGATGGAAGTGGTCCGCCACGTGGCCGGCCACCAGGGTCAGCGCCAGCGCGGGGAGGAACTGCAGCAGGCCGACCAGCCCGAGATCCCAGGCGCGCCCGGTGAGGTCGTACATCTGCCAGCCCACCGCCACCATCAGCATCTGGTTGGCGGCCGTCCCGGCGATGCGGGACAGCCAGAACTGCATGAAGGGGCGGTGCGAGAAGAGCGGGGCGTCGGGCATGGCCGGTCCGAGCTTATGCGATCGCGTGTTCGCGCCGCCCGGGGCGGGGCCATCCAGCCCGGCGCTCACGCCCACCCGACGGCAGCGTGCCGCCCGGCACCACCGCGCGATCGGTGGCCGGGATCAGCCGTCGGCGCGAACCCCGAATCGCTCCACCAGCCCGCCCTGGCGTGCTGTCTCCGGGTTGGAGCCGGCGTTGCGCACGCGGCGCAGCGCCTCGTCCGTCGCCAGGCCGAGCTGCTTCAGCAGGCAGGCAGCAGCGGTGCCGGTGCGGCCGATGCCTGCGGCGCAATGCAGCATCACGGCGTCGCCGCGCTGGAGTGCCTGCGAGGCCGTCTCGATGCCGTCGATGAAGTCCGCGAGGTTCGACGGCGTGTCGAAGTTGCGTACCGGCAACGAACGCCAGGTGAACGGCAGCGCGCCGCCGCGGATCGCCTTCCAGTAGTCGGGCGACAAGGCACGCACCTCGTCGTCCGGCGTCAGGCACAGCACCAGCGCGAGCCGGCGCTCGCGGCTCTCGGCGACGAATGCCGGCCACGGCTCCAGCCGGCCCGGCATCGACGCCAGCCACAGCGTGCCCGTGACGCCGGGCGGCAGCAGGACAGGGCGCATCGGCATCGCGGTTCTCCGGTTCGGTCTGGAGCGCATCGTGCCACCGGGCGCGGCGGTGGCGGAAACGTATCGACACCGCCGTGGGGTTCGTCCGACAAGCGGACGCGGCGTCCGCCGATGCCCTCCGCGGCCGCCGAAGCCTACCGTTGTCATCAGCCGCCGCGGATCGACGGCACCGCCCGATCCGCCGCCCGACCGGCCGCACCCGCGGCCTCATGAACAGGAGTGTCCCGATGAACCACCACCGCCCGATGATTCTGAGCGCCGTCGGCGCCCTCGCGCTGACGATGGCCCTGGCCGGCTGCGACCGGCAGGACCAGGCCGATGCACGCAACGGCAAGGACGTCGCCGTCGCTCAGGCCGAACGCCAGCTCGGCGAGCTCAAGACCGATGCGAAGCAAGGCATGGCCGACGCCAAGGATGCCGCCCACGAACTGAAGCAGGACGCCCAGCGTGGCCTGAAGGAGGCCGGCAACAAGGTCGCCGACGCGGTGATCACCACCGAAGTCAACGCCAGCCTGGCGAAGGATCCGTCGCTGTCGGCGCTGAAGATCGACGTCGATACCGACAACGGCCGCGTGGCCCTGATCGGCACAGCGCCGGACGCCGCATCGCGCGACCGCGCGACGCAACTGGCCGCGGAGGTGAAGGGCGTGGTCGGTGTCGACAACCGGCTGCGCATCGAGCCGAAGTGAGTGCGTCGGGGCTGGACGCCCCGAGGCGGCGGCGCCACCCGCAAAGACAAAGGGCCCGGCTGCGATGCCGGGCCCTTTCGGTGTTTGCGGTGTGCTGATGTTTGGTGGCGCTTCAGGGAGACTAACCCTTCAGGGTTCCCCTCTCCTGTGGGGGCTCTGTCATAGGGGAACTGGGGGTATGCTTGGTTTCCAAGCTTGTTTCCAAGGTCCCCCGCTGGACCCCGAACGCGATGCCCTACAGCAAGTCCCCTGCATACCTCTGGCGCCACTCCAGCGGGCTCTGGTACTTCAAGCGACCGATCCCGCCCGAACTTCGGAAGCACTTCACCAGCGAGGCGACCGGCAGGGCCCCGACGCACATCGTGCGGTCCCTGGGCACCCACAACCGGGCACAGGCCGAGAAGGCCAAGCGGCCCCATGCCAGCGAGGCGGAAGCGCTGTTCCGGCGGCTTTCGTCCGGCGTGGTCACCCGTGCGTTGACGGACCAACAGCGGAGGCTTGCAGACATCCGCGCAGGAATGGCAGAGGCCAGTGTCTCCGGTGACATCGACGCCATCGCGGCCCTGGAGGACCATGCCGTAGGTGTCGCGGAGGTCATCGAGGCCGAGCAGGGGCAGGAGGCGGCCCGGCGGGCCTATCGGATTGCCACGCGGCCCGAGACACGCACCGTGCGGGAGGCGCTGGAGGCCTGGCTCCCTGCATCGGGCCTGACGGTGCAGACCCAGCAAGAACACCGCCGGACCCTCGGGGAACTGCTGGAGTTCCTGGGCATGGCCGACTGCCTGCCGGAGGACATCAAGGACAGGCAAGCCGTAGCCTACGTGGAGAAGCTGAACGACGGGCCGCTGAGCTACGCGACGAAGAAGGGCCGGCTGTCCAGTCTCGGGGCTATCTGGAAGCACCTGGGTCGCAAGCGGGCCCTACCTCGGCCCCTGCAGACCCTCTGGCAGGGCCACGACATCACGGGCGAGCGGCGGAGTGCCAGCAAGGCGGCCGACGAAGAGGACAGCGGGGAGCGGCGCCACCTGACCGATGCGGAGCTGACCACGCTATTCCGTGCCCCGGACTGGGCGGATAAGCGGAATCGGACCTACGGTCGCGGGCTGTTCCGGGAGCTGTACGCCCTCGGCCTGACGACTGGAATGCGGTTGAATGAGATAGTCAGCCTACGACCTGACGATGTCCGGTCCACAGCGGCCGGTGGCCTGGTGCTCTCAATCCCGCGGTCGAAGACCACCGCCGGCATTCGCTCGATTCCGGTGGTCCATCCGGTGGCGGTCGCTGTGCTCGAGCGGCGGGCAGCGGCGCAGAGTGACCCAAGGGGCCGGCTGTTCAGCGAGTGTGCGCCTGGTGGGCCCGACGGGAAACCCAGTTGGCACGTCAGCAAGGCGATGGGTCGGGACCGGGACAGGCTCGGAATTCCGCCCGGTGCCGACTTCCATTCGACCCGGGGCAACTTCTCGGCGATGGTCGTCAACAAGGGCCTGAACGCTGACCACGTCAAGCAATACGTGGGGCATGTGATCGATGATCCGCTGCGTCAGAACTACGGGGCGACCATGTCGGCGGAGGGTCTGCGGCCGGTGGCGGTCGCTGTGCGCTACTCCGATGCCATCGAGGAGGAGTTGCGGCGGGCACTGTGACCCCTGTTGTCCGGGCCCGTCGCGTTTGGCCCGGGTGTTTTCGGCGCATGGGCCGGCCCCGGCCTCCGTCTCCCGCTACAGGGATACTGCCTTTGCGGATACTGTTCCTATATGGGGAATATCAGTATCTTAGTCACCGTCACCATGATACTCGGATAACTCAATTGGGTATCGCCGGGATACCAAGATAATCCGCCGGCGGACACAGTTCACCCACCGGAGCACGCCGCCCCGACCTCTGGAGAACCGCAATGCCCGTCAGCACCACTGCCACCGACCGCACCGCCCCCACCGCCCTGGCCGAAACGGTCGAGGCACCGAAGCGCCCGAAGCGCCGCAGCCGTCGAAGTCCTGAGGCACGGAACGTGACACTCCCGTCCGGCGAGCCACTGACCTTGGCTGCCGTTCTGACCCTGACCGTCGGTGAGCTGGAGTCTGTGCTCGACGATGCTGCTGCCTATCCGCCGAATTCCCGGTGGACCCCGCACAATGAGATTTGGCGGGCCGTGCTCATGGACCGCCTGGCGGCCCTGCTGGAAGCCGAACAGTACACCCCGGACCAGTACGCGGCACTTGAGACGATGACCGTGCGGGAGCTTGAAGCGCTGTACCGGTCGCGCGACCGGCAGACGATTCGGGCCGAGCGTCGGCACTCCGCCTGGCGCGCGCCCATCCGGCGCCGCATCATTGCCCTTCAGAATCAGGCCGGCCGGGACATCTTCGGGGACCGCCTTGCCCGTTGACTCGCGTCCATGGCACAGGGCCACGGTGACAGCGTGCCGGGACTGGTCGTCCTAGTGGTGGCCTGGAAGGGCACCGCGGTGGTCGAAGGGGGGCGGGTAGGTCTCGCCATCCTCTCCCGCGGGGTCCGTGCCTGGACTCAGATCAAGGCCACCTCAGCCGAGCAGCGCTCCCTGTGGCGCTCCGTCGGCCAGGCCCTGCGCTACGGCCGGCAGTTGCACCCGTCGAATCAGGCCTTCGGCGCCTGGTGCACCGAGCAGGGCTTCGGTGACATGGACCGCAGGGTCCGGGCCGATGCCATGTGGCTGGCCGAGAACTGGCACTCGTTGTCCAACGATTGGACAACGGCGGCCTCCCACCCGACCGTAATCCGCTCCGAAGTCAAGGGCACCTCGGACACCCCTCCGTCCCCCGACCTGGCCCTTCCAGTGCCCTCGAAGCTCACTGCCGGCATCGAGGTGGTCGCGCCGATTGCCAAGACGGTCAACAAGTTGGCTGCGATGGCCGAGCGGGGGGAAGGGCAGGAGGCGGCGACGGCTCGGAGTGCCGATGGCGGACATTTTGGGAACGCATGTCAGCGGGTATCGGATGAGCACGGCCGGCGGGTTCCCCCCGTGGGCCCCCTCGCGCCCTACGGCCCGGCCGGTGGCAGCCGGCGGCGCCGTCGCTCAGTGGGTGGATGAGACGACGTGCTGCCGCTGCTATGGTCTCCCCATGAAACTGGTCATCCTGCTGGCCCTGCTGTCCTTCCTTGCCCTGGTCGCGGTGGTCCGCGTTGGCCGGCGTGTCGTCGTGGGCGTGCGCAGCGTCAAGCTGCACCACTGGCTCAACACCCATGACAGCTACTACCGGCACTTGCAGGCAGAGGCGGAGGCAGCAAGGGCCTTCGAGGGCCCGACGGGGCACGCCGAGGGGCGGGTGAGGATGTACCTGCTGGAGCAGTCGCTCGATGCTGGGGTGTTGTCGGAAGCGGAGTTCGGCCGGGCCGCTGCAGCCGTGAGGCGACAGCACGGCCTCTGACTGCACAGGACGCGCAGCGCGCGTGCTGCGGGGGGCCGGTAGTGGCCTGATGTGGGGCCCCTGGTGCCCTCGACGGGGAAGCCGCAGGAGGACGCTGCGGCGCCCGGATAGCCTCAGGTTTCCGAGACGGCAGCCTTCGAGGCATTGACGACTCGCAGGACGGTGGAGCGACTAGCCCCAGTGATCTCGCACACCTTCGACCATGACAGGCCTAGCACGAGCAGTTCCCGAATCTGGGCGTGTCGCTTCTCGTTCACTTGGCGCCCACGGTAGAGGCCAGCGGCCTTCGCCTTCTCGATTCCCTGCGCCTGACGGCGGCGGCGGTCCGTGTAGTCCTTGCGGGCCACGACCGCGAGCATGTCGAGCAGCATCCCGTTTATCGAGTCAAGCAACCCTTGGGTTGACTCATCCTTTGCCGTCGTCGCCAGCCAACTGGTAGGCAGGTCTAGGGAAACCACGCGGATGCGCTTGGCCTCAAGCGCGAGCTTGAGTGACCGCCAGTCTGCAGCGTTCAGTCTCGATAGGCGGTCTACCTGCTCCACCAGCAGGATGTCCCCAGGGCGCGCGTCGGAGATGAGTCTGAACAGTTCAGGACGGGCCAGCTTCGCCCCGGACTCGTTCTCGACGTACCAGCTAGCGACTGTGAGGCCCCGCTCTTTGGCAAAGGCTTCGAGGTCCGCTTGAGCGCGGCTCGCGTCCTGCTCTTCGGTGCTGGCCCTGAGGTAGCCGCGCGTGAACGTCATTTCGAACTCCTGGTTTCGTTTGAGTAGTTCGCATGATAGCGGTTTCGTTTAGGTGGTTCAAGAGCGGAAATCGAACCGACGAAACCGGTGCCTGGTGGGGCGTACCGAAATCGAACCTCGTTTGGCGCGCTGCTGTGGCTGCCTAAACCCTGCCTCTCGAAGAGACAACGTCGCCGACCCCGGTGGCGCCTGGTCTCTCCGTCATGCCCCTGGCCGTTCGGCCCTGGGGTCCCCCTTTGCAGTTCACCCGGATGCCTTGCCGCGTCCTCCTTGTCATGCCCACGCCGAAGCGCCCCCTCTGTTCCCTGGTCACCCGTCGCCGGAAGACTTCCACCATTGACAACACCGCCCGCCGAGTCGAGGCGCAGTTGGACGGGTCATCGGTGGTCGCCATCGACTACGCCCGTGCTGCCCTCATGCGATTCGGTGCGCTGGACCCGACAGGCTCGGGTGTCATCCGTCGGGCACTGGACGTCTATGTCCGGCACCTGCAGGGCGCCGACCTGAACCGCGAACACGAGGTACTGCTGATGCGTTCGGCGTGCCGCGGTTCGTGCTCCGATCCCGAGGCCCTGGCGGCTGCCCTGGAGCGCATCGGCACTGTCCCGGAAGGTGATCCCCTGCCGGAATTCGTGACCGTGCTGCTGGGCCCTGAGGCCCGCGAGCGGCACGCGCGGCTGATGACGCGGGTGGAGGAACTCGTGGCCGAGATGGAGGCCGAGATGGAGGACGAGCCGGCAGCACGGAAGCGGACGAGCCGGAAGAAGTCCCCGGCCGAGGCCATCAGCGAAGCCACCCCGAGCAACGGCACCGCGCAGGCCGCCACCTGACGGGCATCACCGATCCCGTTCACCCATTCCAACAGCCCCCGGGCACTACAGAGAATGACCACAACCGCCATGACCATCGCGCCGGCCGAGTTCGTCGGAGCGATGCAAGACCACTGGGAGCGCTTGGGCAACGTCCCGAGTGACGCCCTGCGCGCTGCCTGGCTGCAACTGGCCGAGGCCTTCGGGCAGCACGTCGAGGCCCACGGGGACCCGGACAGGGCCACGGAATGGACCGTCCTACAGCCCGCCACCGGCGCGGGCAAGAGCCAAGGGACGGCCGTTTACTGCGGCCTGCTGGCGCGCTTCGAGACCACGGCAACACACCCCGGAGTGGTCATCGTGACGCGCCTGAAGGCCGACGCCGACGGCATGGCCGACACCATCAATCGGATTGCAGGGAAGGCCGGCTACGCGCTGGCGTACCACTCCGACGCCAAGGGGCCCGGCGTGCTGGAGTCGCTGCGGACCTTCCCTGTGCTGGTCATCACCCACCGAGCCTACGAGCTGGCCCTGGATCACCTCGGGCAGGGCAGCACCGTCCGACAGACATGGCCGTACTTCCACGACTGGGGCGTTGGGGCGCGGCGCCTGGTCGTCATCGACGAGGCCCTGGACGTGGTCGAAGAGTCCCGCGGGGAGCTGGAGGGCCTGCGCCTGACCCTGGCAGCCATTCCGGAGTCGGTGCGCAAGGACCACGGCCACGCGGTGGAGGCCCTGCGGACGATGGTCGGACTGCTGGAGAAGATAGGCGAGAAGACCAAGGGGCAGGAGACCCCCGAACGGATCGTGTTGCGGGAGGCAGTCAAGCAGGGGGACCCGCCGGACTTCGGTCCGCTGCGCCGGGCGCTCCGGGACGTTCGCTTCGACCACCAGATGGGGCGGTCCGATTCGGCCCTGTCACAAGGACAGTGGGCGATACATGACGACAGGTTGCGGGCCTTGGACGCAATCTTCCGCGGCTGGGTCTACTACTCGCGCGTGCAGGGCCAGGGGCACACGCTGAACACGGCCCGTTTGCTCGTGCCGGAGGGCGTGAAGGGGGCGGTTGTCCTCGACGCGACAGCATCGGCCAATCTGGTCTACCAGTTGTTCGAGCATGCCCGGGTGCTGACTCCGCCGGCCGGGGTTCGCAGCTACCGCAACGTCACGCTTCACGTCAGTCGGGGCCACAGGGTCGGCAAGGTCGCCATGCGGGACAGGGGGGAGGAACTCATTGCGGCAGCGTTCGCGGACCTGAGCGCGCGCCTGCCCGGGCGCTCGGTGTTCGTCGTCACCCACAAGGCGGCCGAGGCCCTCGCAGTGAAGCAGGAGGCCACCTTCAGGGCACGGACGGGGCACTGGGGCGCCGTCGATGGCTCCAACGAGTGGCAGGACTGCGAAGCGGCGGCCGTGCTGGGCCTGCCCTACCGGCCCGACACCTGGACGGCTAACGCTTTCATGGCCTTGCAGGGGGTGCAGACGACGGACTGGCTTCGGTCGGACCATCGACCGTTCAAGGACCATGACGACATCCGCGCGGCGCTGAAGCTCGGCCAGGTGGTCACAGACCTGGTTCAGGCCATCAATCGGATCCGCTGTCGCCGGGTCATCGACACCGCCGGGAACTGTCCCACGGCCGACGTGTTCCTGGCCCTGCCTGATGGTGCCCAAGGGGATGCCATCGTGACCGGCGTGATGCGACTGATGGAGGGCATCCGGGTGGTTCCCTGGGACCTTGCAGGGGCACCGGAGCGCAGCAAACGGGGGCGGAAGGGTGGGACTGGCAAGGTGGCGCAGACCATCGAGGCGGCTACGGTTCATCTCCGGAATGCGCTGCCGGGCAAGGTCACCAAGGGGGAGCTTTCCCACACCCTGGGGATGACGCCGAAGGCGTGGGACCAGTTGGCAGCGCAGGCCAAGGACCCAGGGTCGGCACTTGCTTCGGACCTGGCTGCCGTGGGCGTGACCTACCACGTCGAAGGCAGAGGGCGCGGCGCGCGGTCCTACTTCCTGAAGGCAGCGTGACCGGCCGGTAATGCCTCCGAAAAACCTAATAGACCCTAGTAGGAATTCTGGAGGTGTTTCCGGGCCCGACGGTCGGCCGTGCCGGGATCCAGACCCAGGGTGATCCATCCCCAGGGAGGTCTACGGCCGAAGGCCCCCACCGCTGCCCCCTGCGGCGCCCCTGAAGACTCCCTGCCTCCGAAGGTCTGCCCCTTCAGGCCCGCCGCAGGCCCTCACCCTCTGTTCGCGCTGCGAATTCCTGTCCCTGTGTCCCTGCAGGGGCGGGCACAGCTTCGCCCTCATTCAACTACAACCACCGACACCTCATGCAACGCACAAGACCCTGTCAGGCCCCTGGCTGCCACGAGATGGCCACCGGCTACTCCACCAAATGCTCCGCCCACAAGCGCGCCCACGTGCGCCACGGGCACCCCCTACAGGCCGCCATCAGCGTCCACCAGCTTCGCCCCTACGTGGCCCGTGTCGTCGCTCGTCAGCAGCGCAACAGTGCCTCCGAGGTTTGGCCTGCACTGGATCAACGATGGGCTGGCCTGGTCGAAGGCGCCGGTCAGATGCTCGCTCGCTACGGCAATGGGGAACCCTCGTACATGCCCGACGTGAAGGCAGCGCACCATGTCCGCTCCCTGTCTGGCGCAGTGGTCCCGGCCGTGGTCGTTCAGACCATCCTCGCCATGTACCTGCTACAGGATGATCAACCCCGGCTGTTCCGGGATGACCGGGCCTTCGACTTCCAGATGGTCCGGCGGGTCCGACTACTGGCACCGAGTGCCGCGGGCTCGTACTTCGACCACCGGACCGGCCGCAGTAAGAAGGTCTACAAGGATGTCCCCTCGAGGGTCACCGAGATCCTCGCAGCGTCCTTCAAGGCCGTTATCGGTGGCACCGGGGTTCACTTGGCGGGCCTGGAGCGGCGGGATGCCGAGGAGAAGGTCAAAGCCCGGGACCAGTTCCGGCAAGCACTGGGGGCCCTGCAATGATCGACCCTGAGCTGATGGCACTGGCCGAACCGGAACGGAAGCCTTGCCGTACCCCAGTGCAGGTGCGGGCCACGACGGCGGGCCCGGCCCTTCGCTACTTCCTGGTGACCCTGGAAGGGGCCCCGCCGGTCATCCGGGAGGTGGTCAGTCGGGCCAAGCTGGACGCTGCCCTGGCGGTGGAGTCTCCGGGGGTCGCAGTATCGGTCGAGGCCCTGTCCCCGGCGAAGCTGTTGGAGATGGTGAACGGGGAGGGGCTGCCTCCGGGAGGTCTCAAGATTCCGGCCCGGGCACGGTCGCTGGCCCGCGCTTTCGACCGGCGGGCGAAGGAGGACGCCCGGTTGCGGAAGTTGACGGCTCGGCATGCGGCAGGCGCGGCGGAACGAGAGGCCGCCGAAAGGGCCCGGGAAGCTGCACGACAGGCCCGGGAAGCTGCACGACAGGCCAAGCAGGAGGCCAAGGCCAAGGAGGAACGGAAGCGGCGCCGGGAGGCCGCCAAGCTGGCAAGGGAGGCCGAGGCGGAGGCTATCCGGGCATCGAAGGCGGTGGCACGGGCATCGGCGGTCATCGCGGCAACGTCGCTGAAGGCAGCGCAGGCGGAGCTACTGGCAGGGCTGCCGGTGGACGGCGAGGGCCCGGGTAGGGCGCCTTGGGAGGACTGAGGGGGCGGGGAGGCGGCCGGGATCACTACAGTACCGGCATGAGTCATGTAGTGAGTCCACTGTTCCCGGCAATTGTTGTTCGTCTGACGTGGGCCTACAGCCCCCCGGAGTTCCTCGTGGGGGCGCCTCCGATCCAGTTCCCTGACTTCCCTGACGTCGAATTCTCTGTCGGGGACGGCAGGGCCACCGCGACGATGGCCGCGGTCGTGTTCGATGGCACCTTGGGCCTTCAGGACGGGCTCGAAACCCGGGTGCGCGCTGCCCTAGATGCTCGCCTTCTTGTCAGGCACCAGCCGTACTTGTTGCTCCCGCCGAGCGTTTCCCGGATACGACCGGACGGGACGGGTGACGTGACCTTGCAACTGACGGGAGTTCAGGCCACGACGGCCCTTGGCAAGCTTGGGACCCAGGCCCCTGGCCCCGCAACCGGCGGGGTCGCCGATTCGAGACGTGACGAGCTGGACGAAGAGCGCCGGCTGGCATCACTGCTGGCCCTTGTCGTCCCTACTGACCGGCTGGCTGGCAGCCTCCTTGCCAGTTACCGCTCGAGCACCGAAGACGCGGGAAACGAATTCGTCTACCTGTACGAAGTCCGGGACTTACTCAAGTCTCAGTTTCGCAGCGAGTCCGCCGCGTGGGCGGCGCTCGGCACGCGCGCGCGGGATGACTGGGATGCGCTGGGCAAACTCTGCAATGCGCCGTCGTTTCGGCAGAGTCGGCATCGAGGCGGCGCCTTGGTTTGCGAGCGCCATGATGCGGAGGCGGCAGAGCTGGCGCGCGCGAGGAACCATGCGCGCGGGCTGATCGTCGCCTACCTGGAGTGGTCGCAGGCCTCAAGAATGGCGGCTGATGGTGGTTCCAAGCTTGTTTCCAAGCATGGTCCCAACGTCAGTGGGCACTTACCGGGAGAAGGCCGCTAATCCGCGCTTTGGTGGCGAATTCTGGACAGAGAAGGGGGGTGGTGGCGCTTCAGGGATTCGAACCCCGGACCTGCGGATTATGATTCCGTCGCTCTAACCGACTGAGCTAAAGCGCCTGAGCCCGCGATTGTAGCGTGACGGCGTGATCGCCAGGCCGCCGCCGGATCGCGGCCAACCCACGAGCCCCACGCATGTTCAGTTTCTTCAAGAAGAAGGCGCCGGCCGAACCGGCGGCAGGTGCTGCCGTCCCGGCCCCGCTGCCCGAGAGCCAGCCCGCATCCGCAGCCGGTCATCCTGTCGACGGCGCGCCTCGCCGCGGCCTGCTCGACCGGTTGCGCGGCATTCCAGCGGCGTTCTCGCCGACCGCGGCGGACGCTCCGGCAATCCCGCTTCCTGTCGACGCCGCGCCGTCGGCCGAGGTGGCGAAATCGTCCGGTGCGGCCGATAGGGCCCATTCGGCCGAGGAGGCCGAACCCGAAATCCGCCGCGGCTGGCTGGACCGCCTGCGCCCGGGCCTGCGCAAGACCGGTTCGAGCATCGCCCAGGTGTTCACCGGCACGCAGATCGACGACGCGCTGTACGAGGAACTCGAGGAGGCGCTGCTGATGGCCGATGCCGGCGTCAAGGCCACCGAATTCCTGCTGCTGGACCTGAAACGCCGCGTCAAGGAGGCCAAGGCCACCGACCCGTCGGACGTGAAGGCGCTGCTCGCGGACGCGCTGACCGAACTGCTGTCGCCGCTGGAAAAGGCATTGACGGTGGGCGAGGCGGTGCCCACCGTGATGATGGTGGTCGGCGTCAACGGCGCCGGCAAGACCACCAGCATCGGCAAGCTGACGCGCCATCTCGGCGACGCGGGCGAGAAGGTGCTGCTCGCCGCGGCCGACACCTTCCGCGCGGCCGCGCGCGAACAGCTCGCGGTGTGGGCCGGCCGTGCGCAGGTCGAGATCGTCAGCCAGCAGGATGGCGATCCCGCCGCGGTGACCTACGACGCGGTGGTGGCCGGGCGGGCGCGCGGCTGCGACGTGGTCATCGCCGACACCGCCGGCCGGCTGCCGACCCAACTCCACCTGATGGAGGAGCTGAAGAAGATCAAGCGCGTGATCGCCAAGGCGCAGGCCGGCGCGCCGCACGAGGTGCTGCTGGTGGTCGACGGGAACACCGGCCAGAACGCGCTGGCGCAGGTGCGTGCGTTCGACGATGCGCTGCAGCTCACCGGGCTGGTGGTGACCAAGCTCGACGGCACCGCCAAGGGCGGCGTGCTGGCGGCCATCGCGCGCGAACGGCCGGTGCCGGTCTATTTCATCGGCGTCGGCGAGAAGTTGGAGGACCTGCAGCCGTTCGACGCGCGGGAGTTCGCGCAGGCCTTGCTGAACTGACGCGGCGGCGCAACGTCCGCGCGGCGCCGGCACGGCGTCAGCGTGGCGGCTTCGATTCGCGGCGCGGGAATTCCGGCGTCAGCGGGGTGGGGCCGGAATCGAGGTCGTCGTACCAGGTCGACGGCGGTTCGGGCATCTCGATGACTTCGTCGGGCATCGGGGCGGTGTCTTCCGCATCGGGCCGTGGCGTCGGTCGATCGGCCGTCCACAGCACCGGGGCTTCGGCCGCCTGCGTCTGCCGGACTTCGACCACCGGCGGCAGCAGGTCGGCACGTGCCGTCTCCACCGAGGGCAGCGCGTTCTCCAGCCACACGTGCACCGGCACCTTGGCCGCCTTCAGCACCCGCTGCATGCGCTGCTGCCGGCGCAGGACGCGCTCGTTCGACAGTTCACCGGGCGCGTTGAGCTCGATGACGGCGAACACGTTCATCTGGGAATCGCACACCAACAGGTCGACACAAAGGTTACCGACGCGGCGCAGCCACTCGGCGTACGAGTTGCGCGTGGGCACGCGGATGAAGCGCGCGAGCGGCACCTGCGCGAACACGATGTGGTCGGGCAGGGCACGGCCGAGGATGTCGAACGCCCGGCGTTCGGCCAGGGTCAGCACTCGCGTGGCCTCGGGAGTCCACCCGGTGATGGTGTCGAGCCGGTCGATATGCTCAGGAGGGCGCGATTCCTCGGTTTCGGTGTTTCGCGATCGGCGCCAAAGCCACAGGACGACGCCGGACACCACGACCACCGTGAGGCCGATCAAGAAAAACATCACGGACAGATACTCCCTCGGCCAACGACGCAGCCGGGGAAGATAGTCCGGGGCGCCACAAAGTTCAATCGCGGCGGGCAAGCGGTTACCTGTGCGCGGGCTGAACCGGGTCGGTGCCGGGAAAGATGCGGAGAAAGGTGACGGGAAAGGTGGCGGGCAGGGGCCGGGGCGCGGCGAGCGGCGTGCGCCGCCGGCCGGTTCAGCGCATTCCGCCCAGGCCCTTCATGCCGCCCATGCGCTTCATCATCTTCATGAGGCCGCCGCCCTTCATCTTCTTCATCATGTCGCGCATCTGCTCGAACTGGTTGAGCAGGCGGTTCACGTCCTGGACCTGAACGCCGGCGCCGGCGGCGATGCGGCGCTTGCGCGTCGCCTTGATCAGCTCGGGCTTGCGGCGCTCCAGCGGCGTCATCGAGCAGATGATCCCCTCCATGCGGCGCACGTCGCGTTCGGCGCGGTCCATGTCGGCCGCGCCGGCCTTGGCGGTCATCTGCGCGGGCAGCTTGTCCATCAGGCTGGACAGCCCGCCCATCTGCTTCATCTGGCTGATCTGGCCGAGGAAGTCGTTGAGGTCGAAGGCGTCGCCGGACTTGACCTTGTCGGCCAGCTTCTGCGCCGCCGCCATGTCGACGCCCTTGGTCACCTCCTCGACCAGCGCGACGATGTCGCCCATGCCGAGGATGCGCCCGGCGTGGCGCTGCGCGTCGAAAACCTCCAGCCCGTCGATCTTCTCGCTGACGCCGGCGAACTTGATCGGTGCACCGGTGACCTGGCGCACCGAGAGCGCGGCGCCGCCGCGCGAATCGCCGTCCATCTTGGTCAGCACGATGCCGGTGAGCGGCAGCGCGTCGCGGAACGCACGCGCCGTGTTGATCGCGTCCTGGCCCTGCATCGCGTCGACGACGAACAGCGTCTCGACCGGCTTGAGCGCCGCGTGCAGGTCGGCGATCTCCTTCATCAGCGCCTCGTCGATCGCCAGCCGGCCGGCGGTGTCGACGAGCAGTACGTCGAAGTAGTGGCGCTTGGCGTGGTCGAGCGCGGCGCGCGCGATGTCCAGCGGCTTGTCCTGCGCGGTGGACGGGAACCATTCGGCGCCGGCCTGCTTCGTCACCGTCTTCAACTGCTCGATGGCGGCCGGGCGGTAGACGTCGGCCGACACCGTCAGCACCTTCTTGCGCCGCTTCTCGATCAGGTGCTTGGCGAGCTTGGCGGTGGTGGTGGTCTTGCCGGCGCCCTGCAGGCCGGCCATCAGGATCACCGCCGGCGGCTGCACCGCCAGGTCGATGTCCGACACGCCGTCGCCCATCGTCGCAGCGAGCTCGCGATTGACGATGCCCACCAGCGCCTGGCCCGGCGACAGCGAGCCGACCACCTCGGCGCCGAGCGCCTTCTCCTTCACGCGGGCAATGAAGTCGCGCACCACCGGCAGCGCCACGTCGGCCTCGAGCAGCGCCATGCGGATCTCGCGCAGCATGTCCTGCACGTTGCTGTCGGTGATGCGCGCCTGGCCGCGCATCGTCTTGACGACGCGGCCCAGCCGTTCAGTGAGGGTGGATGCCATGGTGCAACGCCGCCGGTTCGGTGAGGGCCGAGCGCCGGGCGCGCAGCGCGTCGCCGGGAGACCCTCGAAAGTACACTCTGAAAATGATTCTAGCTTTCGGCCCCGCCAGCGAAGCCGGTGCCTTCGGCGCGACGTTGCTGCTACCGAGCCTGGCCGCGATCGCCGCCTATGCCGGGGGCGCGCTGTGGCCCGGCGCCGACCAGCGCTTCCGGCGCGTGTGCCTCCTGGTCGCGTGGCTGGCGCATGCGCTGTCGATCGCGGTCGACACCACCGGCATCGGTGCGATGCCGGCCGGCGTGCGCTTCGGCTTCGCGCCGGCGCTGTCGGTCACGCTGTGGCTGGTCGTCGCGGTCTACCTGGTCGAGAGCCGGTCGCTGCCGCTGACCAACGTGCATCGCGCGCTGTCGGTGCTCGGCGCCGTCGCGGTCGCGCTGGCGCTGGCCTTTCCCGGCGAGTTGCGGCCGCAGTTGCTGTCGCGCTGGATCCCGCTGCACTGGGTCATGGGCATCGCGTCGTACGGGCTGTTCGGCGCCGCCGTGCTGCACGCCGCGCTGCTCGGCCGGGCGGATCGGCAGATGCGGCAGGCGCACATGCTGGCGCATCGGCCGTCGGCCGCGTCAACCGGCATCCCGCTGCTGCAGCTCGAGCGGCTGACCTTCCGCTTCGTCGGCGCCGGCTTCGTGGTGCTGACCGCGGCGCTGCTGCTCGGCTGGTGGGTGGCCAATCCCTGGCGCTGGGACCACAAGACGGTGTTCTCGATGCTCGGATGGGCGGTGTTTGCCGGCCTGCTGGCGGGCCGCCAGGCCTTCGGCTGGCGCGGCGCGCATGCGACGCGCTGGCTGTATGCCGGCGTGCTGCTGCTGCTGCTGGCCTATGTCGGCTCGCGCTTCGTGCTCGAAGTGCTGCTGCACCGGCCGCCGCTGAGCTGATGTCGCGATGAAGTTCGTGTTGCTGGTGCTCGTGGTGCTGCTGGTGCTGTGGCTGGCGCGATCCGGCCGCGGCCGGGGGCGCGGCGGCGATACCCCGCCGACGGACGGTGCCGCGCGCGGGGCCACCCCGGCGCCCGACGGCGTGCCCGTGGTCGCCTGTGCGCAGTGCGGCCTGCACCTGCCGCGCGACGAGGCGCTGCCCGGGCGCGGCGGCGTCTTCTGCAGCGAAGCCCACCGCGCCGAGTACGAGCGCACCCGCCCCCCGCAATGACCGACGCCGCGCCGAATGTCGAGCGGCGCCGCGGCGACCGCCGCAGGTCGCCTCGCGCGGCGCCTCCCGCCGAGTCGTGGTTCGGCGCGATCGGTATCGACGACACGCTGCCGCAGCCCGATCTCGGACGTGCCGACGCCGACACCGGCGCCGCCGCCGGGGCGATGCCGGACGACGGCGGCCCCGGCGTGCCGCCCGGAGAGGATTCCGCCGGCGACAGCGGCCACGCCGGCGCCACGCGCCCGCCGGGACGCCGGCTCGGCACTGACCAGACCTCCTTCGTGCGCCTGTACCGCGTGTTCCTCGGCGCGCGTGCCGTGCTCGGGCTGGCGGTGATCGGCACCCTGGTGCTGGCCGGACTCTTCGGTGCCCGGCCGGGCTATCCGGTGGTGGTGGTCGCGGTGATCTACGCCTCCGCAGCGCTGGCGCTGTGGTTGCTGCCGCGGTTTCGTGGCGACGAGCCGCCGCTCGACGGCGGCGGCGGCCTGCGCAGCCCGCAGTGGATCGCCACCATCGGCACCGACATCGGCTGCTTCACGGCGCTGCACCTGCTGTCGACCTCGTCGAGCTTCAACTACGTCGCGCTGCTGGTGCTGCCGGTGCTGATGGCCGGCGTGCTGACGCCGCGCCTGCAGGCGCTGGCCACCGCCGCGGCCGTGGCGCTGATGCTGCTGGTCACCGCCTGGCTGGCGGTGCTCGAGGGCGGCAATCCCACCGCGCTGATGTCGCAGGCCGGGCTGGCGGGCATCGGCCTGTTCGTCGTCACGGTGCTGGTCGGCGAACTGGCGGGCCGGCTGGCGCGCGAGGAAATGACGGCCAAGGGCAGCCTCGAACTGGCGCGCCAGCAGGCCCAGCTCAATCGCCTGGTGATCGAGGAGATGCAGGACGGCGTGCTCGTCGTCGACCGGCGCGGGCGCGTGCGCGCGGCCAACCCGGCGGCGCGGCGCCTGCTGGTGCCCGGCGGCCTGTACCGCCAGGCGCCATTCATGCTGGCCGGCGTGCCTGCGTGGGAGGCGCTCGTGAAGACGGTCGAGCGCGCGTTCGGCGACGGCGTCTGGCCCGAGGCCGGCCGCGACGTGATGCTGAGCTTCGACCCACGGCAGACGCGCACGCTGCGGGTGCGCGTGCGCTTCACGCGGCGGCGCGAGGCGCCGGCCAGCGAGGAGTTCTGCGTGCTGCTGATGGAGGACATCCGCAACATGCACGCCCGCGTGCGCCAGGAGAAGCTCGCGGCGATGGGCCGGGTGTCGGCGGCCATCGCGCACGAGATCCGCAACCCGCTGGCGGCGATCTCGCAGGCCAACGCGCTGATGTCCGAGGACGCCACCACGCCCAGCCAGCGCCAGTTGACGCGCATGGTGGCCGACAACGTCGAGCGCCTGAAGCGCATCGTCGACGACGTGATGCAGGCCGCGCCCGGCGAGCCCGGCGAGGCGGTGCCGATCGACGTGGTGGCCGAGGTGGGCGCGGGGTCGAGCGACTGGGCGCGCGCGGCCGGCGTATCGCTGGGCGTGCAGAGCCCGCTGCGCGTGGAGCTGCCCACCGGCTCGCTGGGCGTCCTGTTCGACAAGGAGCACCTGCGCCGGGTGCTGATCAACCTGCTGGACAACGCCTACCGCCATTCGAGCCGCCAGCCGGGCTCGGTGCACCTGCGGCTGCAGGTGCACAGCGATACCCACATCGAGCTCAGCGTGGCCAGCGACGGCGTGCCGATCCCGGCCGACATCGAGCGCCATCTGTTCGAGCCGTTCTTCTCCACGCGCAGCCGCGGCACCGGCCTGGGCCTGTACATTTGCCGCGAGCTGTGTGAGCGTTACGGCGCCAGCATCGACTACCGGCTGCGGCCGGCCGGCGAGCCGAACCGCAACGAGTTTCATGTGTCCATGCGCCGCCAGACCCGGGCCGATGCGGCGGATCTGCTGAAGTTCGCCGGCTGAACGGCCGGGCCCTGTGCCAACGACGGCGGATCGCCGGTCGGCGGCCGGCCGGGTCCGTGCGTTCCTCTCCCACCGACCACTCGTACGCCGCCGCACGATGTCCTCGCCATCGCATTTCAGCCTGCTGGTCATCGACGACGAGCCGGACCTGCGCACCCTCTACGAGCTGACCCTGCTGCGCGAGGGCTACGACGTGGAGACGGCCGGCACCGTCGAGGATGCGTTGCTGCACCTGAAGGACCGCATCTACAGCGCCGTCATCACCGACATGCGGCTGCCCGACGGCAGCGGCCTCGACGTACTGCGCTGGCTCGAGGAGAGCGGCCGGCGCGAGCGCACCGTCGTCATCACCGCCTACGGCTCGGCCGAGAACGCGGTCGAGGCGCTGAAGGCCGGTGCCTTCGACTACCTGACCAAGCCGGTCGACCTGAAGCAGTTCCGCGCCGTCGTGGCGTCGTCGCTGGGGCTGGCGACGCCGGCGGTGCCGATGGTGCCGCCGAGCGCGCCCGAGCCGGCGAGCGCGCCGAGCGCGCCTTCGGCGTCCGCGCCGGTCGGCGGCGCCCGCAGTGCGCGCGCTGCGGGCGGGATGGCGGCCCACGCGCCGGCGCAGGCACTC
>JBGAMJ010000052.1:0-32087 GCA_044223035.1 Piscinibacter sp.
ATGACAGGTGTCAGCATTCCCTTGCGTTCTATGAACGAGATCACATCGGCGAGGCCGCTGCGCGTCTTCAGGTTGGTCATCACGAACGGCCGGTTCGGTCGCATGCGGCGGGTGTCGGCCTCCATCACCGACAGGTCCGCACCCACATGGGGCGCGAGGTCGGTCTTGTTGATCACGAACAGGTCGCTCTTGGTGATGCCGGGGCCGCCCTTGCGCGGGATCTTCTCGCCGGCGGCGACGTCGATCACGTACAGCGTGAGGTCGCTCAGCTCCGGGCTGAAGGTGGCTGCCAGGTTGTCGCCGCCGCTCTCGATGAAGACGATGTCGGCATCCGGGTAGCGCTCGAGCATGCGGTCGACCGCTTCCAGGTTGATCGACGCATCCTCGCGGATCGCGGTGTGCGGGCAGCCGCCGGTCTCGACGCCCATGATGCGGTCGGCCTCCAGCGCGCCGGCCACGGTCAGCAGGCGCTGGTCTTCGCGGGTGTAGATGTCGTTGGTGACGACGACCAGGTCGTAGCGCTCGCGCATCGCCTTGCAGAGCATCTCGACCAGCGTGGTCTTGCCGGAGCCGACCGGGCCGCCGACACCCACGCGCAGCGGCGGCAATGTCTTGGTGCGGCGGGGGATCGCGTGCAGGGGGGAGGTGCTCATGCGGCGGATTATCGGGCGCGCCTGCGCGCCGACCGGCGGTGCGCGGTGGTCCGGGCGCTCATCCCGCCGGCCACGCGCCGCATCACTCCACCCGCTCCGGCAGGCCGTAGGCGGCGATCAGCGAATCGCCGAAGCGCGTCGGGTTGAAGCGGCGCCAGGCATCGGCGCGCGCCGCGGCGCCGATGCGCCGGCGCAGGTCGGGCGAATCGACCAGCCGGGCGACGTGCTCCATCACCTCGGCCTGCGAACTGCACAGGAAGCCGGTCTCGCCGTGGCGGATCACGTCGCGGTGGTAGGGCGTGTCCCAGGCGACGCACGCCAGCCCGACGGCCATCGCCTCGGCCAGGAACACCGGGAAGCCGAGCTTGCCGCCCGGCGCCAGGTAGATCCAGCCCGCGGCCAGCTTGGACGCGCGCTCCGCGCCGGCGACGTCGTACACACCGACGTTGGCCGCTTTCAGCCGCGCGATCGATTCGCTGTCGGCGGTGCCGATCCAGTTGAAGCTCAGCGCCAGCGATTCCTCGCTCAGCAGCACCGCCATCTGCGCATACATCGCTGCGCCGATCGGGTCGTGCACGCGGCAGGCGGTGACCACCAGCGGGCGCCGGGCGGGATGCCGTTCCGCCTCGAAGAAGCACGATTCGACCGGGCTCTCGACCAGCTTGACCGGCTCGTTCGTCAGCGCGCGCAGCACGCGGGCGTCGGCACCGATGTTGGCGATCGCGTGCTGCCGCGCCTGCCCGGACAGCGGGCGCAGCATCCACAACAGCAGCGCGCCGACCGCGCGCAGCGGGCCGAGCGACTTGGACCCGTGCGGCGAGAAGTACATCCGCCGTGGCAGGCCCTGGAAGCGTGCTCCCCACATGCCGAGCATGCAGGCGACGATGCCGTGCAGGTGCACCGCCGCCACCGGCTCGCCGCGCGCCTGCTCGCGCAGCGTGTCCAGCGAGCGACGCAGCCGGTTCGGCAGCCAGGGATCGTCGCGCACCGTGACCAGCCGCACCGACGGGTGCAGCCGCGCCAGCAGCGGGCGCGACTTCGGATCGTCGACGGCGATCACGGTCTGGTCGAAGCCGCGTTCCGCGAGCGCCGCGGTGATCGGGCCGAGGAAGCCGAGCACCGTGTCGGTGACGCGGCCGACCAGGTGCAGCACCCGGTTGCCGTCATCGCCCGGCGCGGGGCGGCGGGCGGGATGACGGTTCGAGCCGCGATCGGGCCCACGGTCGGGAGGGACGCGGTCGGACGGGGTCGCTACGCGGGCGAGGGGCATCAATTCGTGCGGGAGGGCGGGCTTCATGACCGGCGAGCCTCGAGGTGGCTGGCGGAAGGTTGGATGCGGGCGGCGACGCGGAACTCAGCGCGCGCCGTCCCGGGCGACGACCACCTTGACCGTCTTCACGAGGATCGTCAGGTCGGTCCAGAGCGAGCGCTCGTCGATGTAGCTCTCGTCGAGCGCGACCCGTTCCTCGTAGGTCGTGTTGTTGCGGCCGCTGACCTGCCACAGGCCGGTCATGCCCGGTCGCACGCTCAGGTAGTGCCAGCGCACGCGGCCATAGCGCGTCAGCTCCGGCACCGTGATCGGGCGCGGGCCGACCAGGCTCATCTCGCCGGCCAGCACGTTGAAGAGCTGGGGCAGTTCGTCCAGGCTGGTGCGGCGCAGGAAGTGGCCGATCGGCGTGATGCGCGGGTCGTCGGTCAGCTTCTGGTCACGTTCCCATTCGGCGCGGGCGGCCGGGTTGGTACGCAGGATCTCGTCGAGCATGCGGGCCGACTCGCGGTACATGCTGCGGAACTTCAGGCAGCGGAACAGCTTGCCGTGCTGGCCGACGCGGTAGTGGCCGAACAGCACCGGCGCACCATCTTTGCGCCAAATCATCGCCGCGATCGCCAGCATCACCGGCGACAGCAACAGCAGCAGCACGGCGGCGACCGCCTGGTTGGCTCGGAGCTGGATGAGCTGCGACAAGGCGCTGGGCTCGCTGCGGAGTGAGCGCAAGCGCATCTCCATCAGCATCGCATGGGCCGTTTGCATGGTGATTCCCCTGATTGACTCGTAACAAACGGTCTCTCCGCAATAAACAAGCCAACTCCACGGAAATTTCCTAAATTTTGTGGATATGCACACTTATCGGGCGTGAATCCATAATATGGTGCGAGATATCGTGAATGTGGTGCGCCTATGAACCGTGAATTAATGCACACAGCGCCAAGATGGCATTTCAACTTCGGAAATAGCATTCCGCAATGTGAAATTGTTGGGGATTCGAGTCTTCGCGAGCATTGGTCCGCGGGGGGTC
Source organism: Piscinibacter sp. (assembly GCA_044223035.1). Classification (GTDB taxonomy): domain Bacteria; phylum Pseudomonadota; class Gammaproteobacteria; order Burkholderiales; family Burkholderiaceae_C; genus JBGAMJ01. The sequence continues at coordinate 2,951 of JBGAMJ010000052.1, forward strand.
TGACGGCCCTGTGCCCGGATCTTGCAGTGAAGCGGGCATGACGCTGTCCTACCTGCTCCTCGTGTTGCGTGCCCGCTGGCGTGCGTCCATCTTGGTGCTATGCACCGTTTTTGGGCTCGCGCTGCTGGCGTCGTTCCTGATCACGCCGCAATACACGGCCACCGCCGCAGTCGTGCTCGACGTGAAGTCGCCCGACCCGATCGCCGGCATCGTGCTGCCGGGCATGACCGTGTCCGGCTACATGGGCACCCAGGTGGACGTGCTGCAGAGCGAACGCGTCGCGCTGCGCGCGCTGCGTGCGCTCAAGCTCGACCAAGACGCCGAGATGCAGGCGCGCTGGCGCGAGGCCACCGGCGGCGACGGCGACATGCTCGCCTGGCTGGCCGAGACGCTGCAGCGCAAGCTGGACGTGAAGCCGTCGCGCGAGTCGAACGTGATCACCGTCGCGTTCACCTCGCCGGATCGCAATCTGTCGGCGGCTGTCGCCAACGCGATCGTGCGCGCCTACGTCGAGACCACGCTGGAGCTTCGCGTCGATCCGGCGCGCCAGTACAACAGCTTCTTCGACGGGCGCGCGAAGCAGCTTCGCGACGCCGTCGAGCAGGCGCAGACGCGGCTGTCGATCTACCAGCGCGAGCACGGCATCGTCGCCACCGACGAGCGGCTGGACGTCGAGAACGCGCGGCTGAACGAGCTGTCCACGCAGTACGTGCTGGCGCAGTCGGCGGCCGGCGAGTCGAGCAGCCGGGCCGGGCAGGTGGGGCCCAACGGCGACCGCATGGCCGAGGTGCTGAACAACCCGGTCGTGATCACGCTGACCGCCGAGCTCGGCCGCCAGGAGGCGCGCCTGGGCGAGCTGACCTCGCGCTACGGCGACCAGTACCCGCCGATCATCGAGTTGCGCGCCAACATCGCGCAGTTGCGCACCCGCATCGATGCCGAAAGCCGGCGCGTGACCGGCAGCGTGGCGGTCAACAACAACGTCAACCAGTCGCGCGTGGCGCAGCTTGCCGCCGCGCTGGAAGCGCAGCGCAACAAGGTGCTGATGCTCAAGAGCCAGCGTGACGAAGCCGGCGTGCTGCTGCGCGATGTCGACAACGCCAAGCGTTCCTACGACCTGGTGATGGACCGCTTCAACCAGAGCAACATCGAAAGCCAGAACACCCAGACCAACGTGTCGGTGCTCAAGACAGCGACGCCGCCGTCCGCGCCGTCGTCGCCGCGCACCGTGCTGAACGCCGCGGTCGGCCTGCTGATCGGCCTGCTGCTGGGCGTCGTCACGGCGATGGTGCGCGAGCTGCGGGACCAGCGGCTGCGCACCGAGCACGACGTGGCGGTCACGATGGGTGTGCCGGTGCTCGGCGTGCTGGCCGACCGCCCGCGCCGCGGTGCCGCCGAGCGCGGCTCCCGCGCCGGCCTGATCGGCGGCCGCGTGCTCGGCCTGCTTCCTCCTGCCGCGAGGTAAGACCCCGTGCGAAACCCGCTCCATACCGGCCCCACCCTCGGCGGCCACAAGCCCGTCCTGACGGTCGCGAGTGCATCGATGAACGACTCCGCCGCTCCCGCCCATGCCCATCCCGCGCCGCCGCAGCAGGTGCTGGACCGCTCGATCGGCGACTTCATCCGCCACGCCCGCAAGCTGACGGACGCGCAGGTCGAGCAGATCGTCGCGCACCAGCGCGAACGCGGCCTGCGCTTCGGCGAGGCGGCGATCGCGCTCGGCCTGGCGACGCGCGACGACGTGCTGTGGGCGCTGTCGCAGCAGTTCCACTATCCGTACGCACCGTCCGAGGGCCAGCATGTCGACGAGGAACTCGTCGCCGCGGTCGACCCGTTCGGCGAACAGGCGGAGCTGTTCCGCGACCTGCGCAGCCAGTTGCTGATGGGCCTGCTCGCCAGTGACCAGCCGCGCCGCGCGCTCGCCGTCCTGAGCCCGAACAGCGGCGACGGCAAGTCCTTCTTCGCCGCCAACATGGCGATCGTGTTCAGCCAGCTCGGCGGCCGCACGCTGCTGATCGACGCCGACATGCGCACGCCGCGCCAGCACCAGATGTTCGGCGTGCCCAACCGCGCCGGCCTGAGCAGCATCCTGTCCGGCCGCGCCGAATCCGACGTCATCCACCAGGTGGCCGACCTGCCGAGCCTGTATGTGTTGCCGGTCGGCACCGTGCCGCCGAACCCGCTCGAACTGGTGCAGCGCCCGGCCTTCGGGCTGCTGATGCAGGAATTCCTGTCCAAGTTCGACCATGTGGTCGTCGACACGCCGGCCGCCTCGCACGGCGCCGACGCGCGCGTGCTCGCCGCGCGTTGCGGCGCGGCCATCGTCATCGGCCGGCGCGGTGCCACGCGCATGCAGTCGATGCAGGGGCTGCTGCAGGCCTTGGCCAAGGGCCCTGCACAGCTCGCCGGCGTGTTGATCAACGAGCATTGACGATGGCGGACCCGCGTGAATCGGCCGGCCGCGTGCTGGTCGTGATCCCGACGCTCAACGAGGCGCGCACCATCGAAGGCGTCGTGCGCGCGCTGTCCGACGACCGCCGCACCGACGCGTCGACGCTGTTCGTCGTCGCCGACGGCGGCAGCACCGACGGCACGCCCGCGGTGGTGCGCCGGCTGATGGCCGACCACCCGAACCTGCGCCTGCTGCACAACCCCAAGCGCATCCAGAGTGCCGCCGTCAACCTGGCAGTGCAGGTCTACGGCCAGGGTGCGACGGTGCTGATCCGCTGCGATGCGCACGCGGTGTACCCGCCCGGCTTCGTGCCGCGGCTGCTCGCCACGCTCGAACGCACGCAGGCCGATGCGGTGGTCGTGCCGATGGATTCCACCGGCGAGACCTGCCTGCAGCGCGCCGTGGCCTGGGTGTCAGACACGCCGGCCGGCTCCGGCGGCTCGGCGCACCGCGGCGGGCGCCGCAGCGGCTTCATCGACCACGGCCACCACGCCGCGTTCCGGATGGAGTCGTTCCGGCGCGCGGGCGGCTACGACGAGACCTTCACCCACAACGAGGACGCCGAACTCGACTGCCGCCAGCGCGCGCTCGGCAGCCGCATCTGGCTCGATGCCGACATCCGCCTCGACTACCACCCGCGCAGCAGCCTGCGCGGGCTGTGGCGGCAGTATTTCGCCTACGGCCGCGGGCGTTCGCGCACCGCGCGGCGGCATCCGGGCTCGCTGCGCCTGCGGCAGTGCGCGCTGCCGCTGCACGTCGGCTTCTCACTGGTCGCGTTGGCGCTGGCTGCCTGGATGCCGTGGCTGCTGGCCTGGCCGGCGCTGTACCTGGCGGTGCTGGCCGCGGTCTCGATCCAGATCGCATGGAGGCATCGCAGCGCCTGCGGCCTGCTCGCCGGCGCCGCGGCGGCCACGATGCACGGCGCCTGGGCCTGCGGCTTCCTGTCCGGCTTCCTCGTGACGCGCGAGCGACGATGGCATCCGCAGTCGGCGCAGCCGCTGGCGTCGGGCGCCGCGGCACCGGGCGGGCCCGCGTGATGGCCGCCGGCCGGCGCTTGCCACCCGCGAGTGCGCCGCCTGACCGATGATGCGAAGCGCCAGCCTGCGCATGCGTTCGCCGGACGCACGGCATGCCATGGAAGCGAGCGTGGCCGAACGAACCGCCGAATCCGTGCCGCCGCGTGTCGACCGCATGGTGGTGCAGACGCCGCTGGTGGCGGTGACGCTGCTTTCCAAACTGTCCGTGCCTCCGTTTGGGGCGGTCGGAATCACGCTGGCGACACCGCTGAACCTGCTGGCGGGGCTGTTCGGGCTGCTGAGCGGCCGCATGCTCATCGACGTGGGACGCCTGTATTCCTTCGTCGCGATGTTTGCGCTGATCTGCGTGATCCAGGTGTCCGGTGGGTATCTCTATTCGCTCCCGTCGCTCGCGCTGATGGGCGTGACCCACGTGCCGTACGTGCTGCGGCTGCGGCACCTGCCGGATCGCGCGTGGGTCATGGACGGGTTCCTGAATCTGGTCGGGCTGATCGCGGTGTTCGGGATCATCCAGTATTCTGCGCAATTCGTGATCGGCCCGGTCCTCGCGTTTCCGATCGAGAATCTGCTGCCGCCCTGGCTGCTGGTTTCGAAGTTCAATACCCAGGGGATTCTCGAATACGGATCGACGATTCTGCGAACCAATGGCATCGTCATGCTGGAACCGTCAGTCTTCAGCCAGTTGCTGGGCCTCGGGCTGGTGTTCGAACTGGCCTATCGCCAGCGGCCGGCGCGCATGGCCTTGTTGCTCGCGTCCATGGTGCTGTCGTATTCCGGCACGGGCTTCATGCTGCTGTCTGCCTGCCTGCTGGTGCTGACGGTCTCGAAGCGGCGCTGGGATGTGGTGTTGGGGGTGCTCGCCCTCGTCGCCGTGCTTGCCGTGGCGTGGTGGGCGGCCGGCGAGTCGTCGACCTTCAGCGTGTTCACGAAGCGGGCGAATGAATTCAATTCGGCCGGGTCGAGCGGCTCGATGCGCTTCACCGGCGGCTTCTACCTGTTCGAGCAGTTTCTCTGGCCTGATCCGTGGAAATCGCTGTTCGGCTTCGGTGCCGGCTCATTCGCGCAGTATGCGGACAAGGCGTGGGTGCCGCTGGCCGAAATGATCCTGTTCAAGACGGTGTTCGAATTCGGCATCGTCGGAGCGATCGCCTATTTCGGATTCCTGATCTATTGCCTGTTTTCCACCGGCGCGGATCGCCTGATCTCGTTCGCGATGCTGTTCACGATCCTGCTGAGCGGGCTGACCACGCCTTACGGCCACGGGCTGGCTTTCGCGCTGTTGATCTGGACGGCGCCGCCGCGGATGCCGACGCCGATCACGGCCGCTGCCGGGCGGGTGGCATCGAGATGACGAACCGGGTGAACGTCGGCAGCACAGGTCGCGATAACCACACCGACGCCGGCGTGCCTGCGGGCGCCGTCCCGCGCGGCCGGATCGGATTCATCGACGTTGCCAAGGCGATCGGCATCGTGCTGGTGGTGGTCGGTCACACCCCGGGGATTCCCGCGGCGTGGGTGGTGATGATCTACAGCTTCCACATGCCGCTGTTCTTCTTCGTCTCGGGATACCTGCAGCCGGTGTCGGCGGGTCGGGACGACACGTCGCTGGGCATCACCAGGACCGCCCGATCGCTGCTGGTTCCGTATGTCGTGTTCTTCGGGGTGTCCCTCGCCTACTGGCTTGCCACGCGCCACCTGGGTGATCGCGCGTCGAAATTCGGCGGCGTCGGAGTCGGCGATGCGTTCGTCGGCCTCTGGACCGGCGTCTCGAACGACCTGTTCGTGAACCAGGCGCTGTGGTTTCTCCCGTGCCTGTTTGTCTGCACCGTGGTGTTCAGGTTGCTTCAGCGGTTCGCCACGCCGGGTCGCCTGCTGGCCGGTGCGCTGGTCGCGTGTTCGGCGTTGCTCGCCTTTGTCCACCCGCTCGCGCAGCGCTGGCCATGGGGGCTCGACATCCTGCCCGTCGTGCTGCTGTTCTTCGCCGCCGGCCATGGGCTGCGCGTGCATGCGCCCGCATGGCCCGGCTCGTTGCCGCCCGTGGCGCGCATCGCGGCATGGCTCGTCTGCCTGCTGCTGTGGGGGATGCTCGCCCCGGTCGCCGGCCGGGTCGACCTGGGCCGCGCCTACTTCGGCGTCGAACCGGGCCTGTACGTGCCGGTGGCCGCGCTCGGCATCGCCGCTACGCTGCTCGCGTCCAGCCTGATTCCGGCGCATGCAGCGCTGCGCTGGCTGTCCGCGCAAAGCATCGTGATCTTTCCGCTGCATCCATTGCTGATCAACGCAATGAGCGGCGCGCTGAAGTTCGCGAAGGCGCATGGCGCACCGATCGAACTCGGCACGCCGGCGGTTGCGCTGGCGATCGCCGCCGCCAGCATCGTCGTCCTGGTACCGGTTGCAAACCTGCTGTCGCGCCGCGTGCCTCAGTTGATCGGGCGCGAACGGCGGACGGCCGGCACGCCGCGCCTGCGCGGACTGCTGCCCTGACCTCTTGCCGCGCTGACCCCAGTCGCATCGATCCACCCGCGGCCCACAACTCGCCGATGATGTCCGGAACCCCACCATGAAAGCGCTGCTCGTCGACCCCTCGTTGTTCACCGCCCCCTATGACGCGGCCCTCGGCGAGGGCCTCGAACAGGCCGGCGTGTCGACACTCTGGGCCGCGCGGCCGACCCGCCCCGGCGACCGCCAGGAGATCCCGGCCGAGCAGGTCGCGCCGATCTTCTACGGCTGGATCGAGCGCAGCCAGCGCATTCCCGCCGCGCTGCGGCCGGTGGCCAAGGGACTGTCGCACGTCTGGGGCGTCGCGCAGTTGCTGCGCCGCGTCTGGCGCGACAAGCCGGACGTCGTGCACTACCAGTGGGTCGTGATCCCGCCGCTGGACCTGCTGGCGATCGCGTTGATCCGCCGCTTCCGCCCGGTGGTGTTGACGGTGCATGACACGGTGCCGTTCAACGGCGAGCGCATGTCGCTGCTGCAGAACCTCGGCTTCGACGCGCCGATCCGCCTGGCCGACCGCGCGATCGTTCACACCCAGGCCGGGCGCGATCGCCTGCTGGCGCGCGGCATCGCGGCTGACAAGGTGCTGGTGATCCCGCACGGCCCGCTGCGCCTGCACGCCGCGGCCGACCCGGCCTATGCCGACGGCCTGCGAGACCCGCAGAAGCGCTGGACCTTCGTGCTGTTCGGCGAGATCAAGCCGTACAAGGGTGCCGACCTGCTGGTCGAGGCGGTCGGACGGCTCTCACCGGCGCAGCGCGCCGGGCTGCGCATCGTGATCGCCGGCCGGCCGCGCATGGACCTGGCGCCGCTCCTGGCGCGCATTGCCGAGCTCGGCGTCGAGGCGCAGTTCGACATCCGGCCGCGCCGCCTGTCCGAAGAGGAGATGGCGGCGTTGTTCGCTGCGGCCGACAGTTTCCTGTTCCCGTACCGGATGATCGACGCGAGCGGCGTGTACTTTCTCGTCAAGTCGCTCGGAAAGTGGCTGATAGCCAGCCGCGTCGGCATCTTCGCCGAGGATCTGCAGCCCGGCGTCGACGGCGAGCTGGTCGAGCCGGGCGACGTCGATGCGCTGGCCGGCGCGATGGCGCGCGCGGTCGAAGGCCGGCTGGCCGCCCGCACCGTGGGCGCTGCGGGCGGCTGGTCGGCGATCGGCCGAGCCACGCGGGCGGCCTACGAATCGGCGATCGCCGACCGGCTCGGCAGCCCGGTTCGGCCGGCGGTGGAGTAGTCCGTCACGGCAAGAACGGCGTGCGCGCAGGTCGCTTGCGCGCCGTCTGCTCAGGCGCTGTGGGCCAAGGCCTGCACCGAGGAGCAGACCAGCGCGGCCGTCATCGGGCCGACGCCGAACCACGCGACCGCGCCCAGCGCGCCCAGGACCGCGGCGCTGCGGATCACGTCGAGCAGTGCCGACAACCGCTGCTGTTGGAGCACCTGCAGCGTGTGCATCACCGGCTGCAACACGGAGGTGGGGAAGTAGCCGATCGCGAGGATCTGCACATAGCTCGCGGACTCTGCCCAGGCGGCGCCGAACACCCACGGAATGACGTGCGGCGCGGCCAGCACGATCGGGCCGATCCACAGCAGTGACAGCAGCACCTGCTTGCGCAGCACACCGGCAAACAGACCGAGCAGCGCCGGCGGATCGGATTGGTGCACACGCGCGACCTCGCGGGTGTAGACCGGCAGGATCGACGACGTGATCAGGAACAGGGGGCGGATCAGGACCCGCTCGCCAAGGAACATGAAGCCGCTGATCGCCGGCCCGTACAGGAACGCGAACGAAATCGTCATCGCGTAGCTGGCGGCGGCGCTGACCACGCCGGTCCAGCTCGAGAACAGCACGAAGTTGCGATGCCGCGACACCGCCGCCCGCACCGAGCGCAGCGACCATTGGCGCAGCGGCGAGGAGGCGCCGGTCAGCAGCTGGCGCGCCAGCCCGACGGTCCCGCTGCTCTGCCCGATCACGTAGCCCAGCAACAGCCCCAGCGGACCGACCCCGAGCCAGCCCAGTCCGATCTGGCATGCCGGGCCGCTGATCGCCTGGTAGACGCGGGTGCGAGCGATCGGCGCGAAGCGATCCTGGCGCGTGGCCTCGTGCACCATCACGACGTAGCTGCCGAATGCCAGCAGCGCCACCGGCAGGAACCAGCGATAGGGCTCGGCGGGCGACATGTCGCCCGGCCATGGTCCCGGCAGGACGGCCATCGCCAGCGTGACGGATGCCGTCGTGAACAGCAGCGCGAGGGCACACGCCACCAGCATGCTTCCGGCTTCCCGCGCGGTTCGCGACATCGGAAGCGCCATCTCGAGCCGCAGCGCCGAGGCGGGCGCGAGGATCGAGACGGCCGACATCAGCACCGACAGGATGCCGATCTGACCCGGCGTGTAGAGGCGGGTCAGGACCGGGTAGGCGAGCAGCGTCAGCGCCTGTGCAGCCGCGTTGCCGGCCACCATGCGCAGCACGTTGGCCGCCAGAGGGCTGGCGCGCAACCGGGCGCGGAGGCGATCGGCCCAGCCCGACGGACCGCCGCCGCGCGTGGAAGCCACGGTCATGCCCGGGCGGCGGCGGCCGCGCCGCCGCCGGCGGCCAGCGCGGTGTGCCACATCGACAGGTAGCGGTCGATCATCATGTCGCTGTCGAACTCGCGACTCTTGGCGCGGCACGCGTGGAAGAAGCGCTCGCCCGGCCAGCCCTGCGCCGACGATTGCCGGAGCAAGACCGCGAGTTGTTCGGCGTCGTCGGGTTCGAAGACGAAGCCGGTCCGGCCCTCGTCGACGATCTCCGGCATGCCGCCCATCCGCGACACCGCCGAGGGAATACCGTATTCGTAGGCTTCGTAGATCACGCGCCCGAGCGGTTCCTCCCAGCGCGAGGGGACGACGAGCAGATCGATCCGGCCGAACAGGTCGGCCGGCTTCGTGAAGCCGAGAAACTCGACATCACCGGCCGGGCAACGGCCGCGCAGCGACGCCACATACTCCGCCTCGCCGCTGCCCGCCACCAGCAGCCGGGCGACACCCGGACCCAGCCGGCCCATCGCGTCGAACAAGACCTCCAACCCCTTCGTGCGGTCGATCCGGCCGAGGTAGCCGATCGTCAATGCGTCACCTGGAGCCTTGTCGGCGCGTGGCGCCACCTCACATCGCACGTTGCTCGCGCCGTGGTTCACATACTTGTGCTCCACACGGTCGAACAGGCCGCAGGCCTCGACCTTCTCCAGCGTTCGGCGGCTCAGGCTGTTGACCGCCACCGGAATATTCGACAGCACGCGGCGCGGCGTCGCGAATACCCGGCAGGACGTGCACTGGGTGGTGCAATTCCGGCCCCGGCGCAGCATCGACGAATTGGGGCAGGCCAGGTAATAGTCGTGCAGCATCTGCACCACGGGAACCCCCCGGCTTTGAGCGGCCCGCCAGGGAGACACCGAGAAACCCTGCAAATTCCCCGTCTGAATCAGATCGGGGCGTTCTTCGTCGATGATTTCCGCAACACGGCGGCCCATCTCCGGGTTGTACGCGTCGCGCAGGTGCCACAGCGCGCGTTGCCAGGCCGGACGTGGTTCCTGACTGAACGGCCAATAGATGTTCGACAGCGGGACGTAATAGGTCCGGATGCGGCCGACCATGCTCTTCGATGCCACGCCCTCGGGCGCCAGGCTGACCACCACGGCCTCGTGCCCGCGTGTCACCAACGCATCGGCAAGCACACGAACCGTGCGCTCGGCCCCGCCGATCTCGTTGGGGGCGAACAGTGAAGAAATGAAGAGAATCTTCATGCGTCCCGACCCGTTGTGCCGGCGGCGACCGAAACGCGGCGGGGACGCCATGGCGAAGCCATCCATTCAAGCGCTGTGCGAAACTGGGCCTTGCGGCTTTCGGTGAATTGAGCGAACACGGCGCAGGCGATCAGAGTGGCCGGAAGTGCAATGCCGAGGCGCAATGCCGGCGGGATTCCAAAAGGCAGGAGGGCAACGACGAAGAGAAGTATCGGAACATGGTAGAGGTAGATCGAGAAAGTCCACGAGGCCATCGTGCGAATCGCCGACTCGAAGCGCTCGATCGGAAACCGGCAGGCGTCGGCGAGCCAAATGATAGCGGCCACGCAAGCGGCCAGCGGATAGTCTGCCAACGAAAAACCGACCGGTAGCCAGGGGGTGTCCAGCCGGGTCTTGTAGCCAACAAGATACAACCCCGCTGAAACTACGGCGAGCAGCAGCGCAATTCCACGTGCGCTGGCCACCGAAAGCCGTGGCGGAGGCTGGCGGTACAGCCACACCCCCAGGTACCAGATCGGCAGGTAGAGCAGGATCTTCGGCCCCATGACGAGCACGATCAGCGACATCGCGACGACGCGCACGCGGCCACGAAGATAGTACGAGGCGCCGAACAGCGCGTAATACCAGAACTCGTACGGCAGGGACCAGAACGGTTCGTTCGACAGGACGGTGACGTCCAGGAACCAGATCTGGTTCACGAACAACGCGGCCATCGCAATCCGCCCCAGCGCGTCGGTCTGATGCTCGGGTGCATACAGCGCGGGCACCATGCTCGTCCCGGCGGCGTCGAGCGCCGCTGTCAGCGCCAGCGCGGGAATCACCACCGAGAACAGCCGGGACAGGCGGCTCAGGGTGTAGCGCTCCAGCGTCCGCTCGCGCGTCGCCACCGCGTAAGCCACCACATACCCCGACAGCACGAAAAACACCATCACGGCAGCGTGACCCGGGAACTGCGGAATCACCCCGCCGGAGATCTTCTTCCACGACGCGTGCGACGCCACGACGAACAATGCCGCGGCCAGGCGCAGCAAGTCCAGAAACAGCGATGTGTGCTTGGTCATCATGATTGTCAGCGGCTGTCCGTGCCCACGGGGCGGGCGGAGGTGAAAGCCGCCCTCCAGCCGCGTCCGAGTCCGCTGGCCAGCCGGTCGCGCAGGCGGGTGGCCAGTTTCTTGAGTCGCGGTTCGACGATATTCGCGACCCCCGCCGCCAGGACGATCGACCCGATGATGGCCGCGGTGATCGCCCAACCCAGCCCGATGTGCGGAGCGAGCCTGTTGATTGCGATGAACCCGAGCGTCGCGTGCAGCAGGTACAGCGGGTAGGTCAGGGCGCCGATCTGCTGCAGCCGGCGTTCGATGTCGGCACGAAAGCGCAGCCGCAGCGACAGTGCGACGACGATGATCGAGAGCGCGAGCAGGCCGGTCACCAGCAACGGCGACCACGGCTGGCCGTTGTCCGCGAATCGCTTGACGTCGACCTTGTATGTCGTCCAGATCGCGAGGGCCGACGCCGCCGCGCCGAGGAGCCAGGTGATGGTATTGCCGCGCTTGTCGTGCAGGCGATAGATCACGATACCCAGCACGAACAGGCCGGCAAACGGCGACAGGAGAAGATAACTGAGGGCCGGGCGCTGCAGCAGCATTTCGTTCAGTGCGGCAGCGCAAAGCCATGCGGCGAGGCAGGCGTCGGCGTGGCGCCGCAGCATCGGCCAGCCCAGGCCGATCGCGACCATCGCGTAGAACTGCAACTCGCAGATGATCGTCCAGTACACGCCGTCGATCAGATCGAATCCCAATCGGCGTGGATCGACGAGCAGATGCGCGGCGACCTGCCGTGCGCTGACGGTGAAATGATGATCGCCGGCGACCACCACCACCAGCGACGTGACCAGCATGGCGAAAATGTAGGTGGGATACACGCGCAGCCAGCGATTCCAGACGAATCGGCCGCTGGTCGAGCCCTGTGCCGACCAAGCGATCACGAAACCGCTGATCACGAAGAAGACGTCGACACCGAGATAACCGTAGCGGGTGTAATGGCCGATCGCCTCGGAATAGTCGTCGAGATACTTTCCGGTCACGCCGCCGTGAAACCCGAAGTGGTAGGCCATGACCGCGCAGGCGGCCACGAAGCGCATCAGGTCGAGGGCGGGGAGGCGCTTTGCGCCGGTCGCTCGCAAGGTGTCAGGCTGCATCGGCAGCCCCGCGAAGCGCAGTGCAACCTCGGTCGCATCGCGCGCTTCCAGGAAGCGGTTGGTGCGCGCTCATGCCGACGATCGGCCCGGGGCGGTGCTGCCGCCCGCAGCGGCGATCCGCCGCGGTGCGGCATGCCGCGGTGACGGCAACCGCGCCTGCAGCCAGCGCCGCAGCCCGGTCTCGAACAGCCGCCAGCTCGCCCAGGAGGCGAGGCACGACAAGGGCAAGGCGATTGCCGCCAGCGCAGCCGGCGCCCACCAGCCGCTGACGTGGGCCGACATCACCAGGCCGCGCTTGACCCCGGCCATCACGATCGGGTGCACCAGGTAGAAGCTGTAGCTGATCGTGCCCAGCCACAGGATGAAGCCGGTGTGGAACAGCGACCGGCGGCCGCTCGGCGGATCGCGCTGCTCGAGCACGACCCACGCGAAGAACCACAGCGCGCCGGCGAACGCGAGCGCGATCGCCGGGCCGTGGCCCTGCGCCAGCAGTTGGGCCAGCCCATCGCCACGCCAGCCGGCTTCATTGACGCCGGTCCAAAGCCAGCCGACGAGGAACAGCGGCAACCCGATCCAGCCATGGCGCAACGTGGAAGGCCGCCGCGCGGCCAGCGTCGGTTCGAGCAGCGCCAGCAGCACGCCGGGCACGAAGAACAGCCCACGCGGGAACTGCGCGATGAACAGCGCCGCCGGCACCAGCCAGAGCCAGCCGCGCAGCCCGCGGGCGTCACGCGTCGCCCAGGCGAGCATCGCGACGGCGTAGAACACGAGTTCGTAGCTCAGCGACCACGATGCCGGGTGCACGCCGTGCAGCGGCACCAGCGGCGGCAACAGCAGCAGGTTGGCGACCAGCCCGACGGCCGAGTCGCCCCAGCCGGCCGCCGTGCCGTTGCGCCAGGCGAGCGCCTGTTGCGCGATCCACATCGCCAGCGCCAGCGGCAGCCACAGCGGGAAGATGCGCAGCAGCCGGTCGCGTGCGAACGCGGCGATCGACGCGTGCCGGCGCAGGCTGATCACGATCACGTAGCCGCTGATCATGAAGAAGACCTCGACGCCGTAGCGCAGGCTGTCGGCGAACCAGCGCGCCAGGCCGCCGAGCGTGCTGTCGGGCATTGGCAGCAGCCCGGAATTGATGACGTGGTAGGCGAACACCGCCAGCACGCACAGCCCGCGCAGGCCCTGCACGCCGGCGTGCCGCCCGCTCGGGTCGGGCGGCGGCAGGCGATCGATGGGGGGAGTAACCAGGGTGACGGGCATCGGGTCGGTGTCGGCAGCGCGGCAAGGCGAAGGAAGGATTCGGGGATTCTCGCCGTCACTCGGGAAATCCCTGAGTGTTCGTCGCGGCGATTGCAAGTTGTGCGCCAACGGCCCGGTGCGCCCCGTGATGCAGGGGGGTCAGCCGCGCAGCCGCGCCAGGTCGCGCGCGGTGTAGGTGGCCGCGGCCTGGGCGTCGTTGCGGGCCTGCGCCACGTTGTGGTTCTGCAGGCCGATCGACTGCGTGAACGGCATTGTCTTGTATTCGCGAACGCACGGTTCGAGCTGGCGCGCCAGCACGCCGTGTCGCAGCGCGGTGACGTGCAGCCAGAGGTCGTCCGCCTTCGGGCAGCAGTCCTCGAAGGCGGTGCCGGCTTCGCGCAGCCGGTCGAGCAGCGCGGGCGGGTAGATCACGCCGCCGACGCCCGTCGCGAACACCGTCGGCGCCGGCCGGTCGTCGTCGACGAAGCTCCATGTTTCGTAGGCCTGCAGGCCCTGACCGTCCAGGCGCACCCTGCGCGCACGGTGGCAGTTCACCAGCGAAGGATGCGCCTGGTGGCCGCGCCACAGGCGTTCGAGCCAGTCGTCGGCGTACCAGATGTCGTCGTCGGCGGTGGCCATCGCGAGCCGGTGCACCGGCTCGGTGCAGACGTACGGGAAGTACTTGGTATGCGGGCCTCGGTCGGTGGCGTAGCGCAATTCCAGGCCCCGGCGTTGCAGGCGCTGGAGCTCGCGCGGCAGCGGGCGCCCCTGCTCGGCGTGGCCGAGCCACAGGATCAGCCGCCGCGGGCGCACCCGGCCGCGGCCGATCGACTCGATGGTGCGATGCACCCGCCGCAGACGGATGCCGTGCGTGGTCAGGCTGACGACGACCGGCGTCGTGCCCACTACGGGCGTGCGCACGAAGCGGTTGCGCAGATCGGCCCACAGGCCGCGCAGCGACATCGTCAGGAAATGCTTCAGGCGGGGCCAGGACGGCAGGTTCATCGGTACCGGATGGGCGCAGGCGATCGGGTCATCGCGGATGTGTTCGCAAGATGCCTGCCACGGCGCGTCGAAACCCGCACTACGCCCGCAGCACGCGGAGCTTGACCAGCAGCCCGTGCAGCACCGGCGGGCGCGCGGTCGGCGCGAAGCGCCACAGCACCAGGCGGGCGGCGAGCGCGCGTGGGGCGAGGCACACCATCCAGGCCCAGGCGAGGATCGTCAGGCGGCCCTCCAGCGTCACGCCCTGCGGCACGCTCAGCGCGGCGAACACGTCGGCCAGCACGCGGCGGACGCTGTCGCCGGGCACCGGGTGGCGGTCGGGCGCGAGTTTCAGCGAGCCGACGCGGTAACACAGGTAGTGCAGGCTGCGGTCGATCGCATCCGTCGCGAGCGGGAACCCGACGCTCGCCGCCAGCCGCTGCGCGTAGGCCTCGCGCTGGCGGGCGCGCTTCGTCTGGCGTTCGAACTGGTGCACGTCGAGCCGGCTCAGCGCGCCCTGGTTGCGGCCGTGCACGCGGTACGACACCAGCGGCTGGGCGATCGTCAGCACGTCGCCGAGCAGCGGGGCCGCGGCGAGGCAGTAGGTGTCGTTGGCGCTGCCGGCGGTGTCGGTCAGCGGGAAGATGCGCTCCAGGAAGCGCCGCGCGTACGCATTGCCGGAGCCCGGCGGCGTCGGGTAGCCGGCGGTGGCGGCGTACCAGGCGCGGATGTCGTCGGCCGTCGGCACGATCTGGTACTGCGGGAAGTACGCGCCGGTGGGGTTGCCGGCCGCGTCGATGGTGCGCATCTGCACCTGCACCTTGCTGGTCTGCGGCGTCCACACCGCGACGAGTTCGCGCGCCAGCGCCGGGTGCAGCAGGTCGTCCGAGTCGAGGAAGATCACGATCTCGCCGCGCGAGATTGCGAAGCCCTTGTTGCAGGCGACGAGCTGGCCGGAGTTCTCCTGCAGGATCGCGGTGATGCGGGTGCCGTAGCCGGCGATCACCTCGCGCGAGCGGTCGGTCGAGCCGTCGTCGATCACGATCACCTCGACGGCCGGCCAGTCCAGCGCGAGCGCGCTGTCGATCGCCGCGCCGAGGTACGCGTCGTAGTTGTGGTTGGCGATGATCACCGAGATCAGCGGCGTGCCGGTCATGCCGCGGCTCCCGCCCGGCGCCGCAACGCGGCGCGGCCGAAATCGACCAGATCGAACACCAGTTTCCGCTGCAGCAGCATCGCGAAACCGGCGAAGACGACGCTGCCGATCACGCCCAGCGCGCCCAGGCGTGCGGCCGGCGGCAGGCCGGCGAGCGGCGTGTCAGGCAGCAGCGAGCGGCACGCCATCACCGCGCCGGCCATCGCCAGCGCACACAGCAGCGGCACCAGCGAGGCGCGCGCCTGTTCGGTGAAGCCGATGCCGGTGGCGCGCCGGAACATCAGCCCCTGGATGCTGCCGCCGAGAACCTCGCGCACGACCCAGATGCCCACCGCCCAGGCCAGCGACGGCACGCCCGACAAGGCGATCGCCGCCAGCACGAACACCAGCTCGCCGGCCTGGCTGGCGAGCAGGTCGCGCGGGCGGCCGAGCGCGGTCAGCACAGGCGACAGCAGCAGCCGCCGCGCCTGCACCAGCACCTGCAGCGACAGCACGGTGACGTAGGGCGCGACCGCCAGCCAGGCCGGCCCGAACAGCAGCTCGACCAGTTCCGGCGACAGCGCGCCGATCAGGAAGAACCCGAAATACAGCGTGACGCAGGCGAACGACGACGCGCTGCGGTACGCCCGGGCGAAGCGCTCCTTGTCGTCACGCAGCGTGGACAGGATCGGCAGCGCGATCTGTGCGATCGCCGTCGAGGCGAGCGACCAGAAGGTGTCGACGGTGCGGAACGCGAGGTTCAGCAGGCCGGCCGCGTGCGTGCCGAGCGCGATGCCCGAGAGGATCACGAACGAGCGCTTGATCGACAGGTTCAGGAACAGCACGCCGACGGCGATGCTGCCGAAGCGCAGCAGCTGCCGCAGCTCCGCCGTGCCGATGCGCAGCCGCGGCCGCTGCGGGCTGCGCCACCACAGCACCGCCGTGCCGCAGCCGGCCACCAGCACGTGCTGCGCGACCAGCCCCCAGAACCCGGCGCCCGCCACGACCAGCGCGATGCCGATCACCGCGCCGGCGCCGCGGCCGGCAAGCGAGCGGATCGCCAGCGCGCGGAACTCGCGCTGGCGGCGCTGGCGAGCGACGATGCTGGCGCCGGCGGCCGTCAGCGGCAGGCTGAGCGCGGTCCACAGCAGCACCGGTGCGGCGTCGGCGTGGCCGGTGTGCCGCGCGAAGGCCGGCGCCGCCGCGGCGCACAGCCCGAACATGACCAGGCCGAGCACCATCGACACGCTGAACGCGGTGTCGTAGTGGCGCTCGCCGACCTCCGGGCGCTGCACCAGCGCGTCGTGGAACAGCATCGAGACCGGCACCGTCAGCAACTCGACCGTTGCCAGCACGATCGAGAACAGGCCGAAATCGGACACCGACAGGAAACGCGAGTAGACGATCAGCGAGGCGAACGAGATCAGCGCCAGCCCGCCGTTCTCGAGCAGGCTCCATAGCGCCGAGCGCGCGGCAGTCGTTCGGTCCACGGGGAAGGGGCGCGGCGCGGCGGCCGCCGTCATCGCGGCGCGCCGGGCGCGGCGAGGTCGGCGGTCTTGCGGTAGGCCCGCACCCAGTCGACCTCCATCGCCCGCGGGAACAGCGCGTCGTCGATCCCGTAGCGACCGGCCCAGGCGCCGCCGATCGCCAGGTTCAGCAGGATGTGCGCCGGCGCGCCGACCACGCCGTCAGCGTAGGTCCAGGTGTGCAGGCGCGACATCACCTTGACGCCGTCGACGTAGACACTGAAGCGGTCGGGCTGCCAGTCGAGGCCGAAGGTGTGCCAGTCGGCGCTGAAATCGTAGGGCGCGACCCAGTTGGCGACGCCGCGCTTGAAGCCCGGGTGCATGTACAGGTAGACCGGCTGCGTGCCCTTGGGCGTGTTGCCGGCGATGTGGATCTTGTTCGGCAGGTCGTCCTTGCCGTTGTCGACGTACTCGAAGATGTCGATCTCGGGCGGCCAGTTGATGCGGCCGGTCTCGCCCACGTCGGAATTCAGCCAGAACGCCGCCCAGGTGCCGCGCCCCGGCGGCATCTTGATCCGGCTCTCGATGAAGCCGTAGCGGAACACCCAGTCCGAGCGCAGCATGCCCGATTCGTAGTTGATGCCGTTGACCGCCGCCAGCGGCTTCTTGCGCGCCACCAGTTTCACGGCGCCGTCGGCGAACTGGTGGTTGTCGTTGTCGGTGTAGCGCTGGTTCTCGTCGTTCAGGCGGTCCAGCGTCTCCGAGCCGGAGATGTAGCGCGTGTACCACTTGCGGCGGTTCACCGCCGGGCCGCTGAACTCGTCGTTGAACACCATCGACACGCCGGGCGGCGTGTACGAATGCTCCCAGCGCTCGACCGGCTCGGTGACGGCGATCGGCTCGCGCATGCGCAGCGACACGCTGTCGACCTCCAGGCTGCCGCCGGCGGACACCAGCGCGACCTCGGCCTGGTCGGTGTACAGCGGCGCGGTGAAATCGACGCGGATCTCGCCGCGCGCGGCGGCCGTGACCTCGCCGCGGTAGGTGCGGTAGGTGGTGCCGGTCTTCGGCTCGCGCAGGCGCACGGCGACGAATGCGGATTCGGCGTTCGCCTTCGAGGCCACGACCGTCAGCGTGTAGGCCTTGCCGGCCTCCAGCGTGCCGGGCGCGAGCTTTTGCACCAGCGTGCCCTTGATCGCGACTGCCGTGCCGCGGGACCGCGCATCGGACGCGAGCGGCGTCGTCACGCCCGGCGGCGCCTCCCAGAACGCGAGTCCGTCGCCGAACCGGCCGTTGCGCACCCGTTCGTCGCGAGAAATCGTGTAGCGCACCGGCGCGGCGGTCGGCGGGTGCGATGCGGCGCTGTTCTCCGGCAGTTGCCGCGGCAGGCGGTCGTCGTCGCCGGGCACGCCGTCAGCCGGGGCAAGGGCCGCCGTCTGGGCCTGGGCGTCAGTGACGACGGCCATGTTGGCGGCCAGGATCAGCGCGGGGATCAGCATGGCAAGGACGGACCGCCGTGCCGGCCACGGCGTCGGCAACGTCGCGGCCGCCCGCGCGGCCACGGGCGCGATCGGGGTTGCAGCAAGGCGCGCCAGCAGGCCAGCGCTCCGGCGGCGCGGCGCCGACAGGATCGGTGGACGGCGGGTGTTCATGAGGGACTCCGGCAAGGCCAAGGCAGCCGCACCAGCGCGGCGTGAGGATGCAGGTAGCAGTTCGCGTGCCGCACATCGCCAACGCGCCCCCCGCGACACCCCTGTTCGTGCGGTCGGCACCGGGTTGAACGGTGGAACGGCTGGTGCGCGCTTCGCGCTATGCACGCCCGACCATGGGCCCGCCGGGCCGGTGAGACCGGCTCCAGCATACGTTTGCCCGTCTGGCGGCAGGCGATCGACGTGCGAACCGGGTGATCCTCGTCCGCACGATGTGGCCGGTGCGGAACACTTTCGCCGATAGCGGGCCGATCCGATGCGGGCGCGTCGCCCCGGCCGTGAGCCGGCATACCAGGACGGTCACCGCCGCTCACCCGCTCAGCGCGCGACGATCTTCTTCAGCAGTTCGAACAAGGCCGGCGGCGTCCAGCGCCAGACGAACTGGCGCAGCGAGCGCGACCGGTGCGCGGCCAGGAACACCGACGACACGCGCCCGGCGCGCTGCCGGACCGCCTGCGCATTGGTGTAGTAGTAGCTCGCCACCGAGCGGCGCGTGCGGCCGTCGGGGGCGTTCATCGGGTGCGGGTGGCCGTGGTAGCTGTCCGGCCCGTGCGGCAACAGGATCGAGCGGCCCATCTCCGGCACCACCTCGGCCTGCTTCACGCGCGGCTCGCCGCCCCACAACTCCAGCGCCGCGCCCCATTGCGGGTTCCAGTCGCGGTTCAGGTAGGTGATGAACACCATCCGGTTGTCGAAACCGTGGCGCACATGGCGGTCGAAGTCGCGGTGCACGCCGAACTTGTCGCCGTTGCGGCTCTCGTGCAGCCCGCCGCCGTACAGGCGCGGGTCGGCGATCAGGTCCTCGATGTCGGTCAGCGCGGTAAGCAGGTCGAGGAACCAGCCGCCGTTGACGATGCCGAAGTAGAGCTGAGACGCCGGGCCGAGCATCGCCGCGTCGGACAGCCGCTGCGTCTGCTCGTTCGGGCTGCGCACGGTGCGCCAGCCGCGCCGGGCGTGGGTGTCGAACTCCTCGCGCACCAGCTCCAGCAGCGTCGGGTCGAACCAGCCGTCGACGACCAGGTGCGGAAATGGTTGCGCCGCGTGCAGCCGCTCGCGCAGCGCGGCCACGTGGGCCGGGTCGCGCAGCGCCGGATTCACCAGTGTCGCCAGGTCGAGCCGGCGCCCGCGGATCCACAGCACGTCGCCCGCCGGCGCGGCGGACGCGGGCGCGACGTCGCCGACGGTCGGCCGGTCGAGCGTCCGCGTGGCGTCCATCGTGCGGTGCGCGGGCGACGCGGGGGTGTCAGCGCCGGCCGATCGGCACGTACTCGAGGCCGAAGCCGCGCACCAGCTTCGGCTCGTACAGGTTGCGGCCGTCGATCACCAGCGGGCGCTTGAGCATCTGCTTGATGCGGTCGAAATCCGGGCTGCGGAATTCCTTCCACTCGGTGACGATCAGCAGCGCGTCGGCGCCTTCGAGCGCTTCCATCGGCGTGCCGGCATAGGCGATGCCCGGCGTGCTCGCGAAGATGCGGCGCGCCTCGTCCATCGCCACCGGGTCGTAGGCGGTGATCTCGGCGCCGCGGGCCAGCAGTTCGCCGATCACGACGCGGCTGGTGGCCTCGCGCATGTCGTCGGTGTTGGGCTTGAACGCCAGGCCCCACAGCGCGAAGCGGCGGCCTTTCAGGTCCTCGCCGAAGCGGCTGACGACGCGCTCGACGACGACGTACTTCTGCGCGTCGTTGGCTTCCTCCACCGCGCTCAGCACGCGCAGCGGCTGCTCGGTGTCGGCCGCGGTGCGGATCAGCGCCTTCACGTCCTTCGGGAAGCAGGAACCACCGTAGCCGCAGCCGGCGTACAGGAAGTGGAAGCCGATGCGCGGGTCGCTGCCGATGCCCTGCCGCACCAGTTCGATGTCGGCGCCCAGCTTCTCGGCCAGCAGCGACAGCTCGTTCATGAAGCTGATGCGGGTGGCGAGCATCGCGTTGGCGGCGTACTTGGTCAGTTCGGCGCTGCGCACGTCCATCACCACCAGGCGCTCGCGGTTGCGCTGGAACGGCGCGTAGAGCGCGCGCATCAGGTAGACGGCGCGGTCGTCGTCGGCACCGACGACGATGCGATCGGGCTTCATGAAATCCTCGACCGCCGCGCCTTCCTTCAGGAACTCGGGGTTCGACACCACCGAGTACTCCATCTCGAGGCCGCGCTTGGCGATCTCGTCGGCGATCGCCGCACGCACCTTGTCGGCGGTGCCGACCGGCACGGTGCTCTTGTCGACGATGACCTTGTAGTCGGTCATCAGGCGGCCGATGTTGCGGGCGGCGGCCAGCACGTACTGCAGGTCGGCCGAGCCGTCCTCGTCGGGCGGCGTGCCGACGGCGATGAACTGGATCGTGCCGTGCGCCACCGCGCGGGCGACGTCGGTCGTGAAGTGCAGGCGGCCGGCCTTGACGTTGCGCTCGACGACCAGGTCCAGCCCCGGTTCGTGGATCGGCAGGCCACCTTCCTCGAGGATGCGGATCTTCGCCGGGTCGACGTCCAGGCACAGAACGTCGTTGCCCATTTCCGCCAGGCAGGCGCCCGACACGAGACCGACATAGCCGGTCCCCACCACCGTAACTTTCATGACATCCTTTCTGGTTGGCAGCGGCCGGACGGTCGGTATCGCGTGCTTGGCGATCCGGCCCATCCTGCCGCGAGGCTGCCGCGGTGCGATCCAGTCCCGGTGGGACGGCGCGGCGGCAGCGGCCTCACTGACGATTCACCCAGACACTGCAAGGAACAGGCCCGGCAGGGTCGAATGCTTCGGGTTTCCCCGGATTCCCGGGGCTGCGTTGCTGGCGGCGGGATTGTCGCCGACACGGTGCTCCGGAAGGGCCTCGGCGGCCGCTGCAGTGCACCATCGGCGTGCCGCGGGCGGCCTGGCCGCCAATTTGTTCGCGCCGGCGGCCGGTCGGGAGCGCTTTGGCGTCAACCCGTCGTGCGCGATCCTCCGTGCCGCATGGCGAGCATCAGGCCGAGCGCGGCGAGCGCCAGCAACATCGCCTGCGTTCGCGGCGTCTCGACATCGTCGCGCGCTGCCGCCCGTTCGTCGTGGGGTGCGGCCGGCGCCGGCCTGGCGCTGGACTCACGCCGGGGCACCGGCGCAACAGTGATCCGCGCCGGCATCACCGGCGGGAGGACGACGGGCGCGGCGCCGCCGATCACCGACGTGCTGCGTGGCCACGCGCGCCACGGCATCGCCGAGGAATGGGTGGCCGCGGACTCGAAGGTCTCGGCCGATGGCGCCGCGGTGGCGGCCAGGACCTCGCGCGCCGAGGCGACGTCGATCGTGCAGGTGCCGCCGACGGTGGCGGCCAACAGCACGGACCAGAGCTTCATGGGCACTCTCCTGCTGATCTCGTGGGTGCGCACCGAGGCGGTGCGAAGCCGACGATTGTTGCAAGTTTCGTGCGGGTGAACCCTAGTCATTCAGGGGGGTGGACGAACGCCTCGACAGCAGATCCAGGTAGGCGCCGGCGATCAGCTGCTCGTCGCCGATGCCGAGTTGCCGCAGCAGTTCGCGCGCTTGCGCCTCGCCATCGGCCGGCGATTCACCATCGCGCAGCACCACCTCCAGCTCGAGGTGGTCGCCGAGCCCGTCGACCCGGTCGAGGTGGATGCGCGTGCGGCCGGCGAGCAGCAGCGTGCGCTGCTTGCGTACCCGGCCGATGCAGCCGAGCGCGCGCGTCAATGCGTCGCGCAGCGCGCCGGCGTCGGCGACCGGCGCGAGGCGGTAGTCGGAGGTCTTCGGGCCGGTCGAGTCGGGCCGGTCGTACGCGATCAGTTCGCCGTGGCCGCCGGCGAATTCGCGCAGCTTCAGGCGGCCGTGTGCGCAGGCGAAGAAGCTGTCGTCCTGGTCGATGTGCTCGGCGACTCCGGTGGCGAGGCCGAGCGCGAGGATGCGTGCCCGCAGCGCGTCGAGGTCGTCGACGCGGGCCTTGATCTCGACGTTGCGTGCCATCGGCTACGCCTTCCGCATCGATGTCACGAACGGAACAGCCGCGAGTACTGAGTCTCGTGCTGCGCGGACAGGATCGCGAGCATCGGCGCGAAGGCCTGCCGTTCGCCGTCGGCCAGCGCCGCCGCCTGGTCGGCCGCGGCCGGGATCGCGTCGACCAGCGCGGCCAGCACGCGCTGCCCGGCCACCTGGCCCAGCGGCACCGCCTTCAGCGCTGCCTGCACCATGTTCTCGGCCCAGCCGAAGGCGCAGGCGAGCATCGCCTCGCGCCGCTCGGCACCGGTGCGCTCGGCCGCCAGCGCGTAGACCACCGGCCACGTGGGCGCGGGTGTCAGCGCGCCTGCCCAGGCGACGCGCGGGTCGTCGCCGGAGCGCACGCGCAGCCACTCGACCAGCGATCGGCCCATCTGCTCGGTCTGCTGGCGCAGCTCGCGCGTCTCGCGGGTCTGGCCGACCCAGGCGTTGAGCGCCTCGATCTCGCCGTGGTCGGCGCGCCGCCAGGCGGCATGTGCGCGTGCGACCACCGCCAGCTCGCTGCGGGCGAGTGTGAGCTGGAGCTGGTCGAGCAGCCACGCGGCAGCCGCCGCCTCGCCGCCCACCCGCCCCGACTCGACCGCCGACTCCAGGCCTTCGGAATAGCTGAATCCGCCGACCGGCAGGGCCGGCGACGCGAGCCACATCAGTTGCAGCAGCGACGCGGCGCGCAGCGGCTCGGCCGTGGCCGCGCTGCGCCCGCCGCGGGGAAGGCGACGCGGTCGGGGCGGCTTCAAGGCGCGTGACCCTGCCCGTGCCCGTGCCCGTGATCGTGGCCGTGATCGTGGTCATCGCCATGCCCGTGCAGGTGCCCATGGCCGTGCCCATGATCGTGCCCATGGCCGTGCTCATGGCCATGCCCGTGCTCATGGCCGTGATCATGGCCATGCCCGTGCCCGCCCGCAGCGGCGCCGTAGGCCCCGCCCTCGGGTTCGAAGGCCTCGGACGCCTCGGTCACGATCAGGTGCATCTGGCGCAGCATGCCGGCCAGCACGTGGTCGGGTTCCAGCTTCAGGTGGTCCGGGCGCAGTTCCAGCGGCACGTGGCGGTTGCCCAGATGGTAGGCGGCGCGCAGCAGGTCGAACGGCGTGCCGTGTTCGCTGCAGTGGCGCACCACCAGCACCGGCTGCGGGGCGGCGATCACGCGTACCAGCGAGCCGTCCTCGGCGACGAGCACGTCGCCGCCGCGCACCAGCGTGCCGCGCGGGAGGAAGATGCCGAGTGCGCGGCCGGCCGAATCGGTGGCGTCGAAGCGGCTCTTCTGCCGCACGTCCCAGTCGAGCTCGACGCTGGCGGCGCGGCGCAGCAGCACCGGCGCGAGGCCGCGGCCCTGGGCAATGATCTTGCTGATGGTCAACACGGAACGCTCCGTTGGGGGTGGCAGTCGAAGTGGGCGAGTATCGCGGCTTGCGCCGAGGTGTTCGTCGCGGCGATGCCGGCCTCGGCGATTCCGTGCCGTGCCCGTTTCCACCTGCCGCCGGGTCGTCCGGCCGAAGGAAGCCGATGACCGCACCGATCGAGATCGACACGCCGCGCCTGCGACTGCGTGGCTGGCTCGATGCCGACCGCGAACCCTGGGCGGCGATGAACGCCGATCCGCGGGTGATGCGCCACTTCCCGTCACTGCTGACGCGGGCACAGACCGACGCGATGGTCGACCGCATCCGCGTCGCCTTCGCCGAGCGTGGCTGGGGCCTGTGGGCGGCGGAACGCCGCGACACCGGCGCCTTCATCGGCTTCATCGGGCTGACCCCGGTGCCGGCGGCGCTGCCGCTGCCGCCGGGCGTCGAGATCGGCTGGCGGCTCGCCGCGGCGCACTGGAAGCAGGGCTTCGCCACCGAGGGCGCGTCGGCCGCGCTGCGGATCGCCTTCGAGCGCCTGCGCCTGCCGGAGGTGGTGTCGTTCACGGCGGTCGGCAACGCCGCGTCGCGCGCTGTGATGCAGCGCATCGGCCTGGTCGACACGGGCGAGCGCTTCGAGCACCCGAATGTGCCGGCCGAGACCGGCCTGCGCGAGCAGTGCCTGTACCGCATCGCCCATGCGCAGTGGCTGGACCGGGAGGCGCAGTCATGACCCCCCGCCACGTGGTGCCGGCGGGTGGGCATCGGGTCGCAACGCGGCATGCTCCGGTGATTGCCGCGGCGGACCTGGCGCTGTCGGAGGTGTCGTCGACGCTGCTGATCCCGCTCACCGCCCGCGCCCTGGGCGATGCGATGTTCCCGGCGGTCGCGAACCACGACGCCTGCGCGCCCACGGCGCTGCGCCGCTTGCAGGTCGACGTGACGGCCTACGTCGCCGACCCCTACAGTCTCTACGGCGTGCTGGCGCGCACGCTCAAGGTGCGTGAACTGGCCGCGGCCTTCTTCGCGGCCCACCCGACGGCGCTGGGCGTCAACCTCGGTTGCGGCCTGTCGCACTATTTCCAGTGGCTGGACGCCGGGCGCAACCAGTGGCTCGATGCCGACCTTCCGTCGGTGATGGCGCTGCGCGATCGCGTGCTCGACCTTGGCGCGGAGTCCGCATCGGCGCGGTCGCGCCACCGGTTCGCGTCGGTGGATCTGCGGGATCCTGGCTGGTGGTCGCAGCTCGAACTGCCGGCCACGCCGCACGGCGAGCCGCTGCTGCTGCTGCTCGAAGGCGTGCTGATGTACCTGCAGCCGGCGCAGGTGCACGCGCTGTTGCACAACTTTGGTGCGCACGCGCCGACCGGCTCGCAGCTCGTGTTCGATGCGCTGTGCTGGCTGGTGGTCGGCCATGCCGACATGCATCCGTCGGTGCGTCACACGGGCGCCGAATTCTGCTGGGGCCCCCAGCGCAGCGCCGACCTGACCCGGGCGCACCCGCGGCTGCGGCTGCGCTCGGAGCACGACATCATGGCCGGGATGTCTTGGCCGCTGGCGGTGTTCGGCTCCGGTTTCCGGGCGCTGACGGGTTTGTGCCCGTACGGGATCGTGCAGCTCGAGGTGGCGGACTGAGGATCAGAACGTGCTGGCGTTGCGCAGGCTCACCTGCTGCACCAGCCAGGACAGGTCCCAGCGGTGCGGCCGCACGCCGTGGCGCACCAGGAACGCCGGCGCGCGCACTTTGGGGGCGTCCCAGTAGGTCATCGCCAGCAGCGCCAGGCCGGCCTCGTCGGCGAGGCGGATCTCCATCGAGATCCAGTCCTCGTCGATCGACATGTCTTCGCCGACCATGCACAGGTAGTGGTGGCAGGCCTCGATCGCCGGGTTCAGCTCGCGCCGCATCCGGTTGTCGTCGCGTCCGAGCAGGCGGTTGCGGGTGTCCAGGCCATTGAAGCTGAGCGGTATCGGCTTCACGGGCGGCAAGCCACGGAAGATATTGAACTTCTGCTCGTCGCGTATCGCGTACGAGGCGAAGGTCTGCAGGGGCGTCGGGCCGGGGGACAGCGGGTCGAGCAGCATGGGGTGGAGCGGGTGTTGGGGCGGTCGGGCCGACCGCGGCGGGACTGCGTATTTCGAAGGGGGCTTCATCCAAACTAGCGGGTGCATTGCAGCAGGTGGCGCTGGTTGCCCTGGGTGTGCTCGGTGAGCGCACAAGACATGGCACCGCACTGGCAATGCACGATCTGCGTCGCGATGCCGGCAACCGCCGTGGCCGCGGAGCACTGGCATGGCGGCACCGCGAGCACCGACTGCGCTGCGGCCGGACGCCAGGGCGCGGTCGACACCAGCCCGAGCGCCGCCGCCGCGATCGCGCCGGCCCACAGGCCGGCGCGCACCATCGAAGCGAATCGTGTCGACATGTAAGCTCCTTTCGTGCCAACGTTGCCGCGCCGCCGGGTGGCGGCGCCGCGGATCAGGGCCCCGTCGGCCGGGGCCGGCCGACGCAGGCGACGGTGGTGTACGCGACGACCACCCGGCCGTCGGGCGCGTGGGCCTCGACCATGCCGCCCATGCGTGACAGCACGCGCCGGCCGTCGGCACTGTCGCGCAGCGGCATGTACGAGCGCGAGAACACCAGGCTGGCGAGCCCGGCCGCGTCCAGCGTGTGGCGGTGCGGCAGGCGGTACTCGCGCCAGCCGTCGTCGCCGGCCCCGGCGCCGAAGAAGCGCGGCACCTGGCTGCGGTCTTCGTGCGCCAGCAGCGCGCCGCGGCGGGCGCCGCCGAACTCGGCGAACAGATCGTCGAGCGCGGCGTGCAACGGGTCGTCGAGCACGCGGTCGTTCCAGACCAGCGCGACCTGGCCGGCGGGCGCCAGAACGCGCAGGCATTCGCGGCGGGCGGCGTCGATGTCGAACCAGTGGAAGGCCTGCGCGGCGGTGACGAGGTCCACCGATCCGTCGTCCAGCGGCATCGCCTCGGCGCGACCCGGCAGGCTGCGGTAGCCGGCGCGACGGCCGAGCCGGGCGTCGGCGGCGGCGCGCATCGCCGGGTCGGGTTCGATCGCCGTCACGCGGGCGCCGTGGCGCAGCAGCCCGTCGGTCAGCAGGCCGGTGCCGGCGCCGACGTCGGCCACGCGCGTGCCGGGCGGCAGCACGCCGTCGTCGCGCCAGCGGGCGAACAGCGCCTCGGGGTAGTCTGGCCGCGAGGCGGCGTAGTCGGCCACCTTCTGCGTGAACACCTGAGTGACGCCGCCCTCCTGGGCATACAGGGTGTGCAGCGCCGGCTCGCTGTTCGCGGCCGGTTCCGCGCCGGCCGCCACCGCGGCCAGGCAATCGGGGCAGACGCAGCCGCGCAACTCCCGCGCCAGCGCCGCCAGGCGCTGCGGGTCGACCGACAGCGCAGCGCACCAGCACGGCGCCGCGTCGTCACGGCCGCAGTGCATCGCACGACCGCAGCGGGCGCAGGCGAGTTCCGACATCGGCTCGCCGGTTCTCACGCCCCGAACAGCGCGCGGTGCGCGTCGCGCAGCAGGTTCTTCTGCACCTTGCCCATCGCGTTGCGCGGCAGCTCGGGCCCGACGAACACGCGCTTGGGCACCTTGAAGTGGGCGATGCGCGATTTCAGCGCGGCGATCAGCGGCGCCTCGTCGAGCGCCGCGCCGGCGCGCGGGATCACCACCGCCACCACCGCCTCGCCGAAGTCGGGATGCGGCACGCCGATCACCGCGCTCTCGGCGACGCCGGGCAGTTCGTTCAGGTAACCCTCGACCTCGGCCGGGTAGACGTTGTAGCCGCCGCTGATGATCAGGTCCTTGCTGCGGCCGACGATGGTCACGTAGCCGTCGGCATCGACCTGGCCGACGTCGCCGGTGCGGAACCAGCCGTCTGCGGTGAACTCCTCGCGCGTCTTCTCGGGCATGCGCCAGTAGCCGGAGAACACGTTCGGCCCGCGCACCTGGATCTGGCCGATCTCGCCGGTGGGGCAGGCGGCGCCGGCGTCGTCGACGATGCGCAGCCCGACGCCCGGCAGCGGGAAGCCGACCGTGCCGCCGCGCCGCTCGCCGTCTTCGGGGCGGTACGGGTTGCTGGTCAGCATCGCGGTCTCGCTCATGCCGTAGCGCTCGAGGATGACGTGGCCGGTCCGCTCGCGGAACGCCTGGAAGGTGTCGATCAGCAGCGGTGCCGAGCCGCTGATGAACAGCCGCATCGAGCGCGCCGCCTCGCGCGTCAGGCCCGGCTCCTGCAGCAGCCGCACGTACAGCGTCGGCACGCCCATGAACACCGTGGCCTCGGGCAGGCGCGCGGCCACGGCCTTCGGGTCGAAGCGGCCGAACCAGATCATCCGGCTGCCGCTCAGCAGCGCGCCGTGCGAGGCGACGAACAGGCCGTGCACGTGGAAGATCGGCAGCGCGTGGATCAGCACGTCGCCGCCGCTGCCGTCGGCCGCGGCGCGACGCCAGCCCCAGTACGCATCCAGCGTGCGTGCGTTCGACAGCAGGTTGCCGTGGCTCAGCATCGCGCCCTTGCTGCGCCCGGTGGTGCCGCTGGTGTAGAGGATCGCCGCCAGGTCGGAGGCCCGCCGAGGCACCGGCGCGTGCTCGTCGGCATGCCCCGCGGCGCGTTCGAGCAGGCTGCCGCGCCGGTCCTCGTCGAGCGTGAAGACGTGCTGCGTGCCGGCGCTGAACGCGATGCGGCTGACCCAGGCGAAGTTCTTGCTCGAGCAGACCACCACCGCCGGCTCGGCGTTGCCGATGAAGTACTCGATCTCGGACTGCTGGTAGGCCGTGTTCAGCGGCAGGTAGACCAGCCCGGCGCGCAGCACCGCCAGGTACAGCATCAGCGCCTCGACCGACTTCTCGGTCTGCACCGCGATGCGCGAGCCCTCGGGCAGGTCGAGCCAGGTCAGCAGGTTGGCGATGCGCGCGGTGGCGCGGTCGATGTCGCGCCAGGTGTAGGCGAGCGGCTCGCCGTCGCCGGTCTCTATCGCGACGCGGTCGAGGTCGGCCGGGAAGCCGGCGCGCAGCGCGGAGAACAGGTTCTGGTCGTCGGGGTTCGTGGCAAAGGTCGGTGTCATCGGTTCATTCCAGCTTCGCGCCCGAGGTGCGCACCACCTCGGCCCAGCGCTTGATCTCGGCGTTGACGAAGCGCCCGAAGGCATCGCCCATCAGCGTGGGCATGTCGGTGCCCAGGCCGTTCCAGGTGGATTGAAGTTCGGGCGTGGCGAACGCGCGGGTCAGCTCGGCCTGCATGCGCTCGACGATCTCGCGCGGCGTGCCGCGCGGCGCCCACAGGCCGTACCAGGTCGCGACCTGGTAGCCGGGCACGCCGGCC
>JBGAMJ010000053.1:0-31554 GCA_044223035.1 Piscinibacter sp.
ATCGATGGTGGCTTCGTCGACGAACTTCATGATGGAACGGGTACGCGGGTTGCGGCAGCGGAGGTCGGCAGCACGGATCGCGGGATCGGCCGATGCCAACGAAAAAGCCCCGCAGTACGGGGCTTGGGGTGTCGCAGGTCCCGATCAGGGCACATCGCGAAGCACGCTGCCGGCGCTTCGCTCATGCCCTCACGCCCGCACGGGTTCGGCGGCTGTCGCGACGCGCCGGCCCGAGAACCGGGCCCTGCCATCGCGGACAGGCCGCCTCGCCTCAGCCGACCGTGATGTTGACGGTCTGGCGGTTGTTCGGGCCCTTGACCGCGAAGCTCACGCGGCCGTCGACGAGCGCGAACAGCGTGTGGTCACGGCCGATGCCGACGTTGACGCCCGGGTGGAAACGGGTTCCGCGCTGGCGGACGATGATCGAACCCGCCGGCACGATCTGGCCGCCGAACGCCTTCACGCCGAGCATCTTCGGTTGAGAATCGCGGCCGTTCCGTGTGGAACCGCCGCCCTTTTTCTGTGCCATGGTCTAGCTCCTTGCAGTGCCGGGTCGACGCTCAGGCGTTGACCGCACGGATCTCGAGTTCGGTGAAGGCCTGACGATGGCCCTGCCGCTTCTGATAGTGCTTGCGACGGCGCATCTTGAAAATGCGCACCTTGTCGTGCCGGCCCTGGGCGACCACCGCCGCCGTGACACTGGCACCCGCCACCAAGGGATTGCCGATTTGCAGTTCGGCACCCGCGCCTAGCGCGAGCACCTGGTCGATCGTGATCTCCTGGCCGACGTCCGCAGCAATCTGTTCTACCTTGATCTTCTCGCCGGCAGCAACCTTGTATTGTTTGCCACCGGTTTTTATGACCGCGTACATATCTGCCCTTTCGATGTCGCGGACGGACACGATGCCTGGCCGGCACGACCGCCCCCGCTGAGTGCGCCGTCCGCGGGCTGCGCGCCCGGGCTCGGCACCCGGCACGGCGGCCGGCGCCGGGTGCTCACCCCGCGCTCTCCACCACGCCGACTTGCTTTGGTTGACCCCGCGCCTGAAAAACGCGAAGCCCGCGAATATACCACAGCACATGCCGTTCGCCGATGCTCGGACAGCGCGGACGGGGAGCATGGGCACCCGACACGCTCCCGCAGGCGCCGGGCGCCGGCCGGGTCGCGGGCCCCGTTTCTATAATCCGTGAGCATCTACGGACCCCAGCGTGCAAACCGCCTCACTCCCCGCCGCCTCTGAACCGTTGTCGAACGCGCTGATCGCGGCGGACATGCGCGAGGTCGATGCCGTCATCCGGCGACGCCTCGCGTCCAGCGTCGTGCTGATCGACCAGATCTCCAACTACATCGTCAGTGCGGGGGGCAAGCGCATCCGGCCGACGCTGGTGCTGCTGTTCGCCGGGGCGCTCGGCTTCCAGGGCCGCGAGCGCTTCGAACTGGCCGCCACGGTGGAATTCATCCACACCGCCACGCTGCTGCACGACGATGTCGTCGACGAGTCGGCGCTGCGCCGTGGCCGCAAGACGGCCAACGCACTTTTCGGCAACGCCGCCAGCGTGCTGGTGGGCGATTTCGTCTATTCCCGCGCCTTCCAGATGATGGTGTCGGTGAACCGAATGCGTGTGCTCGAAGTGCTGGCCGACGCGACCAACGTGATCGCGGAAGGCGAGGTCCTGCAATTGATGAACATGCATGACCCGGATCTGGCAGTCGAAGATTACCTGCGCGTGATCCGCTTCAAGACCGCGAAGCTGTTCGAGGCCAGCGCACGCCTCGGCGCGGTGCTGGCAGACGTTCCGCGCGAGATCGAGGAGGCCTGCGCCGACTATGGCCGTTCGCTCGGCACCGCGTTCCAACTCGTCGACGACCTGCTCGACTACGAAGGCAACGCGGCCGAACTTGGCAAGAACGTCGGCGACGACCTGCGTGAAGGCAAGCCGACATTGCCGCTGCTGCTGGCAATGGAACGCGGCAGCGCCGCCGAGCGCGACCTGATCCGCCATGCGATCGAGCACGGCGAGGTGGCGCGGCTGGCCGAGATCGTCAAGATCGTGCGCGACACCGGGGCGATCGGCGCCACGCGCGAGGCCGCACGCATCGAGGCGGACAAGGCCCGTGCGTGCCTGCGTGTGTTGCCCGCGTCGACCTATCGAGAAGCTCTGCTAGAATTCTGCGTTCGGTCGGTGGAGCGATCGTCTTGACGGCCTTTCGAGGCGCTGTCACAGCGGATCTCGCTTCCACCACCTGGCCGCCACGGCCCGGATTGCATCCGGCGCATGTCGCGAGCCGCAAGTCGGGGTGTAGCTTAGCCTGGTAGAGCGCTACGTTCGGGACGTAGAGGCCGGAGGTTCGAATCCTCTCACCCCGACCATTTTTTCTTCCGCCTTTTCCTTCGTCTTTCCTTCCAAGCGGCGCGCAGATGTCCCATCCGATCCCAGGATGAACACGCTGGGCACCGTCGCTGATTCGCCGAATAGGCGAAACAGTTGCCCGGATATCGGGCGCATGACGTGTTCGGGCGCGAATTACACTGCACGTCGGATCGCGCGCCCGGTGCGCGAAGCCTGTGTGGAGTACCCGCCCGTGTTCCGTGATGCCCTGGGTCGAGCCGCCTCCTGTCGGCCTCGACAATTCCCTTGCTCCACCGTCCGGCCCACGTCGCGCGGACGGGTTGCCACGCCGTTGTGGCACCGGGGACACTGATCCGTGGACACGCTGGCCGACATCCCCCAATCGACTCTGTCGGGCGTCGCCAGGGTTCTGGTGCATTCGGGCAGGCTGTCGGCCAAGACGGCCGAGGGCCTGGTCAAGTCGGCGAAGGAACGCAAGTCCAGCTTCGTTGCCTCGGTGATCGCTGCGGGCGCCGTGTCGCCGACCGACCTGGCGCACACGCTGTCCACCGCGCTGGCGCTGCCGCTGCTCGACCTGAACGCGGTCGACTCGCAGAAGCTGCCGCGCAACATCATCGACAACAAGCTGGCGTCGCAGTACCAGATCCTGGTGCTGGGCAAGCGCGGCAACCGCCTGTTCATCGGCGGCGCCGACCCGACCGACCAGGAAGCCGTCGAGCGCATCAAGTTTGCGACGCAGTTGACGCCGGAATGGGTCATCGTCGAGCACGACAAGCTGTCGAAGCTGCTGGAGTCGGCGAACGCGAGCGCCTCCGAGACGATCGAGTCGATGTCCTCGGGCGACTTCGAGTTCGACGTCACCGACGATGTCACCACGCCCGAGAGCGCCGAGGTCACGTCCGAGGTGGAAGATGCACCGGTCGTGCGCTTCCTGCAGAAGATGCTGATCGATGCGATCAACGCACGCGCCTCCGACCTGCACTTCGAGCCCTACGAGTACCACTACCGCGTGCGCTTCCGCGTCGACGGCGAACTGCGCGAGATCACGCAGCCGCCGATCGCAATCAAGGACAAGCTCGCCTCGCGCATCAAGGTGATCTCGCGGCTGGACATCGCCGAGAAACGCGTGCCGCAGGACGGCCGCATGAAGCTGAAGTTCGGCAGCAAGGCGATCGACTTCCGCGTCAGCACGCTGCCCACGCTGTTCGGCGAGAAGATCGTGATCCGGATCCTCGATCCGTCGAGCGCCAAGCTGGGCATCGAGGCGCTCGGCTACGAGA
Organism: Piscinibacter sp.; assembly: GCA_044223035.1. GTDB lineage: Bacteria > Pseudomonadota > Gammaproteobacteria > Burkholderiales > Burkholderiaceae_C > JBGAMJ01. The sequence continues at coordinate 3,633 of JBGAMJ010000053.1, forward strand.
AGATCGAGAAAGACCGGCTGCTCGCCTGCATCCAGCGGCCATACGGGATGATCCTCGTCACCGGGCCGACAGGTTCCGGCAAGACAGTCTCGCTCTACACCTGCCTGAACATCCTGAACCAGCCGGGAGTCAACATCTCGACCGTCGAGGATCCGGCGGAAATCAACCTGCCCGGGATCAACCAGGTCAACGTGAACGACCGGGCGGGGCTGACCTTCGCGGCGGCGCTCAAGTCCTTCCTGCGGCAGGATCCGGACATCATCATGGTCGGCGAAATCCGCGACCTGGAAACCGCCGACATCGCCATCAAGGCCGCCCAGACCGGCCACATGGTGATGTCCACGCTGCACACGAACGACGCGCCGACCACGCTGACGCGCCTGCTCAACATGGGCGTCGCGCCGTTCAACATCGCGTCCAGCGTGCTGCTGATCACCGCCCAGCGCCTGGCGCGCAAGCTGTGCGAGGTCTGCAAGACGCAGGCCGACTACCCGCGCGAGGCATTGCTGCGCGCCGGCTTCGCCGAGAACGACCTCGATGGAAGCTGGCGGCCCTACCGTGCCGTCGGCTGCTCGGCCTGCAACAACGGCTACAAGGGCCGCGTCGGCATCTACCAGGTGATGCCGATCACCGAGGAGATCCAGCGCATCATCCTGGCCGAGGGAACCGCGATCGACATCGAGGCCGCCGCGCAGCGCGACGGCGTGCGCGACCTCCGGCAGTCCGGCCTGATCAAGGTGCGGGCCGGCGTGACGACGCTCGAGGAAATCATCTCCGTGACGAACGAATGAGTTCGATCCGGTAACACAACCTTCGTTGGGGCGGGGAACGGCATCCCCGAAAGACATCCATGGCGACTGCCACAGCCGCGAAACCACAGGTCAAGGAACTCGTCTTCGAGTGGGAAGGCAAGGACAAGAACGGCAAGGTCGTGCGCGGCGAGATGCGCGCCGGCGGCGAGGCCGTGGTCAGCGCCAGCCTGCGCCGGCAGGGCATCCTGCTGACCAAGCTGAAGAAGCGGCGCACCAGCGGCGGCAAGTCGATCAAGCAGAAGGACATCGCCGTCTTCACGCGCCAGCTCTCCACGATGATGCGCGCCGGCGTGCCGCTGATCCAGTCGTTCGACATCGTCGGCCGCGGCTCCACCAACCCGCGCATGTCGCGCCTGCTCAACGACATCCGCAGCGACGTCGAGACCGGCACCAGCCTGTCGGCCGCGTTCCGCAAGCACCCGCTGTATTTCGACGCGCTGTACTGCAACCTGGTCGAGGCCGGCGAGGCCGGCGGCATCCTGGAGACCCTGCTCGACCGCCTGGCCGTCTACCAGGAAAAGACGATGGCCATCCGCAACAAGATCAAGTCGGCGCTGATCTACCCGGTCGCGGTGCTGGTGGTGGCGTTCGTCGTGCTGGCGGTGATCCTGATCTTCGTGATCCCGGCCTTCAAGGAAGTGTTCTCGTCGTTCGGCGCCGACCTGCCCGCACCCACGCTGGTGGTGATCGCGATGTCGGAGGTGTTCGTCAAGTACTGGTGGGCGATCTTCGGCGGCATCGGCGGCGGCATCTACTTCTTCCTCGAGAGCTGGAAGCGCTCGGTGCCGATGCAGAAGGCGATGGACCGGCTGCTGCTGAAGGTGCCGGTGTTCGGCGACCTGGTCAACAAGTCGGCCGTGGCGCGCTGGACGCGCACGCTCGCAACGATGTTCGCCGCCGGCGTGCCGCTGGTCGAGGCGCTCGATTCGGTCGGCGGCGCCTCGGGCAACGCGGTGTTCGCCGAGGCCACCGAGCAGATCCAGAAGGACGTCTCGACCGGCACCGCGCTGACCACCGCGATGCAGTCCACCGGCGTGTTCCCGGTGATGGTGCTGCAGATGGCGTCGATCGGCGAAGAATCGGGCTCGCTCGACGGCATGCTGGGCAAGGCCGCCGAGTTCTACGAAGACGAGGTCGACGAGGCGGTCAAGGGCCTGTCCAGCCTGATGGAGCCGTTCATCATCGTGATCCTGGGCACGCTGATCGGCGGCATCGTCGTCTCGATGTACCTGCCGATCTTCAAGCTCGGCCAGGTGGTCTGACGATGGCCCGCCCTCACAACGCTCCGCGCCGGGGCGCGGCGGCTGCCCGTGTCGGACGCGGGGTGCGCCGGTGAACGGCCTGCTCGATCCGCAGCTCGCGGCCATCCTGCTGTCGCCGCCGGTGCTCGGCCTGCTCGGGCTGTGCATCGGCAGCTTCCTCAACGTCGTGATCCACCGCGTGCCGCTGATGCTCGAACGCGGCTGGAAGATCGAGAGCGCCGAGGTGCTGGGCGTGAAGATCGACGAACCGGCGCCGATCACGCTGTCGAAGCCGCGCTCGCGCTGCCCGTCGTGCCAGCATCCGATCGCCTGGCACGAGAACGTGCCGATCGTCAGCTACCTGCGCCTGCGCGGGCGCTGCTCGAACTGCCGCACGCCGATCTCGCGCCGCTACCCGCTGATCGAGCTGCTGACCGGCCTGCTGTTCGCCGCGGTCGCGTGGCGCGTCGGCCCCACGCCGGCGGCACTGCTGTGGTGCGGCTTCGCCGCGGTGCTGGTCGCGCTCGCCGGCATCGACTGGGACACCACGCTGCTGCCCGATTCGCTGACGCTGCCGCTGCTGTGGGCCGGCCTGGTGGCCGCCGCGCTGGGCTGGACGGTGCCGCTGCCCACCGCGCTGTGGGGCGCGGTCGCCGGCTACCTGTCGCTGTGGTCGGTGTATTGGCTGTTCAAGCTGACGACCGGCAAGGAAGGCATGGGCTACGGCGACTTCAAGCTGCTGGCCGCGCTGGGCGCCTGGCTGGGTGCGTCGATGGTGCTGCCGGTGGTGCTGGCGGCGTCGGTCATCGGCGCGATCGTCGGCATCGTGATGACGGTCAGCGGCGGCCTGCGCGAAGGCCGCTACGTGCCGTTCGGGCCGTTCCTCGCCGGCGCCGGCCTGGTGGTGATGCTGCTCGGCGCGCCGGTGGTGCTCGGGCTGCTCGGCTGGGCCTGAGCCGGGAGATTCCGTGGCTGCCGCGGCGCCCGCACCGCCCCTGCGCATCGGACTGACCGGCGGCATCGGCAGCGGCAAGAGCACCGTCTCGAAGCTGCTCGCCGACCGCGGCGCGGCCATCATCGACACCGACGCGATCGCGCGTGCGCTCACGCGGCCCGGCGGCGCCGCGATTCCCGCGCTGCGCGCAGAGTTCGGCGCCGACGCGATCGCTGCCGACCAGAGCCTGGACCGAGACCGCATGCGCGCCCTCGCCTTCGCCGACCCCTCGGCCCGGCGGCGCCTGGAGGCGATCCTGCACCCGTTGATCGGCGCCGAGACCGCGCGCCAGGCCCGCGCCTCGAACGCCGCGGTGCAGGTGTTCGACGTGCCGCTGCTGGTCGAATCCGGGCGCTGGGTGTCGCGCGTCGACCGCGTGCTGGTGGTCGACTGCAGCGAGGCCACGCAGGTCGAGCGGGTCGTCGCCCGCTCCGGCTGGGCCGCCGACACCGTGCGCGCGGTGATCGCCCAGCAGGCCAGCCGCGCCGCCCGCCGCGCCGCCGCCGACGCGGTGATCCACAACGACGGCATCAGCCTGGACGAACTGACGGAACGCGTGGCCCGGCTGTGGGTCGACTGGACCGTGCGCCGGTGATGCGCCGGCCCTCGCGGGCGGCATCCAGGCGTGTGGAACAATCGGCGCCCGAACGAATAGCTCGTTCGCGGCGAACCACATCGAAAGCCCCACCTTGGTTCTCTACGAATATCCGTTCAACGAAGGCATCCGCACGATGCTTCGTCTGGAGCACCTGTTCGACCGTCTCGGGCAGCTCATTCCGCGCGACACCGCCGTCGACCACCACTACGCGCTGGCAACCATCTTCGAGATCGTCGACGTCGCGTCGCGCGCCGACCTGAAGTCCGACCTGCTGAAGGAGCTCGACCGCCACAAGGCGCAGCTCAACGGCTACCGCGGCAACCCGGCCATCTCCGAGAGCGCGCTGGACGAGGTCGTGATGCAGATCGACGGCGTGTTCCAGCGCCTCAACGACCTGCCCGGCAAGGCCGGCCACGCGCTGAGCACCCACGAATGGCTGTTGAGCATCCGCAGCCGGATCGGCATTCCCGGCGGCACCTGCGGCTTCGACCTGCCCGCCTACCAGGCCTGGCAGATGCTGAGCCCGGCGCGGCGGCGCACCGACCTGATGCAGTGGAGTGCCACGCTGATGCCGGTGGCCGAGGCGATCTCGGTGCTGCTCGGCCTGCTGCGCGATTCCGGCGTTCCGCACAAGGTCGTCGCCGCCGGCGGCCAATATCAGCAGAGCCTGCCGACCGGCCGCAGCTACCAGCTCATGCGCGTGCGCCTGGAAGACGGCGCGGCCGTCGTGCCGGAGATCAGCGGCCACCGGCTGATGGCCTCAGTGCGGCTGATGCGCCAGGAACCCGACGGCAGACTGCGTCCGACCGTGGAGGACGCCAGCTTCGAACTCACTCTTTGTGCATGAGCAGCCGCCCTGTGTCCCCGCGCCTGGTGCGCTGCCCCACCTGCGGCGGCGACAGCGTCTACGCACCGGAGAACCCGTGGCGCCCGTTCTGCAGCGAGCGCTGCCGCTCGGTCGACCTGGGTGCCTGGGCCAGCGAGGGCTACCGTGTGCCGGCCACTCGCCCGGAACTCGACCCTGACGACCCGGACGGCAGCGGCGGCGCCGCGCCGCACTGAGCGAGCCCGGCCGCAGGCCGCCGCACGCTCACACCTTGAACGGCCGCTGCCGCGCGAAGCGGCCGGCCGGCCCCAGCGTGAAGAGGTTCGGCGACTGCGTCGCCGGCAGCCGCGAGCGCACCTGCTTGTGGAACAGCGCGTAGCTGCCCTTGAACGCGCCGTGGTTCCACACCGACAGCACCTGCTCGGTGAACGCGCCGTTGTGCTCGCCGTCCATCGAGGTCTGGTTGTCCTGGCAGCCGGAGATCAGCAGCACCGCCGGGGCGAACTTCGAGACGATCGCCGTCAGCCGCTCGCTGACCGGCACGCTGGAGAGCGCCTCGTCCGGATCGGTCGGCGCCTTGCCGGCGGCCGCCGCCACGTCCTGCTGCAGCTTGTCGTAGAAGGCCTGGTGGTCGCGGTAGGTGCGCAGCGCCACGCTGCGCGGCATCAGGCGCGGCCGCTGCGAGGGCGGCGGCAGCGGGCCGGCCGGCGCGGGCATCGGCGCGCGCGTCACGGTGCCGCTGTGGCAACTGTCGGACAGCACCAGCACCCGCACGCCCTTGGCGAAGCGGCTCAGCTCGAAGTACAGCTCGTCGTCGATCAACTGGCCGTCGAACAGGCACCAGGTCTCGTCCTGCTTGTCTTCTTCCTCGCCGGTCACGTCGGGCACCTGGCCGCCGTGGCCCGAATAGCTCAGGAAGAAGAGGTCGCCGGACTTCAACGCCTTCGTGGCCTTGCGGATGCCCGCCAGCACGGCCGCGCGCGTCGCCTTCTTCGTCAGAAGCACCGACGCTTTGATGCCGCACGACTTGGCGATCCCGGCCATGTCGTCGGCATCGAACTCGCAGGCGGCCAGTTCGCCGGCCCAGCCGCCGTAGTGCGACGGGCTGACGGCGTTCAGCCCGATGTGCAGCGATTGCCCTCGGGCGTGTGCCGACGCCTTCTTCGCGGTGGATGTCGTGGCCATGCGGTCTCCTCGGTGTCCGCGCGCGCAGGGTGCGGCGGGGAGCGCATCGTACGGGTGCCAGCCCGGCGTGGCACGGCCCGAGTGCGTGGGACGTCGCTTGCGCCGCCGTCCCCGGGCGCAAGCGCTCAGCCGCTCACGAGCCCGACCGCCTCGACGCCGGCGATGCAGATCGCCTCGTCCTCGTCGCCGGTGCCGCCGCTCGCGCCCACGGCGCCGAGCACCGTGCCGTCGGCGTCCTTGATCAGCACCGCGCCGGTCTGCGGCAGGAACTTGCCCTGCGCCGTGGCGGCCAGCGCGTTGAAGAAGTGCGGGTTGTCCTTCGCGCGCTGCAGCAGCACGCGGCTGGCGGCGCCCATGCCGACCGCGGCCCAGGCCTTGCCGGTGGCGACGTCGACGCGGAACATGCTGGCGCCGTCCTCGCGCTGGGCGGCCTTCAGGTGGCCGGCGTCGTCGAGCACGACGACAGCCATCGGCTTGTAGCCGGACTCCTTCGAGCGCACCAGCGCGGCTTCGATGATGCGGTTGGCGAGCGACAGGGAAAGCGGATGCATACGTCCTTCCTTTGATGGATGGCAACAGCGGGATTCGGCGGGCACCACAGACTGGTGATGGACACTCGCAAGAGGCGAGCCCGACGAGCACGCCGCCATTCTGGATCGACGATCCATCCACACCGGAGGAGTAACCCCATGCGACACACCCCTTGGACCCTGTCCGCCGCACGCGCCCTGTCGGTTGCGCTGCCTCTCGCGTTGCCGCTCGCGCTGCTCGGCGGTTGCGGCGGCGGGGGCGGCGATTCGGGCGGCAGCGGCACCGTCGACGCCGCCACCGCCTGGCGCAATCTGCTCTCCGGCACGCGCAGCTACGACGTGAGCGGCACCGGATCCGACGGCCGTGTGTACAGCATGACCCTGGGCATCGCGCCCGGCGGCAGCGCGATCTTCCCGGTCACCGGCCAGACGGCCTCGCGCGCCGTGATCACCGCAACGATCCGCACCGGCGGCGCTTCCGTCACCGGCACCACCTCCTACTACCACGACGCGCAGTACGCGCTGATCGGCGCCCAGATCTCCGCCGGCGGCTCCACGAGCTGCGCGGTGGTGCAGAGCTTCGCGCTGCCGCCGGCGGCGGTGCGCCCCGGCGCGTCGGGAGCGCTGGCCACGCTGAACGAGCTTGCGAGCTGCGCCTCCGGCGCGGCCGTCGTCGGCAGCGAGAGCGCCACCTGGTCGGTCGAGACCGATCCGGTCAACGGCGCGACCTACTTCTGCCTCAACAGCAGCACGCGTTCGGGTACGGGCACGGTCGAGTCGTCGGAGTCGGACTGCGTCGAGGTCGGCGCCGGCGGCAATTTGGGCAGCCGGGCACGCGTGACGGTGTCGTTCGACGGCTTCACCGTCACCGGCCGGAACTGAACGCGCCCCACAGCAGCCAGCCCAGCCCCGCTGCCACCAGCACCCAGACCAGCACGATCAGCGCCGCGCCCCACCACAGGCGCGGCAGCCGCTCGGTCGAGGCTTCGGCTTCGCGCAGGCGGGCTTCCCACAGCGGGCGCGGCGTCAGCCGCACGACCAGCGCCACGCCCAGCGGCACCAGCACCAGCTCGTCGAGCAGGCCGATCACCGGGATGAAGTCGGGGATCAGGTCGATCGGGCTCAGCGCGTAGGCGAGCACGCCCATCGCCACCCAGCGCGCGGGGCGCGGCGTCTGCGGGTGCTTCAGCAGCTTCCACAGCGCGACCAGGTAGGTCGCCACCCGCGCGGCATTGCCGACCTTCAACAGCCGGCCCAGCTTGAAATTCATCGTGTTCTCCGGGGTTTCGGGCGCGCGGGTGTGTCCGCGTCTGCGTCCACGTTCGCGTCTGCGCGCGCATCCGCCTCGGCCGACGCGCGCTCCATCGATTCGAGCATGCGCGCCAGCCGGTCGTTCAGTTTCTCGGTGCTCAGTTTCTCCCGGAAGCGCTCCACCATCAGCGGCAGCGCGAACGGGCTGGGCACCGCCAGGTCGACCGGCACCAGCCGCTGCCCGCGCATGCGCGCAAGCGTGGCGGACAGGCGGCGGATGTCCAGCTCCTGGCTCAGCACCTCGGACTGCGCCTGCCCGAGCAGCCGGTTGCCAGCGTCGTACTTGCTGAACACCTCGTAGAACAGGCTGCTCGATGCCTGGAGCTGGCGCGTGCTCTTGGGCGCGCCCGGGTAGCCGCTGAACACCAGCCCGGCGACGCGCGCGATCTCGCGGAAGCGCCGCCGCGCCAGCTCGCTCGAGTTCAGGCTCGCCAGCACGTCGTCGAGCAGGTTCCCGTCGCCGAACAGCCGGCCCTCGACCAGCGGCGCCGCGTCCACCGGCAGCGCGCTCAGCAGTTCCAGGCCGTAGTCGTTGATCGACAGGCTGAAGGTGTTCGGCGCGTCGCGCGCCAGCCGCCACGCCAGCAGGCTGGCCAGCCCGATGTGCACGTAGCGCCCGGCGAACGGGTAGAGGAACAGGTGGTGCCCCTCGCGCGAGCGCAAGCGCTCCATCAGCAGCGTGCCGGGCGTCGGCAGGCGCGACAGGCGCGACTGCGTCGACAGCATCGGCCGCGCCGCCGCCAGCTCCGGATCGTCGGCCCCGGCCGCATCGCCACGCTCGACGCCGTCCAGCACCTCCAGCACCGCGTCGGCCAGTTCGTTCGACAACGGCATCTTGGCGCCGGCCCAGCTCGTGAGCTGGCCGCTCTTGCGCGTCGAGCGGCGCACGTAGGCGGTCATGTCCTGCGTGCGCACGTATTCCAGCACCCGGCCGGCGAAGACGAAGCAGTCACCCGCGCGCAGCCGGGCGACGAAGCCCTCCTCCAGCGTGCCGATGCGCGCGCCGCCGAGGTACTGCACCTGCATCGTCGCGTCCGACGCGATCGTGCCGATCTGCAGCCGGTGGCGCCGCGCGATGCCGCGGTCGGGCACGCGGAACACGCCGTCGACCTCGCGCACGCGGTGGTACTCCGGGTAGGCGGCGAGGCTCGATCCGCCCTGGATCACGAAATCGAGCGCCCATTCGAACGCCGGCCGGTCGAGCCCGCGGTAGGCGAAGGCGCTGCGCACCTCGTCGTACAGCGCATCGGCGCGGCCGGCACCCGACGGCGAGGCCGCGTCGAAGCCGCCGCCCAGCGCCACCGTCACCAGGTGCTGCACCAGCACGTCCAGCGGCTGCTCGGGCGTGGCGCGGCGTTCGATGCGGCCGGCCGCGGCGGCGCGCCGTGCGGCCACCGCCTCGACCAGCTCCAGCGTATTCGTCGGCACCAGCGTCACGCGGCTCGGCCGGCCCGGCGCGTGGCCGCTGCGGCCGGCGCGCTGCAGCAGCCGCGCGATGCCCTTGGCCGAGCCGATCTGCAGTACGCGCTCGACCGGCAGGAAGTCGACGCCCAGGTCCAGCGACGAGGTGGCGACCACCGCCTTCAGCCGGCCGTGCTTCAGCCCGTCCTCGACCCATTCGCGCACCGCCTTGTCGAGCGAGCCGTGGTGCAGCGCGACGACGCCGGCCCACTCCGGCCGCTCCTGCAGCAGCAACTGGTACCAGGCCTCGGCCTGCGAGCGCACGTTGACGAACACCAGCGTCGTCGACGAGCGCTCGATCTCGGCGACGACCGGCTGCTGCATCTGCCGGCCGAGGTGCCCGCCCCAGGAGAAGCGGCCGGGGTTCTCCGGCAGCAGCGTGTCGATCCGGATCGTCTTCTCGATGCGGCCCTGCACGCGCAGCGGCGGCGGCGCGCCCTCGCCGGCGGCGGGCAGCAGCGCCTGCAGCGCGTCGTCGAGGTTGCCGAGCGTGGCGCTCAGCCCCCAGACCACCAGCGCCGGGTTCCAGCGCGCCAGGCGCGCGAGCGCTAGCTGCGCCTGCACGCCGCGCTTGTTGCCCATCAGCTCGTGCCATTCGTCGACGATCACCGTGTGCACGCCCGCCAGCTCGTCGCGCGCCTGCTCGCGGCTGAGCATCAGGCTGAGCGACTCGGGCGTCGTGACCAGCGCGGTCGGGAAGCGCCGGTCCTGCCGTGCCCGCTCGGCCGACGGGGTGTCGCCGGTGCGCTGGCCGACCGTCCAGCGCAGCCCGAGCGCCTCCACCGGCGCCTGCAGCGCGCGCGTGGTGTCGGCCGCCAGTGCCCGCATCGGCGTGATCCACAGCACGCCGAGCGCGGTGCCGCGACCGGCGCCGCGCGCCAGCGCGCCGAACCACACCGCGTAGGTCTTGCCGGCGCCGGTGCTCGCATGCAGCAGCCCGCTGCGGCCTGCCACCATGCCGGCCCAGACCTCGCGCTGGAAGTCGAACGGGCGCCAGCCGCGGGCGGCGAACCAGGGGTCGGCGAGGGAGGCGGCGGTGCGGGCGACGCCACCGGGGGCTTCAGTGTCGGTATCGGTATCGGTATCGGTATCGGTGGCGGTGGCGGTGGCGGTATCGGTGTCGGTGGCGGTGGCGGTGCCGGTGCCGGTGCCGGTGCCGGTGCCGGTGCCGGTGCCGGTCGCGGCGTCGGCTGGCCTCTCGGCGGGGATATCGGATGCCGTGTCGGTTGTCGCGTCGGTTGTCAGGTCCGCCGGCACCCGCGGCGCTACGCCGGCGGTGCGGGCCAGCGCGGCAGCACGACCGGCGCGCCGCCTCGGGCGCGGCGCCGGTGCGTTCACGCGTCGGCGACCTCGCGCGCCCTCACCGGCACCGGTGCCGACGTGATCCAGCCTTCGATCGGATCAACGCCCTCCGGCACGCCATAGCCCGGCTGGCCGGCCGCCCAGCCGGCCTGCAGCAGGCACAGCACGGCGTCCAGCCGGTCGCCGCTGGCGTCGGCCGCGAGGTCGTCGCGCTGCGCGTGGCTCAGGCGCAGGCGCAGCCCGAGCCGGCTGCGGCCCTGCTCCAGCGCGTCGACCAGGTCCTTGCGCGCGATCAGCCGCTCGGGCGTCTGGCGGGCGCTGTCGTCGGCCTTGTACGAGCGGGCGCCGATCAGCTCGCGCGCCAGCAGGCCCGGGTAGCCCTCCAGCGCGACACGCTGCCGGTCGCCCTCGTGCAGGCCGGGCAGGTGCACGCCGGCGTCGATCAGCCGCGGCACGCCGGCATGCATCATGTACGCCACCGGCGGGTTGACCCACTTCATCGACGGCGACGAGCCGGCCGGGAGGTCGCAGGCGCGGTGCGCGAACTTGCCGCCGGCCGGGCGTGCGGCGCAGAAGGCGGCGAAGGTGTCGCGCAGTTCGTGGCGCGGCGTGGCCGCGTACTGCGTCATCAGCGGCAGCCACTGCTGCGGCCAGCCGAGCGAACGCACCAGTTCGCGCGGCAGCCCGAACGGGAAATCGAAACAGCCGATCCACGGCCCGGGCGTCGCCAGCCAGGCGGCGAAGCTGTCGAAATCGGCGTGCGCATCGACACCCAGCAGCCGCACGCTGCGGCCGTCGCCCTGGCCGCGCGCGACGGTGATCGGCTTGCGCCGCGTCGGCCGGCTGGTGAAATCGATGCCGGCCAGCAGCAGCGGCGGGGAGTCGGTGGGAGGCATGGTGCGGATTGTCCGCGGGCCGCGGCCGGCGCGCCGGGCCCGGCAGCCATGCCCGTGCGCGGCGGCTTGCTACAGTGGCCGGCGCGTCCGGCGTGCGCTCCGCGCCCGGCAGGTCCGGCAGGTCCGGCAGGTCCGGCAGGTCCGGCAGGTCCGCGGAGTCCGGCAGGTCCGCGGGGGCCGGCAGCTCCGCCACGTCGTCCGCGTGCTCCGCGTCCGGCTTCGCAATCCCTTCGGCAATCGTCCTCGCTTCCCCTCAACCCCGGATTCCGCCCTCCATGAACCCTGTCCTCGTCCACGTGCTGCGCGGCGGCAGCGTCGAATCCGCGCACCGCGGCGCGATCGCCGTCTGCGATGGCGACGGCGCGCTCGTCGCGTCGATCGGCGACGTTGACCGCCCGGTGTTCCCGCGCTCGGCGGTCAAGCTTCTGCAGGCGCTGCCGCTGGTGGCGTCCGGCGCCGCCGAGCGCCTGGGCCTGGGCGACGAGGCACTGGCGCTGGCCTGCGCCTCGCACAACGGCGAGGACGCGCACGTGCGCACCGCGGCCGCGGTGCTGGCCGCGGCGGGTGTCGACATGCAGGCGCTCGAATGCGGCACCCACTGGCCCTACCTCGACACCGCCACGCGCGCGCTGGCTGCCGCCGGCGGCACGCCCTGCGCGCTGCACAACAACTGCTCCGGCAAGCACGCCGGCTTCGTCGCGCTGGCTGGCGCCGTCGGAGGCGACGCGGTGGCGGCCGACCCGGAGCGCCTGCGCGCCTACGTGCGCGGCTACGTCCAGCCCGGGCACCCGGTGATGCGCGAGGTGACGCAGGCGCTGCAGGCCGCCACCGGCGCCGACCTGGCGCAGGCGCCGGCCGGCACCGACGGCTGCTCGATCCCCACCTACGCGATCCCGCTGCGCCGGCTCGCGCACGGCTTTGCGCGCGTCGCCACCGGCCACGGGCTGTCGGCCGAGCACGCGCGGGCGGCGCAGCGGCTGCGCCGCGCGGTGGCCGCGGCACCGTTCATGGTCGGCGGCAGCGGGCGTTTCGACACCCGCGTGATGCAGCGCCTGGGCGAACGCGTGTGCTGCAAGGTCGGCGCCGAAGGCGTGTACTGCGCCGCGCTGCCGGGCGCCGCGGCGGGCCGCGGGCTGGGCGTCGCGATCAAGATCGACGACGGCAACAACGCTCGCGCGGTGGAGGTGGCGATGGCCGCGGTGATCCTCGGCTTCGTCGCGCTCGACGAGGACGAGACCGGGTTCATGCAGGCGCTGGCCCGCGTGCCGCTGCGCAACTGGAACGGCATCGAGGTCGGCGCGCTGGAGCCGGCGGACGCGCTGCGCGGCTGGGTGGCGCGAACGGCGGGCTGAGGCTCGCCGCGCGCGAGCCGGTCGAATCGGTCGAGGCGGTCGCTCAGGCCGCCCGGTCCGCCCCGCCGGACAACGCCGAGTGCGCCCGCTTTTGGGGCCTCACCCTTCGGGCCGGGGTGTCCGACGGCGCCGCGCGGCGTTGCGCCGCTGGCCGAGGCAGAGACCGAAGCCACGGCCGGGTCCACCGCCGGCGACCCGGCGGTCCCGCGTCACGGCGCGAAGTCGACGATCCACAGGTTCAGCGGCAGCACGTTGCTGCGCGGCCCGGGCGACGCCACCGGCTCGGTGGCGATCGGCCGGCCGTCGACGATGGCGCGATCGAACGCGGCGGTCGACACGCCGCGCTGACTGGTCGAGAACCGGCTCAGCCGATACGGCACGCCGTTCGACGCCAGCGCCGACGGGCCGTCGGTGACGTGGAAGTGCAGGTGCGGTTCGGATGAATTGCCCGAGGTGCCGACGCGCCCCAGCTCCTGGCCCCGACGCACGCGCTCGCCGACGCGCACCGGGATCGACCGTGCCTTCAGGTGCGCATACAGCGCGTAGCGGCCGTCGCCCAGGTCGAGGATCACGTGGTTGCCGTCCGCCTGTTCGATCGGCAGGTTGGGCGGGAAGGAGCCCGGCGGCCAATCGGGCAGGCCGTCGACGACGGCGGCCACGCGCGCGTCGGCCACCGCGTAGGCCGGCTGGCCGTAGATCACGTAGCTGAGCGGGTTCTTCGGGTCGCCGGCGTAGATGCGCCCCTGCTCGTCGAGCTGCTCCCAGTCGATCGCGAAGCGCTGCGCGGTGTGGTAGCGGCCGTTGAACGGCAGCGTCGAGCGCATGTGGCGGATCACGTCGCAGCAGCCGTCGCCGGCGATGAAGCGCGGGCCGCGCAGCGGCGGGTCCAGCAGCAGGTCGGTCGGCGCTGCGAGCGGCGTGCAGGCGCCGCCCTGGCTGCCGGGCTGGTGGCGGTGGACCAGCTTCATCCGGTGGTCGATCGCGCCGGGCAGCGCGTCGCGGCTGTCGAAGGCGAGGTTCACGTAGACGATGCCGGCCTGCGCCGCGCCGATCCGCCCCGGCGTGGCGGCCGCATCGCGCACGACGAGGCGCGACGCGAGCTGGGCGGCATCGAACGTGCCGACGACGCGGCGGTCGCGCGCGTCGAGCACCGTGAGCTGCTGCACCGAGACCGCATCGCCGGTCGCGTTGACCAGCTCGATCTCGTAGACGACGTGGTAGCGCCCGTCCGAGCCCTCGACCGGGATCGGGCGGCCCGCCACCTGCATCGTCAGCGGGGTGAGCACGGCGGCGCCGTCGGGCGCATCGCAAGCCGAGGCGCCCGCGGTGGTCGCGTCCGGCGGGGCGGACGGCGCGGACGGGGTGGACGGGGCGGCCGGGTTGGACGGCGCGGCCGGGGCGGCCCTCGCGTCGTTCGGGCAGCTCAGGTTCGCCGTGGCGAAGGCCAGGACGGCGGCAAGCACGGTCGTCACGGATCTCATGCGGTTCTCCACGGCAGGCGTGGGCTCATTCTGCAGGCTCGAAGCCGCGGTCCGCCAACGCATCGTCGGCCAGCGGCGCGCCCGGGAGGCCGCGGCAGCCCGATGGCGTCGGCAAAGGGACGGATGCGGATTCCCACCGCCACGCTAGATTCGTCGGTCGGCTGGACGGCGGCGCGATCGTCGCCTTGGGCAGGCTCGCGTGAAGGCAGACGTGGACGATCGCTTGACTTTCAACGGCTTCGAGATCCGCACCGGGGAGCGCCAGCTCGTCATCGATGGCCGGCCCGCACCGATCGGCGCACGGGCCTTCGACGTGCTGCTCGCGCTGGTCGAACGGCGCGACCGCGTGGTCAGCAAGGCGGAGCTGCTCGATCTCGGCTGGCCGGGCCTCGTGGTGGAGGAGAACAACCTCTCGGTCCAGATCTCCAGCCTGCGCAAGCTGCTCGGCGCGAACGCGATCGTCACCGTGGTCGGCCGCGGCTACCGCTTCGCGGCGGCACCGGCCGCACCGGCGGTCGACGCGGTGCCGCTGCCGGCGCTGCTGTCGTCGCAGATCGTCCGCCGCCTGTCCGCGATCGTCGGCGCCGACATCGTCGACTGGGCGCGCGAACTCGCCGCCGATGCGTCGGCCGCGACCTCCGCCTGGAGTTCGGCCCGGCGCACGCTGATCGAATCGCTGGTCCCTGGCTTCGGCGGCCGCGTGATCGAGCTCTCGTCGCGCGGCGTGCTGCTCGAATTCGTCAGCGCCGTCGACGCCACCCGCTGGGCCCTCGACCTGCAGAGCCGGCTGGCGCAGCGCCGTTCGGCGGCCGACGGCGTGTCGCTGCACATGCGCGTGGGCATCGGCGTCGAAGACGTGGTGGTCGACGACGGCAAGCTGGTCGGCGACGCGGAGCAGGTGCCCGTCCGCCTGCTGCGGGCCGGGCGCGGCGACCAGATCATCGTCGACAACAAGGTGTATGCGCTCGCGGACGGCAAGCTGCCGGCGCGCTTCATCGCGCTCGATGACGCGGCGGCGGAGACCGGGCGCGGCTCGGGCGGCCCGGGCGGCGCCGGCGTCGTCTACCGGGTCGAGCCGCTGCTGCGCGAGGCCGAGGCGGACGACGTCTGGCGGCCGAACTGGGAAACCTGCCCCGGCGTGGCGGTGCTCCCCTTCGCGACGGACGCCGGCGAGGCCGACACCTACTTCGGCGACGGCATGACCGAGGAGATCGTCACCTCGCTGTCGGTCAACCGCAGCCTGCTGGTGATCGCGCGCAGTTCGACCCTGCGCTACCGCCACACCACGCGCCCGCCCGCCACCATCGCGGCGGAACTGGGCGTGCGCTACCTGCTTGTCGGCACGGTGCGCCGCATGGACCGGCGGCTGCGCATCGGCGCCGAACTGATCGACGCCGACGGCAGCCGCGTGATCTGGGCCGAGCGCTTCGACGGTTTCGACGAGGACCTGTTCACGTTCCAAAACCGGATCGCGTCGAGCATCGCGGCCGCAATCGACCCGCGGGTGCAGGAGGCCGAGATGGCCCGCGTCGCCGGCCGGCCGACGCAGAGCCTGACGGCCTACGACTGCGTGCTGCGCGGGCTGTCGGTGCTGAACACCTTCCGCGGCACCGACTTCGCGCTGGCCGGCGAACTGTTCGCGCGCGCGATCGCGCTCGACCCGCGTTATGCCCAGGCGCATGCCCACCTCGCCTGGTGGCACAACCTCAGGGTTGGGGAAGGACGCAGCCCGGCCATGGACGAAGATGCCCGCGAAGCCGAGCGCCTGTCGCAACGCGCGGTCGCACTCGATCCGCGCGACGCCTGGGCGCTGTCGGTCGCGGGGCACATCCAGTCTTTCGTGCGCAAGCGCTTCCAGGTGGCCATGGACATGTTCGAGCAGGCCTTGACGATCAACCCGAGCTGCGCCATCGCGTGGTCGCGCAGCGCCACCACCCTCGCCTACCTCGGCCGCGGAGAGGAGGCCTTGCAGCGCGCGCGCAACGCGATGCGGCTGAGCCCCTTCGATCCGAACCTGTATGCCTTCTGCACGACCAACGGCACCGCCGCCTTCGTGACCGGCCGCTACGACGAGGCGGTGGGATGGCTCGAGAAGGCCCTCCGCATCAATCCCGGCTACCACGCGGCCCGGCGAATCCTGGTCGCCGCGCTGGCGTTGGCCGGCGACCTGAACAACGCCCGCGCCCAGGCGCAGGAGTTCCAGGCGCTCGAACCGGCATTCCGGGTCTCCAACTTCGCCACCTGGTACCCGCTCTGCGAGCCGCATCTGTCGCGGATGCTCGAAGGCATGCGCGCCGCGGGGCTGCCCGAGTGAATCGGCACAAAGCGTCCGATCCGGTCTGAAACAACACGAGAGGAGCTCCACATGGCAAGGGTCTGGGTGTCGATGGGCGAGGGGCAAGGCCAGGGCGAGGGTCAGGGCCAAGGCCAGGGGCAGGGCGAAGGTCAAGGCCAGGGCCAGGGCCAGGGCCAAGGTGAAGGACAGGGTCAGGGACAAGGCCAGGGTCAGGGCCAGGACGGGGGCTTCGGGCCGGGCTGGTCGCCGGTGGGCGGGGCGCTGCCGGGCCTCGCGCTTCGATTCGGCCGCACCGGCGGCGGGCAGCCGGGCGGCAGCGGCTTCGTCGGCGGCTACGGCACGATTCGCCGCAGCGCCTATGCCACGCCGGCGGACCTCGGCCTCAAGCCCTGGACCGCCGACTTCACGACCGAGGACGGCGCGCCGGCCTATCCGGTCGACGTCCGGCGCGATCCCTACCCGGACACGAATCCGTCGACCTGGCTGCAATGGAGAACCGACGACTGGGATCCGGGGCTGCGCATCTGGTCCCTGCCGTTCGACCCGCAGCTCACCGAGTGGCTGCAGGACCTGGACCTCGCGGCGCCTTCGACGATGGCGGCGCGGGAGTTCGCCGGTCAGCACACGCTCTGGGCCGGTGCCGATCTCGATCGCGAGGCGCTCATCGCCCGGCTGACCCAGAAGTTGCACTGGCTCGAACCCGCCGATCTCGCCTGGTGGCCGGCCTCGAGTTCGGCCAGCGACGTCGCCCGGGCCCGCGCGGCCGTCAACATCGACCTCGAGACGCTCAAGGGCTACCTGTACGACAGCCGCGCCCGCTACCTGCAGGAAACGCTGGCGCAGAGCGACGACATCCCGGGCTACTTCATCCACCTGCTGGGCATGGACCGGGCGGGCAAGCCGTGGACGATGCATCTGATCCGCTGCGGCCTGGCGATCGGCAACGTGGCCTACATGTACTTCAAGGCGCGCTTCCGGCGCGTGCGGCCGTCGTTCCTGTGCCCCGGCCTCGTGCCGCCGTTCGGGCCACCGCGCCATCCGGCCTTCCCGAGCGGGCACTCCTTCCTCGGGCACTTCATCGCCCTGCTGCTGCTCGAAGTGCCCGGCATTGCCGCGACGCACGGGCTCGGCATCAGGAAATCCCATGGCGCGCCGGGCGTCAAACCCGGCAGCGCGGCGGCGCTCCGAGGCAACGGCACGCTGGAAGGTTCGCTGCTTTGGCTGGCCCAGCGGCTGGCAGTCAACCGCGAGCGCATCGGCGTGCACTACCCGACCGACAGCTCCGCCTCCCGCCACCTCGCGGCCGGCATCTGGGAAGCGTGCGTCAAGGGCCCGATCGAGGTGCCGACGCTTCGCAAGGTGATCCGCCGCGCGCAGGCCGAGTGGGACTGAGGATCAGGGAGGGGCCGTGAAGCCTGGCTTCTGACCCTCCCGGCGTGCGGCTCACCAGTCCATCGCGCGCAAGGCGATGTTGTTGTCGTTGGCCACCAGATCGGTCAGCGACGGCTTCTCGACCGGCGGCAGCCCGGTGGCGCAGGGCAGCCCGGTGGCGGGCTCGAGGTTCGACGGATCGGCCGGGCAATGGGCGCTCGCGAAGACCAGCACTGGGCCGTCCGCCGGGTGGCCGGACACGTCGCGCGGAAGGTGGAACTCGAAGGTCTGCTGACCGCGGACCCCCACGGTCTTGTGGGCCGGATCGACGGGACACAATTCCCACCACGGACCGTTACCGACCGGCCGAGCCCAGACGCGGACCGACACGTCGTGCGCGACTTGCTGGCCGCGCTGCGCCACCTTGACGACGATCTTCTCGCCGTCGCGCCAGATGCCCTGGTGGCCGGCGTGCCAACCCGGCGCCGGTGCGTCCGTGTCCTCGCTCCAGGAGAGCGCCACCGGGTGATAGCCGCCATCCTCGCGCGTGCCGATGCCCGGAATGAAGATGTCGACCCGCGGCGGGCGGCCGGCGCCTTCGACGATCTCCGACGGATCGTCGGTGGCGCGCAGCCCCTGCATCTCGAAGGCCCAGCGCAGCACCTTGTGCACCATGCCGCCGGTGCGCGTGCGCTGCGCGGGCGGGCCGAACTCGGGCCATGTCGGCACGATCGTCCATTCGCGCGTGCCGATGTCGGCGTCGATCAGCGCGGACACGAAGTGGTCGACCGAGCGCGCCGGCGACAGGTTCGCCGGGCCCAGCAGCGCGATCGCGCGCATCACCAGGTACACCGCGTAGTCGGCGGCGTTGCAGCGCAGAACGCGGTCTCCGGCGGTGTCGCCGCCGATCGCGCGGTAGAAGCGGAACAGCGAGGTCGACAGCAGTTGCTCCGCGAAGTAGCCGGTCGACACGCGCTCGGCGCAAGGCACCGTCGAGTGCCGGCGGACGTTGCGCACGCCGCACCAGCCCCAGCCTTCGGCCGCCTGCCGATCGTGCCGGCGCAGCGTGCGGACCCACGGGAAGGTGCTGTAGCGCAACGGGCGCCCGGTATCGAACACGCCGCGATCGTCGAGCGCCAGGTCGGAATCGGGGTCGCCGATGATCGCCGCCAGCGCGTCGCCGGCGCTGTGGGCGAACGGGAATTCGAGCAGGCCGGTTGCCGCGTGGATCAGCACGTGGCCGAACTCGTGCCAGGCCCAGCGCGGATCGGCGGCGATGCCGAGGTATTGCGCGCGTTTGTGCCGGCCGTCGTTCATGCAGCGGTCGCGATGGAAGAGTTCGGCCGCGCCGAAGTTCACCTCGAGTTGCGTGGCGCCGGCCCAGGCGCAGTGGAAGCCGTGCCCGTGGTCGACGGGCTCCACGCTGGCGTTCACCGTCACCCCGTCGGACACCCCCTTGAACGCCGCGCGATGGCGCAGCAGCAGGGGCAGGCCGGCCAGCTTGAAGTAGCTGGCGGGCGCGAGGCCGTAGACCGCGAGGCGTTCGAAGAACTCCTCGGCACGCATGCCGGCGTGCGCGGCCGCGAGATGGTCCGTCCGCAGCGGCAGCGCGTCGTCGGGGACGCTCTGGATCGTGTCGGCATCGCCGCCCTCGTTGCCGAGGACGTTCTGGCGCACTTCGTACAGGCCGTCGCGCTTCAGTTCGAGCCGGCCCGGCGGGAGCGGGTCGGCGGGGCCGCGCATGGCATTCGCCGGCGGGTCCATCGGCGCCGGCGGCGGGAGCTTCTTCGTCGCGAAGCGGAACGCGTTCAAGTCGGCCTCGTCGCGGGTCGGAAGCCGATAGCGGACTCTGCTGGAGAAGCCGACGGACGCCGCATCGCGCTCGAAACCTTCGATCGCATGGGCCACCCGGGGCACCATCGACAGCGACTCCAGCCGCCACGGATCGGCGCCCTCGCCCGCGACGATGCGGGCCGACCAGGCACACACGCGCGCCCCGCCGCCACCGCCACCACCACCGCTGCCGCCACTACCGCCGATCGTCGCGGTGCCATTCACGCGCATCGCCCGATCCGGGCCGGACGAGATGCCGTCGATCGACACCTTCCCGCGGGCGATGCCGAACGCCTGCTCGACCCTGGCATACAGTTCGGGCGCCAGCTTCGCCCGGCCGGCCAGCGGGTACGCGGCCTCCGGGCCCGCGGGGGCGGCGACGGGCGCCTCGCCGAAGCTGGCGCCGGTGATGCGGACCTGGACGGCGCCGTCCTCGTCCGCCGTCGCGTTCTCGTCCAGCACCGACACGTGCATCACGACGCGCAGCCCCCGCTCATCGCCGGCGTTGAGGCGCTCGGCCGCGTCGCCGTGGCAATCGGTGCCGGCCAGCAGCACCAGGCTGCGGTCGCAGACCGGCCTCGGATCGGTTCCCGGTTCCGCTGGGGTGGGCGCCTGCGACGTCGCGGCCGTCTCCCGCTCCGCTTCGGCTTTCAGTGCCGTCGTCGTCTCCGGTTCGGTCGGCGCCGCCGGTTTCGAGGGCCGCACCGATGTCGCCTCCTTCGTCGACCTCGGCTCGGCATGCCGCTCGACCCAGAACGACAGGCGCCCGTCGCGCTGGCCGGCCAGGATGCCCGAGCCCCAGGCGATGCGCAGCCACGGTTGCGACTTCCCGGCCTTCCAGCCGCGCAGCGCGGCGATGGTTCCGAGCGACCTCAGGCGCAGCAGGTACGCGCTCGCGATCTTCTTCAACGCCACTTCAAACGTGCCGGGCTCGCTCGCCAGCGCGGCATCGACGCGCCCCGGGTACGGATACGCCGGATGCCGGAGCATCGCGACGTAGGGCTTCCCCTCGCCGTCGACCAGCCGCTCCCATTCGATCGCGTCGCTCTCGGGAGACCAATCCTGCGGCGACGTGGCGTGCGGTGCGGATCGGTCGGACATGGCATCTCCAGATCGCGAGGGGCCGTTCGGTTCTAGCACAGCGTCCGGGCGCCGACGTCCACACGGCGGTGGGTGACTTCCGCCTCCATCCGTGCTCTCGTCCGGCCGTCGGCGCCCCAGGCGGCGCCCGGTGCCGGCGCTGCGCCGATCCGCGACGGCTGCCACGCATCGCCACTCGACCGGACCACCGCCGCCAGCGGCGGCACCTCGGCAGCGAGCAGCAGAAGGGCCTCGATGCTGCGGACGCCCGCCTTCAGCCGGATCGAGGTGATCTGCGAGCGCACCGTCGACAACTGGACCCCCAGCGTCTCGGCGATCTCGCGCGGCGCGGCGTCCGCCAGCAGCCCCGCGAGCACACGCCGCTCCGCCAGCGTCAGCGCGTAGGCTGCCCCGAGCATCTCGACCGCCAGCGCCGAGCACGACATGCGCCGGCCGAGCATCAGCAGCACGCGCGGCTCGGCCACGCCTCCCAGCCGCAGCGGTGCGACCGAGACCATCCGGCGCCGCGGGCCGTGGGCCAGCAGGATCAACTGCCGGCGGCCCTTCGTCGCCGCCTGGAGGACGGCGGCGTGCAGGCAGGCGGCGTCGCGCGCGTCGCAACGCAGCGCGGCAGCCGCGTCGTGCCCGGCGTCGCAAGGCGGGTCGCCATGGCGCATCGCCTGGTTGGCAAAGCAGATCGTGCTGTCGGCCTGGCACACCATCACGCCGCAATCGATCTCGTCCACGAGCGAGCGCCACAGCGCGGCATCGGCGCTCGCGGAAGTCTCTGCAGCCGCATCGTGAAGCGCAGCCAGCATGCAGGCCTGGAACGGGTGGGGTGTCATTGCTTCTCCTGGTTGCTCCTGGACACTCGGCAGGTCGGCGGGAACCTCCTCGTTCCGCTCGCCCCGTCGGCAGCGAACTGTGCGCACGCACCGTCCGGGCGTCCTTTGACAACTTGAAGCAGTTCCTAAAGCTTGCTAAACGGTGCCTGGGTGTCGGATCCAGCGTTGATCCGGCAAAGACCACCCGGCCCGCCCCAGCGCGCGCAGCTTCTGGTACAGCGATCGTTCGTTGATCCACCAGGCGCCCGGCGAGTTCGGCCCGGCTGCCGTGTCGTGAGGCCCGCAGCGCCTCGAGGGCCTGGCGTTCGGCGTCGTTCAACGATCGTCCCGACGGCCGCGGGGCCGGTCGCGTCTCGACGGCCGTTGCGGCCGCCGCGCGCCGCGGGGGCACGGCGCGCGCCTGCTCGACCTGCCCGAGCATGAGCCCAGCGTAAGGAGCGCGCCCAAACGAAAACAAGGACCGGGCGAATGTTCGCCAAGTCCTTGTTTTGCAATGCAATTTGTTGGTGGGCCCTGAGTGACTCGAACACTCGACCAACGGATTAAGAGTCCGCTGCTCTACCAACTGAGCTAAGAGCCCGTTTGCGCCGGTGATCCGCTTTGCTTGCCCGCTCGGGGTGCGACCCCGGATGCTCCGACGGCACTGCCGATGCTGACTCCGTTGGTGGGTTGTGCGGGACTCGAACCCACGACCAACGGATTAAAAGTCCGCTGCTCTACCAACTGAGCTAACAACCCAGCAGCCCAAGACTATAGCATGGTTTTTGGCGCCCCTTGCCGGACGGCCAAGAGCGCCTCGATCACGGCGTTCGCGGCCACGAGGCCGAAGGTGGCCGTCACCGTCACGTTGGAGCCGTAGCCGTGGCAGTTGAGGCTGCCGTCGACGTTGCAGGCGTCGGCAGGCGCCTGCACCGGCTCGCGCGAGCACACGCAGGCCACGCCCATCGGCCCGCTGCGCGCGGCGCCATGCTGACGGCGCAGCCGGTAGCGCAGCGACGCCAGCAGCGGATCGTGCGTGGCCTCGGCCAGGTCGACCAGCTCCACGGCCTGCGGGCGGCGCTTGCCGCCGGCCGCGCCGACGGCCACGTGCACCACACCCGCCGAGCGAGCCCACGCCGCCACCACCGCCTTGGCACGCACCTGGTCGCAGGCGTCGATCACCGCGTCGACGGGCGACGGCAGCAGCGCCGGCCAGTTGGTCTCGTCGGCGAATTCCTCGACGGCGTGGATCACGCAGGCCGGGTGGATGTCGGCGATGCGCTCGCGCAGCGCCACCGCCTTGGCCTGGCCCAGCGTGCGGCCGAGCGCCTGCACCTGGCGGTTGACATTGGATTCGGCGACGTGGTCCAGGTCGACCAGCGTCAGCGACGCGACACCGCAACGCGCGAGCGCCTCGACCGCCCAGGAGCCGACGCCGCCCAGCCCGACCACGGCGATGCGCGCGGCGCGCAGCCGCGCGTAGCCGGCATCGCCGTAGAGCCGCCGCAGGCCACCGAAGCGTCGTTCGAGATCGGCATCGGATCCGTCCGAAACATCGCCCATGCCAGGCAGGCGGACCCCGCTCGCCGTCGCGCCAAGCACGGCATCGGCCGGCGAACTCACCTCAATGCCCCACGGCGCCACGCGCCACGCGCCACCCGCGACGCGCCGAACCGACCCGGTCCCGCGGACGCCGCCGGGCCGGCTGCGCCGAACCGCCGGTGGCGCCCCCTGGAGGCGGAGGTGGCGACGCCGCTGCGGGGATGGGTCATTTGATGGACGCCAGCCGTTCCTTGCCGGCCACCGCGGCTTCGGACTGCGGGTAGGCGCGGATCAGGTCATCGAGCGTGCGCCGCGCGGCCTTGGCATCCTTCAGTTCGAGCTGGCAGTTGGCGATCGACAGCAGCGCCTCGGGCGCACGCGGGCTCGCCGGGTTGGCCGCGACGACATTGCGGAACGACGCGACGGCCTCCTTGTACTCGCGCTTGCCGTACTGCGCATTGCCGAGCCAGAACTGCACGGATTCGTTGTAGCCGCTGGAGGGAAAGCGCTTCCGGAAGGCGGCGAACGCGGTTGCGGCGCCGGCGAAGTCGCCCTTGCGGAAGACGTCCATCGCGTCGTCGTACTGGCGCTTCTCGTCGGGGTCGGCGGTGAATTCCTTGCCGTCGAGCGTGATCTTCTGCGGCTCGAGGCGGCGCACGCGCTCGTCCACGCCCTGCTGCGTGTCCTTGACCTGTCGCTGCAGTTCGGCAACGTCGCGCGCGAGCTGCTCGTTCTGGCCGCGGAGCTTGGCGCTGTCGGCGCGCAGCATCTCGATCTGATTGTTCAGGTCGAGCAGGCTGCGCTTGAGCTGGCCGATCTGGTCGAGCATCTGCGTGTTCAGCTCGGCCTGGCGCACGCGCTGCTGCTCGTTGAGCTGCTCGAGCTTCTGCCGCAGGTCGAGGATCGCGCGGCGGGCCTCGTCGTCGTCGAACAGGCCGGCACGTGCCGGCATCGCACCGGCCAGCATCACCATGGCGGCGGCGGCCAGCACCGCACGCACGCCGTGGCGGCGCGGCGCGGCAGGGATCGAGCCGGCCATCAGCGCGCGATCATCTCGACGCGGCGGTTCTTCGCCCACGCCTCTTCGTCGCTGCCCTGCACCGCCGGGCGCTCCTTGCCGAAGCTCACCGCCTCCATCTGCGCGGGCGAGGCGCCGAGCAGTTCCATGGACTTGGCCACCGCCTCGGCACGCTTCTGGCCGAGCGCGAGGTTGTATTCGCGGCCGCCGCGCTCGTCGGTGTGGCCTTCGAGCGAGAGCTTGCGCGCCTTGTTGGCGACGGCTTGCGCGCCTTGTTGGCGACGAGCGCCCTGGCCTGGCCTTCGACCACCGGCCGGTACTCGTCCTTCACGACGAAGCTGTCGAAATCGAAGTAGACGATGCGCGGCAGGCTGTTGGCCGCGTCGTTGGCGTTCTTTGTCAGGTCCACGCTTGCGACCTGCGATTGCGAGGTGCCGCTGGAGGCCGATCCCGTGGCCGGCGCGGTGCTGCGGCTCTCGACCGGCGCCTTGTTGTCGTCGAGCTTGACGCTGGACGCGCAGCCCGCGAGCAACGCACCGGCCGCAACGACCCAGACGCCCTGCTTCAGCACATTCATCGCTTTCATTCGATTTCCTTCACGGTTGGCTTGCACTGTCGGCCGCACCCCGGGGAGCGGCACTTCCTCTTCTGATGCTCCTCGGCGGCTCGTCACCGTCCGAACGGACCCCACACCGGCTCGCGCACGTCGGCCGTGGTGGACACCAAGCGCGCTTTGATCTTGCCATCGAGCGTGGTGGTCATCAACACGTCGCGCCCCTGGGCGCGCGTGGCGTAGATGATCAGCCGGCCGTTCGGCGCGAAGCTCGGGCTCTCGTCGTCGCTGGTGTCGGTCAGGGCCTGCGGCGTTCCGCTGCCGGACAGGTCCATCGTGTACAGCCGGAACGCGCCGCCCTGGCGCGAGATGTAGGCGAGCGTGCGGCCGTCCGGGCTGATCGCCGGGCTGATGTTGTAGCTGCCGGAGAAGGTCACCCGGTCGGCCGCGCCGCCGCCGGTGCCCACGCGGTAGATCTGCGGAGTGCCGCCGCGATCGCTGACGAAGTAGATCGTGCGGCCGTCGGGCGAGAAGGCCGGCTCGGTGTCGATGCCCGGGCTCGACATCAGGCGGCGCACGCCGTCGCCGTTGCGGCCGATCAGGTAGAGCTGCGAGCCGCCGTCGCGCGAGAGCGTCACCGCCAGCGACTGGCCGTCCGGCGACCAGGCCGGCGCGCTGTTGGAGCCGCGGAAGTTGGCCACCGGGCGGCGCTTGCCGGAGAACACGTCCTGCACGTAGACCACCGCCTTCTGCGTCTCGAAGGACACATAGGCCAGTTCGCGGCCGTCCGGTGACCAGGCCGGCGAGATGATCGGCTCGGCACTGTTCAGTGCCACCTGGCCGCCTTCGCCGTCGGCATCGGCCACCCGCAGCGCGAAGCGCGCGCCGCCCTTGGTGACGTAGGCGATGCGGGTCGAGAACACGCCCTTCTCGCCGGTCAGCTTCTCGTGCACGTAGTCGGCGATGCGGTGCGCGGCCAGCCGCAGGTCGCCGGCCTCGACGGCATTGCTCTGCCCGCCGATCTCGACACCCTTGACCACGTCCCAGAGCTTGAAGCGCACGTCGAAGCGGCCGTCGGCCAGGCGCGACACCGAGCCGGCGACCAGCGCATCCGCGGCGCGCCCGCGCCAGTCGTTCATCGCCGGCTGCGAGGTCTCGTCCATCGCGACCGTGGTGTCGACGTTGCGGAACAGGCCGCTGCGTTCGAGGTCGGCGCGGATGATGGCCGACGGCGACTGGTTGACGCGCTCCTCGTCGCGGAAGCGCGCGATGGCGATCGGCACCTGGGTGGCGCCCACGCCGGAAATCTCGACCCGGAACTGCGCGCGGGCGAGCGGCACCAGGGCGGCCGAGGCCACGCACGCGCCGATCAGCTTGCGTCGATGCAACAACATGGGGATGAGTGATTCCTTTGGTCGAGGTTGGTTCAGTGCGCCGGCCCAACACGCCGCGCACCGTCAGCGGGCGCCGGGAGAAGCGCGCGCCCGATCATGGACAATCCGGCGCCATGAATGCCGCCCAGCCGCGTCCGGCCGACACACCCCGCCTGAGCGTCGTGATCGTGGCGAAGAACGAAGCCGCCAACATCGCCGCCTGCGTGCGCAGCGTCGCCTTCGCCGACGAGGTGCTGGTGCTCGACAGCGCCAGCAGCGATCGTACCGTCGATCTGGCGCGCGCCGAGGGCGCCACCGTGGTCGAGACCGACTGGCCCGGCTACGGCCCGCAGGTCGCGCGCGGCATCCGCCTGGCGCGCGGCGACTGGGTGCTTTCGCTCGACGCCGACGAGCGCATCACGCCCGAACTGCGCGACGAGATCCTCGAGGCCATCCGCCAGCCCCGCGCCAGCGGCTACCGGCTGCCGCGCATCTCCGAGCTGTGCGGCCGCTTCATGCAGCATGGCGGCTGGCGGCCCGACTACACGCTGCGCCTGGGCCTGCGCGAACGCTCGGGCTTCACCGACCATTTCCTGCATGCGCACATGACGGTCGACGGGCCGGTGGCGGACCTGCGGCACAGCATCGTCCACTACAGCTACCCCGACCTGCACTCGCTGCTGGAAAAGCTCGACCGCTACTCGACCGGCCACGCGCGCGACCTGTACGACCGCGGCCGCCACGCCGGCCTGGGCAAGGCGCTGGCGCACGGGCTGTGGGCCTTCCTGCGCACCTATGTGCTGCGGCGCGGCTTCCTCGACGGGCGCCACGGGCTGATCCTGGCGATCTTCAACGCCGAGTACACGTACTACAAGTACCTGAAGTTGATGTTCATGCGCGCGCCCGAGCGGCGCAAGGAGATGATGCCGTGACGCTTCTTGCCGCCCCCGCGCCCGCCTCCGCCTCGCCCTTCCCCTCCAACCCACGTGGAGCCTGAGCCGATGCGCTACCGCGTGGTCATCCCGGTCCTGAACCAGCTCGACTACACCCGCCAGTGCGTCGACAGCCTGCTGCAAGGCGGAACGCCCGCCGAGACGCTGCTGGTGATCGACAACGGCAGCAGCGACGACACGCCGCGCTGGCTGGCCCAGCATCCGGAGGTGCCGAGCATCCGCAACCGCGTCAACCTGGGCTGCGGCGGCGCCTGGACGCAGGGCGCGCTGTTCGATGCGCCGGCCGAATGGACGGTGCTGCTGAACAACGACATCGTCGCCTGCCCCCAGGCGATGGACACGATGCTCGACGCCGCCGCGCGCCACGGGCTGGAGGTGGTCAGCCCGTCGCTGGTCGAGGGGCCGCTCGACTACGACTTCGCCGCGCACGCCGCCGCCTACCGGCAGGCGATGGCCGGCGCGGTGCGGCGCGGCTGGTTCCACGGCGTGTGCTTCGCGGTGCGCCAGGAGGTGTTCGAGCGCATCGGTTTCCCCGACACCGACCGCCAGCTCGGCGGCCGCGAGGACGTCGAATTCCTGCTGCGCTGCCTGCGCCACGACATCCCGGTCGGCACCGTCGGCGATTCGCTGCTGCACCACTACGGCTCGATCACGCAGAAGGCGATCAAGCTCGAGACCGGCCAGAAGGACCTGGGCGACCGCGACCATTTCTACGCCAAGGTCGGCATGAACTGGCTGGAACGCAAGCAGTTCAAGGCCGGCCGCCGGCAGCAGGCGCGGCAATGGGCGCGCGACGAGCGCGCCGCCCACGGCTGGGCGATGCACATGCTGCGCGAGGGCGGCGCCTGGACTGCGGCTGAATACCTGTGAGCCCGGCGTGAGCGTGCGGCAGCAGCCGGCGGCATCGGCACATCCGCAATCGGATGTAAGACCGGCCTGCCCCAGTCGGCCGAATCCGTGGAGCATGCGTTACCCGACGGAAACCGTGCGGCAACCGTCCGACACCATGTCGCCGTCGACAATCGCCGCCTTCCCTTCCGACCAGCCGAACCCACCGCCTCACCGGTGCATCGCCCGCTGACGCAGGAGA
>JBGAMJ010000054.1:0-31138 GCA_044223035.1 Piscinibacter sp.
GGCTCGCTGTATGTGATGGAAGGCTCCACGCTCGGCGGCCGCGTGATCGCGCGGCACCTGCGCGGCGCCGCCTGGTGCCCGCCCGGCGGGCTGCGCTACTTCGACCCCCATGGCGCCGATGCCGGCCTGCGCTGGCGCGAGACGCTCACGCTGCTCGAGACAGCTCCGGCCGCCGACGCGCCGGCCGTGGTCGACGCCGCCCGGCGCAGCTTCGAGCTGCTGCACGACTGGCTCACCAGCGGCTGGGACACGACGGCAGCACCCGCGCCGGCGCACTGACGGGCGACGCGGGGCGGCGGGGCGCAGATCGCGCAGCCGACGTCGCGGAAGCCCGTCCTCCCCCCAAAGGGGCGATCCAGCCCCCCTCTGTCGCCTCCGAAAGAAGGGGCTTCGCGCCCGTCCGGGCGAACCACGAGTGGAGCAGCAGTGATGATGAACTGGATCAACCACAGCCGGATCGGCACGCGCCTGCTGGCGCTGGCCGCCCTCGGCGCCATGCTGACCCTCGCGGTCGGCCTGTTCGGGATCTACCGGGCGTCCGAGTCGAATGGGCTGATCGAGGGGATGTACGACAACAACCTGACCCCGGTTGCCGACATCGCGAACGCGAACATGCAGGCGATCTACCACAACCGCTCGGCGTTCAACTACATCGTCGAGAAGGACCCGGCCCGCGTCGCCACGGTCGGCACGGCGATGAAGAAGAACGTCGACGAGATGAACCGGCTGCTCGACAAGTACCGCCAGACCGACCTGACCGCGCCGGAGAAGAAGCTGCTGAAGGATTTCGAGGCGGCCTGGCCGCCCTATGCCGCGCTGGCCGCCAAGGCCCTGCTGCTGAGCGATCAGGACAAGGACGCCACCGCGCTGGAGCTGATGAACGGCGAGGTCGCCACGACGTTCCAGAAGGCCGACGACGTGCTGTCCGCGCTGGTCGACCTGAACGTGCGGCTCGGCACCGACGCCCGCGACGCGAGCCGGGTCGAGGCCGCCAGCGGCCTGCGCATCACCTGGGCGGTGATCGTCGTCGCGGTGCTGATGTCGGTCGGCTTCGCGCAGCTCGTCAGCCGCAGCGTGACGCGCCCGCTGGGCGGCGAGCCGCGCGAGGCGATCGCCGCGGCCGACGCGATCGCCGCCGGCGACCTGACCCGCCCGATCGTGGTGCGCGCCGGCGACACCGGCAGCCTGATGGCGCGGATGGCGGCGATGCAGTCGAGCCTGCAGAGCCTGGTGTCCGGCGTGCGGCAGAACGCCGAGAGCGTGGCCACCGCCTCGGCGCAGATCGCGCAGGGCAACAACGACCTGTCCGGCCGCACCGAGGAGCAGGCCGCGGCGCTGGAGCAGACCGCCGCGTCGATGGACCAGCTGAGCGCCGCGGTGCGCCAGAACTCCGACAGCGCCCGCCAGGCCAACGAGCTGGCCGAGGGCGCCAGCGCGGTGGCGATGCGCGGCGGCGAGGCGGTGGGCCGCGTCGTCGACACGATGAAGGAGATCGATCGCAGCAGCCAGCGCATCGCCGAGATCATCTCGGTGATCGACGGCATCGCCTTCCAGACCAACATCCTGGCGCTGAACGCCGCGGTCGAGGCGGCGCGCGCCGGCGAGCAGGGCCGCGGCTTCGCGGTGGTGGCGGCGGAAGTGCGCACGCTGGCGCAGCGCAGCGCGCAAGCCGCCAAGGAGATCAAGTCGCTGATCACCGACAGCGTCAACACCGTCGAGCACGGCAGCACGCTGGTCGCGCAGGCCGGCGCGACGATGGACGAGGTGGTCCGCTCGATCGAGCGGGTGCACCAGATCGTCGGCGAGATCAGCCGCGCCAGCGCCGAGCAGAGCTCCGGCGTGAGCCAGGTCGGCCAGGCGGTCAGCCAGATGGACCAGGCCACGCAGCAGAACGCCGCACTGGTGGAGGAAAGCGCCGCGGCCGCCGACAGCCTGCGCCAGCAGGCGGGTCAGCTGGTCGACGCGGTGGCGATCTTCCGGGTCGCGGCCTGACATCGCCCGCGGGAGCCACTGCTGTCACCCGGCATTACAATTCCATTCCAAGTAAGGAAAAGACATGCCGGAATCCACGCTCACCGCCAAAGGCCAGACGACGGTCCCGCAGAAGGTCAGGGACAGCATCGGTGCAACGCCGGGCACTCGCCTCGTATGGCATGTGACGCCCGATGGGGCTGTCATCGTGCGGGCCAAGACCCGGTCGATCCTCGACCTGGCGGGCAGCCTCAAGCCGCCCAAACGCAAACGCGTCGCCATCGAAGACATGAATGCGTGGCGTTGAGAGTCTGATGGCTGCGCTGGACACCAATGTCCTGGTGCGCCTGCTCGTGCAGGACGACCCGGCACAGCACGCCGCGGCCACCGGGCTGATCCGCCGATGCGTCGACGCCGGCGAGACCCTTTACGTTCCGGTCACGGTCGCGCTCGAGCTGGAATGGGTGCTGCGGTCCAGCTTCGGATTCAGCAAGGAAGCCGTGATCCGGACGCTGGCGCAGATGTTGTCGACGATCGAGATCCGCTTCGAATCGGAAGGCGCGTTCGAAGTCGCTTTGGCATGCTTCGCCCAGAGCAGCGCAGACTTTTCCGACTGCCTGCACGTCGCGCTGGCCGGGGCGGCCGGCGAGCAACCCCTGTGGACGTTCGACCGGGCGGCATCCAGACTGGACGGAGCCCGGTTGGTGCCCGCGTAGCCGGCGCACCGCGCGCGTCGACGGACCTGCGCTACCAGACCAGCGGCGGCAACTCGTGGAAGATCCGCCGCGTGCCGGCGATCCACTGCTGCTTGAGGGTGTCGAAGTAGGCATCGCCGGCATCGAAGCGGCGCTTCTTCGTCACCTTCAGGCTGTCGCGCTCGTAGCACAGCAGGTCGATCGGCATGCCGACCGACAGGTTGCTCAGCATCGTCGAGTCGAACGACACCAGCACGCACTTGGTCGCGTCCTCGAGCGTCGCGGACGCCGTCACCGCCAGGTCGAGGATGGGCTTGCCGTACTTGGCCTCGCCGGTCTGCAGGAACACCGTGTCGCGGCCGGCCTCGATGAAGTTGCCTTCGGCGTAGATGCGGAACAGCCGCATCTCCTCGCCGGCGATCTGGCCGCCGACGATGAACGAGGCGTTGAACTTCAGCCCGCCGACTTCGAGGTAGGGCCCGTCGCGGCGCTCGATGTCGCGCATCGCATCGGCCACCAGGTTGGCGACGTCGAACATCGACGGCACCGATGCGATGTGCGGCGGCGTGGCGGCCGCGCGTCGGGTCAGCACCTGGATCACGGCCTGGGTGGCGGCCAGCCCGCCCGAACTCAGCAGCACCAGCACCCGGTCGCCGGGGCGGTCGAACACCGTCATCTTGCAGAAGGTGGCGTAGTTGTCGACGCCGGCGTGGGTGCGCGAGTCGCTCGCGAAGATCAGGCCTTCGTCGAGCTTGACGCCGACGCAGTAGGTCACGCCGCGCCGATCATGCGGGCACCACTTCGTCCGTCCAGACCTTGAAGCCCTCGAGCGTGTTCGGCCCGAAGGTGCTCGACAGTGCCACGTCGCAGGCATCGCGCCCGCGCGCGATCAGCACCCGGCCGATGCGCGGGACGTTGTTGCGCGCGTCGAAGGTGTACCAGCGGTCGCCGAGGTAGGCCTCGAACCAGCCGGCGAAGTCCATCGGGCCGTAGGGCGGCGGCATGCCCACGTCGCCCAGGTAGCCGGTGCAGTAGCGCGCCGGGATGTTCATGCAGCGGCACAGCGCCACCGCCAGGTGCGCGTAGTCGCGGCAGACGCCGCGCCGCTCGTTGTAGGCCTCCGAGGCGGTGCGCGTGCGGCGCGCGTGCTGGTAGCCGAACTCGATGCGCTGGTGCACGAAATCGCAGATCGCCTGCACCCGCGCCCAGCCGGTCGGCCCCTGGCCGAAGTGCTGCCAGGCGATGTCGTAGAGCAGGTCGGTGTCGCAGTAGCGGCTGGCCAGCAGGTAGACCAGCGTCGACTCCGGCAGGTGCTCCACCGGCACCTGCTGTGCCCACGGCACCACGATGTCGGGCTGCCCGTTGTCGTTGACCAGCGCATCGGTGCTGATCACGAAGCGCCCGGGCGGCGCCACCAGCCGGCTGCACCAATTGCCGAAAAGATCGCGGTAGGCGGTCACCGGTACCGACGGGTTCGTCATCAGGTGGTCCGGGCGGACCAGGTCCGAGGCCCGTGAATAGTGGATGCTGAGCGCCAGGATCATCGGCGTCGGCTGCGGGCACTGGAATGCCATTTCGAATCCCACGCGGATCTGCATTGCTTGCCCCTGTGTAGTCGCCGGGGGCACGCAAGAGTCGAGCCACGCCCGACCGCCTCCACCCCCGACTGGCATGTGGGGCCTGCTCCAACAAATGAAACAGCGGGCCCGCCGGCTTGCAGTGTGCGCGCAACAGCGGCGCGACAAAGTGCCGTCACTCGCTGATCGACACCGATCCGAGCCAACCGACCACCACCGAACGAGCGCCGCACCTGCCGGCCTCGCGCGGCCTGCCCATCAGCCCAAGGGGGTTCCGTGAAGAGAGATCCGGTTCGATTCACCCAGCTCGGCCACACCACGCCCGCGCTGCCTGCCAACGACGAAATGCCGATGTCGCCCGCCGCCCCGGCGGTCCGCACCATCGTGCAGGTGCCGCTGCAGCTCGACGACGGCCGCACCGTGCCGTCGCAGATCATCAGCTTCAACGGCCTGCGCGACGGCCGCGAGCACTTCGCGGTGCGCCTGGGCGAACCGCCGGCCGGCGCGCCGCTGGTGCGCATGCACTCCGAGTGCATCACCGGCGACGTGTTCGGCTCCGCCCGCTGCGATTGCGGCCCGCAGCTCAACGAGGCGCTGCAGCGCCTGAGCCAGACCGGCGGCGTGCTGCTGTACCTGCGCCAGGAAGGCCGCGGCATCGGCCTGTACCGCAAGCTCGACGCGTACCTGCTGCAGGAAGGCCAGCACGACACCTACGCCGCCAACCGCGCGCTCGGCCGCGACGACGACGAACGCGACTACGGCGCCGCTGCCGACATGCTGTTCGCGCTCGGCCTGACGCGCATCCGCCTGCTCAGCAACAACCCGGACAAGCGCGCGCAGCTCATCGCCTGCGGCATCGACGTGGTCGGGCTGGTGCCCACCGGCGTGTTCGTCGGCCCGCACAACCGCCGCTACCTCGAGGCCAAGGTGAGCCACACGCGCCACACCATCGATCTCGCCGCCGCCTGACCCCCGAGAGGACACCCCGCACCATGATCGCCCACCGTGCCCCCATCAGCGGCGTCGCCACCCATGGCGGCCGCTTCGTCGCCACCGCCGGCTACGACAACCAGCTCATCCTCTGGGATGCCGAAGGCAAGCGCGCGATGCACCGCGCGAGCCACGACCACCTGGCCAACCAGGTGGCGTTCAGCCCCGACGGCCGCTTCCTCGTCAGCTCCTCGAGCGACTACAGCGCGCGCCTGTGGTCCGTGCCCGATCTGAAGCTGGTGGCGGTGCTCGCCGAGCAGCAGGACGACGTGGAGATGTCCGTCTTCCACCCGCACGCCGAGCTGATCGCCACCGCCTCGCGCGACCACCGCGTGCGCGTCTATGACTTCGACGGCCGCATGAAGCACTGCTTCGAGGGCCACACCGCCGACGTGATCTCGGTCGCCTGGTCGACCGCCGGCGACGAGCTGATCTCGTCCAGCGACGACGGCACGATCAAGCGCTGGTCGCTCGCCACCGCCGAGATGGTCGAGGACATCGACCTCGGCGGCATCGAGACCGACACCATCGCGATCACCCGCGAAGGCGTGATCTACGCCGGCAACGACGAAGGCTGCATCGTCGTCATCGACCACGGCCGCACCCACACCTGCGAGGCGCATGCCGCCGGCATCAAGCGGCTGGTGTACCAGCCGGGCGAGAACCTGCTGGTCAGCCTGAGCTACGACCGCACGCTGCGCGTCTGGTCGACCGCCGGCGGCCTGACGCCGATCGCCTGCTCCAACATGCCGGCCGAGATCTGGCCGCGCTCCTGCGCCTTCCTGGACGCGCAGACGCTGGCCTTCGCCACCTTCGGCTCGTCCTACGCCGTCTACCACGTCGACCAGGACCGCTGGGACCTGCAGGGCGTGATGCCCACGCCGGGCGTCAACGCGGTCGCCGTCTGCGACGGCCGGCGGCTGACCATCGGCGACGCCGGCATCCTGCACATCGACGGCATGCCGTCCACGCAGATGGGCAGCCTGTGCAACTTCCTGACGCCGGTCGGCCCCCGCGTGATCACCGGCGGCCAGATGGGCTGCGTGATGGACGCGCTGACCGGCGAGCTGCTGCACCAGCACCGCTCGCCGCTGAACTGCGGCGCCGCCTTCGAGCGCGACGGCCTGCCGCACGTGATCGTCGGCACGTACACCGGCGAAGGCCTGGTGTTCGCGGTGCCGGCGGACGCGCCGGTGCGCCTGGTCGCCACGCTGCCGCTGCACGCCAACGCGGTGAAGGCGGTGGCGGTGTCCGACGGCACGATCTTTTCTGTGTGCGCCGACACCGGCGCCTCCTGGTTCTCGATCGAGGACTTCTGCGAGACGGCGCGGGCTCAAGAGGCCCACGACCGGATCGCCAACGGCTGCGCGGCGCTGCCGGGCGGCCGTTTCGTCAGCGTCAGCCGCGACTACAAGCTGCGGCTGTGGCAGCACTGCCAGGCGACCGTCATCGACACGCCGCACGACCGCTCGATCAAGTGCGTCGCCGCGTCGGACGACGGCCGCCACGTGGCGAGCGGCTCGTACTTCGGCTCGGTCGCGATCTACGACGTCGACGCCGCCTGCTGGCTGCCGGTGCAGCGGCCGACGACGGCCGGCATCTCCTCGCTGTGCTACGACGCCGCGCGCGGCTGCTTCCTGGCCGGTTCGTACGACAGCCGGGTGTACGAGATCCGCGCGTCGAAAACGCCGGGCAGCCCCAAGTTTTCTGACCCCCCTCGGGGGGCGGGCCGGGTACAGCCCGGACCTGGGGGCACTCGGGAGGCCGCATGAACCTGGCCGACGCCCCGATGCTGGCGCCGAACCCGAACACGCTGTCGCCGCGCGCGGCGATGGGCCTGCCGGAATCCTTCGCCGACCGCCTCGGCGCCGACGTGCTGACGCGCCACGCCGACCTGCTGCGCTGCCCCGCCGACGCGCTGATCGCCGTGCTCGAAGGCCGCGGCGCCGAGATGGCGCGGCGCTACGCCGCCGGCCTGGTGCTGGCGATCCTGGGCGACCCGCGCATCGACCCGCTGCGCCCGCCGATGGTGCGGCTGGCCGGCGGCCGGGCCACGCTCGGGCTGGCGCCGGACCGCGTGGAGGCGGTGGCGGCGCGCTGGGCCCACGCCGGCGTGCTGCCGGAGTGGATCGCCAAGGAGTGCCCGGAATACGCCGTCGAGCTGGCGCCGTTCGCGGTGGCGCGCTTCCCGGTCACGAACGCGGAATACCGCGTGTTCCTGGAAGACACCGGCTGCGAATGGCTGCCGTCGTCGTGGACGCTCGGCGTCTACCCCGCGATGCTGGCCAACCACCCGGTCTGGACCGTGCCGCCGGAAGCCGCCGACGCCTACGCCGCCTGGCTCGCGCAGCGCACCGGCCGCGCCTTCCGCCTGCTGAGCGAGGCGGAATGGGAGTTCGCTGCCTCCGGCGGCACCGGCCGCGAGTACCCGTGGGGCGAGACCTTCGACCCCACCTGTGCCAACACCGTGGAATCGGGCCCGCTCGGCAGCACGCCGGTCGGCATGTTCCGCGGCGGACGCACCGACAGCGGCATCGACGACCTCGCCGGCAACGTCGAGGAATACACCGCCGACGACTACCGCGCCTACCCGGGCGGCGAGACCGTCGCCGACGACCTCCTGGCGACGCAGGGCTCCTACCGGATCGCCCGCGGCGGCAGTTTCAGCCGCTATGGCGACCTGGCCCGCTGCCGGCGCCGCCACGGGTGGTACCACAGCCCCATCTACGCGATGGGGTTCCGCATCGGAGAAAGCCTGTGAACATCGTCCCCGCCTTGCACGCGCCGTACACCCACATCGCGCCGGCGCGCATCGACACCGACGCGCTGCACGCCCTGCACCCGGCGCTGGCGCGATTCCACGCCGCGCTCGGCCGCACCGAGCTGATCGAGGTGCCGGTCGAGGCCGGCAGCGCGCGCATCGTCGCCAAGGCCGAGTGGCAGAACCCGGTCGGCTCGATCAAGGACCGTGTCGCCTACGCGCTGATGCGCCACGCGCTGGCGCGCCACGGCCGGCGCCCGCTCAGCGAGCTGAAGGTGCTGGAGTACTCCGGCGGCAACCTGGCCGCGGCGCTGTCGCAGCTCGGCTCGGACCTGGGCATCGCCACCCGCTTCGTGCTGTCGTCGGCGGCGCCGGCCAGCCTGCTGGGGATGCTGGCGGCGCGCGGTTCGCGCGTCGAGCTGGTCGACAAGCAGCGCGGCTTCCTGGCGGTGGTGCAGCACGCGCTGGCGCTGGCCGAGGCCGAACCCGACTGGACGCTGCTGTACCAGCACCGCAACGCGGCCAACGTGTCCTTCCACACCGAGACCACCGGCGGCGAGATCCTGCGCCAGCTCGGCGGGCGCAAGCCGGCCGCCTGGGTGGCGTCGATCGGCACCGGCGGCACGCTGATCGGCGTGTCGCGCGCGCTGCGCGCGGTGCACCCGACGATGCGCACCGTCGGCGTCACGCCGGCCGAACTGCCCTACGGCAGCGAGGCCCCGCCGAACGGCCTGCCGAAGTACGCCGGCTCGGGCGGCATGGGCCACGGCATCCGCCAGCCCTTCGTGCACGCCTACGACCACGGGCTGGAGCAGCGCACCGTGTCGTTCGAGGAATCGATGCGCGGCATGGTCGAGTTCCGCGCGCTGTCCGGCCTGAAGATCGGCAGCTCCGCCGCCGCCAACTGGCTGATCGCGCGCGAAGTCGCCCGCGAGCTCGGCCCCGACCAGACCGTCGTCACGGTGTTCCCGGACGCCGGCACGCCGGAAGAATGGAAGCGGGCGCTGTCATGAGCCACGTTGTCTTGGACAGCGCGCCTCAGGCGGCGGGCTACGACGAGGTGCTCGGCCGCTCGTTCCGCGACAGCTACCTCGACGCCGGCGACGTCTGGAGCGACGAGCCGGCGATGGGCGCGGCGGTGTCGAAGCTGATCGACGTGCTGGCGCCGGACAGCCACGTGCTGGACGTCGGCGCCGGGCGCGGCCGCGACACGCTGGCGCTGCTGGCCGCCGGCCACCGCGTCGACGCGGTCGACCTGGTCGCCACCGGCGACTGGCCGCCGATCCGCCGCCAGTGGCCCGGGCGCGTGGCCTTCATCGAGGGCGGCTTCATGGCGGCCTCGCTCGGCGGCCCGTACGACGGCCTGCTCGACAACGGCTGCCTGCACCACCAGCACCCCGACACCTGGCCGGCCTACCTGCAGCGCCTGCGGGCGCTGGCGCGGCCGGGTGCGACGCTGGTCGTCAGCTTCTTCACGCCGGCCGGCGACGAGCGGGCCGGCGCGCTGTGGATGCAGCACGACGGCCGGCTGACGCGCGATTTCAGCCACGCCGAGGCGCACGCGCTGCTGCGCGGCAACGGCTGGCACGTCGAGTCGTCGACGGTGGTGCCGCGCGCGTCGTCCAGCCACCACTACCTGGTGGTCAGCGCGCGCTGCCGCGGCCACTGATCACCGGATCCGGAAACCGACCATGCACATCCTGCTCGTGGAAACCACCTCGGTGCGCGGCTTCGACATCGTCGAGGAGCTGGCCGACGCCGGCATCGAGGTCACTTTCGTGGCCCAGGACCTGGCGCGCCACCGAACGCTGCACGACCCGGCCGCGATGGCGCGCGCCGCGCGGCTGATCGAGGTGCCGCAGCTCGGCCAGGGCTGCGACCTGGCGGCGCTGCTCGCCGGCCGCTGGGGCCCGAACCGGCCCGACGGCGTGATCTGCCGCGACGAGGTGTTCGCGCCCGACGTCGCACGCCTGACCGCCGCACTCGGCCTGCGCGGCGAATCGGCCGACACCGCGCGCCGCCTCGGCGACAAGTCCGCCGTGCGCGACTGCCTGACGCGCGCCGGCATCGGCACGCTGCGCTGGCGCTGCGTCGGCGGACGGCCCGCCGGCACGGGCACGGGCACGGGCACCGGCACCGGCACCGGCACCGACACGCTGGCCGACGCCCTCGGCGCCGCCGCCGAGATCGGCTATCCGCTGGTCGTCAAGCCGGTGTCCGGCGGCTTCTCGCTCGGCGTCAGCATCGTGCACGACGAGGCCGGGCTGCGCGCCGCCCTCGACGAGGCGGCCCGCGGTTCCGCAGCGCAGCCGGACCGGCAGGCGCTGGCGCTGATCGAGGAATTCGCGCCCGGCCGGCTGGTCAGCGCCGAACTGCTGGTGCAGGACGGCACGCCGCACCTGCTCGGATTCGCCGAGCGCGACCCCTGCCCAAGCGGCATCACCGCCGAGGTCGGCGGCCATTTCCCGGCGCGCTTCGACGGGCTGGAGCGCGCCCGCGAATTCGCCGAGGCCGTCGTGCGCGCGCTGGGCGTGCGCGACAGCGCGGTGCACATGGAGATGATGATCACGCCGCACGGCCCCGAACTGGTCGAGGTCAACGGCCGCGTCGCCGGGCACGTGGTGCTGCAGCAGATGTCGCTGGCGCTCGGCCGCTCGGTCGCGATGGACCTGGTGGCGGTGGCGACCGGCCGGCCGCTGGCGCCGTTCGGCGAGCCCGTCGCCACGGTGGCGCTGCGCCAGCTGTTCAGCGAGCGCGCCGGCACGGTGCGCCGCGTCGATCCTCCCGCCGACCTGGGCGCCGACGTGCCGCTGCACGGCGTCACGCTGCGCCCCGGCCAGCGCGTCGCGCCACTGGCCAGCAACCGCGACCGCTTCGGCTTCGTGCTGGCGATGGGCCTGGACCCGGCCGACGCGACCCGGGTCGCCGCCGACGCGGCGTGGCGCCTGCGCGAGGGCATCGCGATCGACTTCGACGACGGGACGGTGGCGTTCGCGGCGGCAGCTTCGGCCCCGGTATCCACGTCGGCCCCCGCCCCGGCCGACCCGCGCACCCACGTGCTGCTGCTCGACCGCGTCGGCCCGGATGCCTGGACGCGGCGCGACGGCTCGCCGCTGCTGCCGCCGGAGCGCTACCGCGTCAGCGTGCTGACCGCCGCCGCCGACACCCAGCGCGGCGCCCCGGTCGACCACCTGCAGGCGCTCGACGTGTTCGACGCCGCCGCGGTGGACGCCGCCGCCGATGCACTGCACACCGCCGCGCCGGTGCAGCGCGTCGCCACGCTGTCCGAGCGGCTGCTGCTGCCGGCGGCGCGGCTGCGCCGGCGCTGGGGCGCGGCCGGCGACAGCCCGGTGCGCGTCAACCGCTTCATCGACAAGGCGGTGATGAAGCAGATCGCCCGCGGCGCCGGCATCCGCTGCGCCGGCGGCCAGGTGCTGCGCAGCGCCGGCGAACTGGCGCGGCTGATGGA
Source organism: Piscinibacter sp. (assembly GCA_044223035.1). Classification (GTDB taxonomy): domain Bacteria; phylum Pseudomonadota; class Gammaproteobacteria; order Burkholderiales; family Burkholderiaceae_C; genus JBGAMJ01. The sequence continues at coordinate 11,464 of JBGAMJ010000054.1, forward strand.
CGCGCACGGCACGGTGGTCGTCAAGCCGCGCGCGAGTTCGGGCTCGCAGGGTGTCGCGGTGCTGCGCGACGCGGCGCAGGCCGCGGCCTGGTGCGCCGACGAGCTGCGCCCGGGCGAGTTCCTGGCCGAGCCCTTCGTCGCCGGCGCGATGTGCCACATCGACGCGCTGGTCTGGCACGACCTGCGGGCCTGGGACGTGTCGTGCTACCTCAGCGACACCATGGCCTACCAGCGCGGCCAGCCGCTGTCGTCGGTGACGGTCGGCGACCCGGCGCTGCGCGCCGCCGCCGGCCGCCTGCTCGACCAGGTGATCGACGCCTGGGAGGTGTCGGCCGCGGTGCTGCACCTCGAGGCCTTCGTCGACCCGGCAAACGGCGCGCTGACCTTCTGCGAGGTGGCCGCGCGGCCCGGCGGCGCCGGCGTCGTCGAGGCCTTCGAGGCGACGCGCGGCGTGAACCTCGACCACGCGAAGATCCTGCTCGATTGCGGCGAGGACCCGCGCCGGCTGTTCGCCGAACCGGTGGCCGAGCATGCCGGCTACACGGTGCACTACTCGGCCGGCGGCGTGCTGGAGCACTACGACGACTCGAGCGTGGCCGCCGCCGCCTTCCACCGCCGCATCGCGGTGCGGCCGGGCCAGGCGATCGCGCGCTCGCGCTTCTCGGGCACCGGCATCAGCACCCACATCTTCGCGCGGCGCACCCCGAACGACGTGCTGGAGCTGATCCGGCGGGCCGAGACCGGCATCCGCTACCGCGTGCGCCCCACCCCCCACATGGAGATCGCCCGATGATCGTCGGACTGCTCGGGAGCGCCTCGGCCGACTCCCTCTCCCGCCGCGGCCTGCTCGTCGTCGCCGAACAGGTGCGCGCGGCCGGCATGGCCTTCGACCTCGTCGACCTGCGCGACGAGTTCCGCGAACTGCACGACATCGACGTCTACGACGAGCCGCCGCCGGCCAGCCAGACGGCGCGGCTGCGCGAGCGCATCGCGCGCGCCCGCGGCGTGGTGCTGGCGACGCCCGTCTACCACGGCGGCTACAGCGGCCTGCTGAAGAACGCGCTCGACCACCTGACCGGCGATGCCTTCGCCCGCCGGCCGGTCGGCACGCTGGCCGCCGGCGGCGGGCCGCGCAGCGCGTCGGTCGCCTGCGACCAGCTGCGCAGCGTGATCCGCGCGATGAGCGGCTGGTCGACGCCGACGCACGTCGGCCTGTCCGGCGGCGATTTCACCGACCTGGGCGCCACCGCCGGCCTGCGCGAACGCGTGGCCGACATGGTGGCCGAGATGCGCGAGTTCGACGCGATGCGCGCCGCGCTCGACGGACTGATGCGCCACGCCGCCTGAGCGCTTGCGCCCGGCCGCTCCGAAGCAAGCGCTCCGTCCCGCTCCGCGGGACCTGCCGCAGGCCAGGGGTGCCCAGACCAGCGGTCACCACCTTCACCGGAAGATCCCCATGCACTCCACCCACACCCCCCACCTGCTGCTGCTCGCCGGCGTCGGCGGCCACACGCCCGACGACGCACTCGCCTCGCTGACCACGATCACGCCGCGCGTCAGCCTGCTGTACGTCGAAGCCTGGGCGCCGGCCGACCGCGTGCGCACGCTGTGGCAGGAGATGACGCCGCAGGGCGAGCTGGTGATCGTGCGCGACCTGGACGACGCGGTGGCCGCCGCGGTGGCGCTGCACCGCGCGCGGCCGATCGACGGCGTCGTCACCTACTCCGAGCTGCTGCTGCTGCCGCAGGCGCGCATCTGCGCGCGGCTCGGCCTGCCCGGCTCGCCGCCCGAGGCGGTGGCGATCGCGCAGTCGAAGGCGCGCCAGCGCGAGGTGTTCGCCCGCCATGGCGTGGCCGCGCCGCGCCACGCCGTCGTGCGCCACGCGGACGAGCTGGACGCGGCCATCGCGCGCGTCGGCCTGCCGGCGGTGTTCAAGCCCTCGCTCGGCGCCGGCAGCGTCGGCGTGAGCCGCGTGGACACGGCGGCCGAGGCGCACGCCGCCTTCCGCACCTGGGCGGCGCAGCCCTCCACCTTCCTGCAGCAGGACGCGCAGGTGCTGCTGGAGGAGCCGATGCCGCTGGAAGGCCAGCCCGGCTCGCCGTTCGCCGACTACGTCAGCGTCGAGAGCCTGCTGGTCGACGGCGAGGCGACGCACCTGGTCGTCACCGACCGGGCGCGCCTGGACCATGGCTACGTCGAGGAAGGGCTGGTGATGCCGAGCCGGCTGCCGGCGGCGCAGCAGCAGCGCCTGATCGACGAGGCCGATCGCGCGATCCGCGCGATCGGGCTGACCCACGGCGCGGTGCACACCGAAGTCGCCTGGGTCGACGGCGGGCCGAAGGTGATCGAGGTGAACGCGCGCGCCGGCGGGCCGGTGCCGTCGATGTTCGAGGCCGCGGCGGGCTACGACTACGCGGCCGAGATCGCGCGCGCGCAGCTCGGGCAGCGCAGCGAGGCGCGGCCGGTCTTCCGCCAGGTGGCCTGGCACCGCTTCGTGCCGATCCCCGACGGCCGCTGGCGCATCGGCTCGATGACGCCGGTGGCCGAGGTGCGCGCGCGCATCCCGGGCATCGTGTATCTGTCGCCGCGCTTTCGCGTCGGTCAGGAGGTGAGCCGGCAGCTCACGCTGCACCTGGCGAGCTTCCTCGTCACCGCGCCGACGCTGGACGCCGCGCGGGCGCTGGTGGCCGAGGTCGAGGCGGCGCTGGCGATCGGCCTGGAGCCTCTGCCGCTGCCCGAGGTGGCTTCGTGAGCGGGGCGCCGGCGCGTGAAGGCGCGGCGCCGGCTGGCGCGCCCGCCGCCACGGCCGCTGCCGCCGACACCCCTGCCGACGCCGCGGCCCGCGCCCGCACCCGCCTCGCCCGGCGCGTCGGCGCGGTCGGCTTTGCGGACGCGGTGGGGCTGGGCATGTACCTCGCGCTGTCCGCGCTGTTCCTCGACCAGGCGGTGGGCCTGGCGGTGGCCGACGTCGGCCTCGTGCTCGGCGTGGCCGGCGTGGCCTCGCTGCTCGGTGCGATGCCGATCGCGCGCGCCGCGCAGCGGCACGGCCTGCGCGCCGGGCTGGCACTGCTGTTCGTGGCGCGCGCCGGCGCCTTCCTGCTGCTGGCCTCGGTCGGCTCGTTCGGCATGGCGCTGCTGGCGGCGGTGCTGACCGGGTTGATGAGCCGCGGCACCGCGCCGCTGGTCGAGGCGGCGCTGATCGAGGGGCTGGACCATGCCGGCGCGGTGCGCGCGCTGGCGCGGCTGCGCATGCTGCGCAACGCCGGCTTCGCCGCCGGCGGGCTGCCGGCCGGGCTGGCGGTGTGGGCGGCCGAGCCCTGGGCCTACCGCTCGGTGGTGGGTGCATCGGCGCTGCTGTTCGCCGCCGCCGCGCTGGCCTGCTGGCGCCTGCCGGACCACGCGCTGCGCCCGCCGAAGCCGGCCGGCGCGGCGGCGCGGGTCTCCGGCCGCATCCTCGGCAACCGGCCGTTCGTCGCGTTGACCGCGCTCTACGGGACGCTGACGCTGTCGGCGCTGGTGCTGAGCGTCGGCCTGCCGCTGTGGATCGTGCACCGCTCGCAGGCGCCGGTGTGGATCGTCGGCAGCATCCAGCTCGTCAACACGCTGCTGGTGGTGCTGCTGCAGGACTGGGCCAGCCGCGGCACCGACCGGCTGCCGCGCGCGCTCGCCCACCTGCGCCGCGGTGGGCTGATCGCCGCGGCGGCCTGCGCGCTGCTGGCGCTGGTGGCCGTGGGCGGCACCGACACTGGCGCTGCCGCGGCAGGCACCGGCATTGGCGCCTGGATCGACGCCGTCGCGGTGCTCGCCGCGGTGGTGGCGTTCACGCTGGCCGAGCTGTACATCGTGGCCGGCGGCGAGGGCGCGGCGCTGCTGCACATCCCGCCCGGCGAGCAGCCGACCTACCTGGCGGCGTTCAACCTCGGCTTCGCCGCCGCCACCGTGGTCGGCCCGCCGCTGGTGGCGCTGGGCGCCGCCGGCCCGGCCTGGATCTGGCTCGCCTGGGGCGGCGTGTTCGGTGTCGCGGCGCTGCTGGCGACGCGGCTGCCGGCGCCGTCCGCGACGGTGTCCGCGTCCGTCGCGGCCACCGGAGCCGACGCCGCAGCGCCGGCCGGCGCCGCCGCGGGCTGACCCGCCCGCCATTCGCCTCGCCACCCGCGGCCCGGCCCGCCAGCGGGCCGCCCGACCGCATCGCACCGACTGGAAAGGCGCCCCCACGCGCGCCCACAATCGACCATGGACACCCTGCCCTCCTTCCCGCCCATCGCCGCGGCCGACACCGATTTCATGCGCCAGGCGCTGGCGCTGGCCGAATCCGCGATCGGCCTGACCGACCCGAATCCGCGCGTCGGCTGCGTGATCACCACCGCCGACGGCCGGGTGATCGGCCGCGGCCACACGCAGCAGGTCGGCGGCCCGCACGCCGAGATCATGGCGATGCGCGACGCCGCGGCGCACGGCGAATCGGTGCGCGGCGCCACCGCCTACGTCACGCTCGAACCCTGCTCGCACCACGGCCGCACGCCGCCGTGCTGCGACGCGCTGGCCGCCGCCGGCATCGGCCGCGTGGTGGTGGCCATCGGCGACCCCAACCCGCTGGTGGCCGGGCGCGGCAGCGCGCGGCTGCGCGCCGCCGGCGTCGAGGTGCTGGACCTGCCGCCCGGCCCGCTGCAGGACGAGGCGAACGATCTGAACATCGGCTTCTTCGCCCGCATGCGCCGCGGCCGGCCCTGGGTGCGGATGAAGGCCGCCGTGTCGATCGACGGTCGCACCGCGCTGCCCGACGGCACCAGCCAGTGGATCACCGGCGAGGCGGCGCGGCGCGACGGCCACCGCTGGCGCCGCCGCGCCGGCGCGATCGTGACCGGCGTGGGCACCGTGCTCGACGACGACCCGCGGCTCGACGTGCGGCTGGTCGAGACGGTGCTGCAGCCGCTGCGCGTGGTGCTGGATTCGACGCTGCGCACGCCGCCCGCGGCGCGCATCCTCGAAGCACCCGGCCGCGCGCTGGTCTGCACCGCGGCCGTCGCGCCGGAGCGCCGCGCCGCGCTGGAAGCGCGCGGCGCCGAAGTGGCGCTGCGCCCCGACGGCGCCGGCCGCATCGACCTGGCCGCGGTGCTCGCCGACCTGGGCGAGCGCGGCGTCAACGAGGCGCACGTCGAGGCCGGGCAGCGCCTGAACGGCTCGTTCGTTCTGGGCGGCTGGGTCGACGAGCTGCTGGTCTACGTCGGCCCCAAGCTGCTGGGCAGCGGACGCGACCTCGCCGCCTTCGGCCCGCTCGCGACGCTGTCCGACGCGCCCGGCTTCGCCTTCCACGACGTGGCGAAGATCGGCGACGACCTGCGCATCATCGCGCGGCGGCGGGCATGACGGCGCCTGGGTCGCCCCCGTCGCCCGCCACCGGCCGCGGCAGCGACGAGCCGGCGTCGCCACGGTCGGCCGCCGCGGCCGGTCGCGGCGCTGCCGGCCCGGCGCTGCCGGACCTGGACGCGGCGGTGCTGCGAGTGCGCATCGCCCGGCCGACCGAACGGCTGGACGCGCTGGCGGCGCACTACCGCGACCGGGTCGGCCTGAGGCTCGTCGCGCGCTTCGACGATCACGACGGTTTCGACGGCGCGATCTTCGAGACCTGCGACGGCGGCCCGCAGTGGGAGCTGACGCAGGGCCCGCCGCACGCCCCGGGCGGCGAGGCGGGCTCGGGGTGGTCGCTGGGGTGGTCGTCGGGGTGGTCGTCGGGGTGGTTGTCAGGTGGGACATCGGGCGTTTCGCCGGCCGGCTCGCCCGCCGAATCGCCCGGGCCCTCCCGCGCCGACCCGCCGCGCGACCCCGACGGCCACCCGCCCCGCCACGCCCCGCCGGCGCCACACGCGGCGACGTGTGCTTCACGCGCCGCTCGGCGGCCCCGCGCGACAGCCTCGCCTTCTACCGCGACCGGCTCGGGTTGCGCGACGAGCCCGGCGGGACCGAAGCGACCGGGGCGCCCGAAGCGACCGAAGCGACCGGAGCGCCCGAAGCGACCGGAGCGACCGGAGCGACCGGAGCGACCGGAGCGACCGGAGCGACCGAAGTGTCCGGCGCATCCGGAGCGACCGGCGCGACGTTGCGCCTGCCCGGCGGCTGCGGCCGGCTGTCGATCGAAGCAGCCGCCGGCCCGGCGCCCGCACCGAGCGTCGAGGACCTGCTGGTGCTCTACTTCGCCGATCGCGCCGCCCGCGACGCCTGGGCCGCGCAGCTCGCCGCCTGCGGCGCGCCGCGGCTGCGGCCGCACAACCCGTGGTGGCACACACGCGCGATCTGCTTCGCCGACCCGGACGGCTACGGCATCGCACTCGCGATCGACGACTGAGCCACCGGCGATCCACGGGTACGGCAGATCGTGGGACGCGAACGGCACCGTCCACGCCGTCACCCCATCGAAGCGCGTCCCGAAGTGGGTGGACGACCTCCGGGCCGCGTTGCTCGAACAGTCGACCGCGCAGGCAAGCGTGCGCCGCATCAACGCCTGTTCTCGCAGCCCGCCCTCATCCTCAAGCCGACGGACGCCGCTGCCTTGCGGGCGCGCCGGTGGCCGCCTACCCTGCCGGCGGGAGGGGCCCGCCGATGCCGATTGCCAGCCGACAGGATGCGCGCAAGCGCGTGATGCGCCCGTTCTGGGCCGCGGAAGTCGCCGCGCTGCTGCCGCAGTACCCGCCGTTCGGCAACACCGGCACGGTGTTCCACATCCACCCGGCGCGGGCGACGAACGGTTCGGGAACCTTCGCGGATCCGATGAACGCGCTGCCGAGCCCCGCGCTGTGGGACGGCAACACGCTGCTGATCGCCGAAGGCACCACGCTTGCCGCGACGATCAGCCGCGGCGTCGGCGGCTCGTACAACCTCGGCTGCTACTCGCTGCAGGACGGTTCGCGCCTGTGCGATCTCCGGCGCGCTGCCACCGTGTGCATCGGCACCGCTCCCAACGTCGTCAGTCTGTCGACCAGCGGCAGCACCGGCACCATCGTCGTGTCCGGCCTGCGGCTGACGGGGTCGCGCAACGCCGCCGGCACCGCCAACGGCCTGTACGCGGGCAACGGTACGCCCGGTTCGCGCCTGCTGATCGAGCACTGCGTCATCGACGACGTCGAGGGCAGCAGCACCGGCGCGATGCTGTCGGCGCGCTGCGACCAGCACGTGATCCGCTTCTGCCGCGCCGTCGGCCAGGCGGCGGACCTGATCTGGTCGCGCGCCAACAGCGGCAACGCCCAGATGGACGTCTACGGCTGCGAACTGATCGTGACCGACGGCGTGACCTTCACCGGACCGGACGGCATCGAGCTGGTCCGCAACCCCGGCGCGGCCTGGACGCGCTGCCGCTTCTACGCCAACTGGGTCGAGCACCGCGCCAACTGCAAGCAGGCGTTCCTGCTGGCGCCGAACCGCCCGCCCGCGGGCAGCGAGAGCGTGTGGATCTTCCGCAACTTCTTCTTCGGCCTGGACGTGACCTCGCTGCCGGACCTGAGCGGCAACCACAGCGGCCAGGTGGCGGTGTCGGTCGACGCGCCGGGCGTGCGCGTGTACCGAAACTACTTCGACAACTGGCGCGTCTGGGCCAATGCCAACGGAGATCCGGCAGCGCGGGCGCTGTTCGCGTACAACCTGTGCGTCACCGACGCGCAGCAATGGAACGCCGGCACCTGGACCATGGCCGGTAGCGCGGCCGCGGGCAGCGACCACGTGATCGTCGCCCACAACACCTTCGTGACCACGCATCCCATGACGATGCCCGACGGCGTCGCCTGCTTCCGGCTGTCCGGCACCCACAACGTCGTGCGCAACAACGTCTTCGCCGGGCCGTGGCAGTCGGCCTTCCGCTTCCACGGCGGCGCCGGCCAGACGGAGGACCACAACCTGTTCTGGGGCGTGACCGGCGCGCCGATTCTCGGCGCGCAGGCAACATCGACCTTGCCCGCCAGCCCGGACGACCTGTTCGTCGACCCGCTGCTGGATTTCGCCGGCCGGCCGCTGGTGGCGGCTGCGACACCGGTGTCCGACTGGGACGGCTCGCTGCTGGCGATGCCCGACGTGTTCGGCAACGTGGCGCACAACCCGAAGCGCCAGTGGATCGGTGCGGTGCAGTCCTTCGCCTACGGATGAGGCGCCGCGCGCGCCCGGGCTTGGAGTACAAGAGCGGTCGTGCCGGCCGGCGGAACCCGCCGCCCCTCCCCCCATACGGCACCCGGCTCGACAAGACAAGAAGACGCCCCGTCGCCGCGGGCGCAGGAGTACGACCATGCGCATCCAACGCCCGCTGCCTGCGGCGGCGCCCCGTGCGACGCTCAGCCGCAGCATGGTGCTGGCGGCCTTCGGGCTGGTGCTGGTGGCGCTGGCGGGTTTCATCGCCGGCCTGTACGTCTTCGTCTACCTGCCGCTCACGCACGATCTCGCGACGGCGCAGTTGCGCATCGTCTCCGAGCAGGTCGAGGGCCGGCTGCGCACGCTCGTCAACCGCGTCGAATCGATCGCCCGCCTGAACCGCGACTGGGGGCGCCAGGGCCTGCCCGACCTCGACCATCCGGCGCGCTTCAACCAGCTCTACCGGCCGCTGATCGAGCGCGGGCCGCAGCTCTCGTCGGTGGTGGTGGCCCATGAATCGGGCCGCGAACTGCTGCTGCTGAAGGAACCCGACGGGCGCTGGACCAACCGCCTCACCGATCCGGCCACCCAGGGCCGGCGCGCCCGTTTCCTGACCTGGGGCAGCGACGGCCGGCTGCTCGGCGACGAGACCCGCGAGCTCGACTACGACGCGCGCTTGCGCCCCTGGTTCCAGGGCGGCATGGCGATCGACAACGAGCGCGACATCTTCTGGAGCGACCCGTACATGTTCCGCTCGTCGCAGGAGCTCGGGCTGTCGGTGGTGGTGAGCTGGCGGGCGTCCGACGGCAGCGGACGCTACGCGATGACCACCGACCTGAAGCTGGTCGACCTGTCGCGCTTCACGCGCGACATCGTGGTCGGCAAGAGCGGCTTCGTCACCATCTTCACGGCCGACGGACGGGTCGTCGGCGTGCCGCGCGACGCCCGCTTCGCGGACGATGCCGGCATCCGCGCCGCGGTGCTGCAGCCGGCGCTGTCGATCGGCGTCGCGCCGCTCACCGCGGCGATCGAGCGCTGGCAATCCGCGGGGCGGCCCACCGGCGCCGCCATCCGCTCGGAGCCGGGCGGCACGCCCTGGCTGGCCACCTTCGCGCCGACGCATTTCGGCACCCAGACCTTCTGGGTCGCGACGATGGCGCCGGAAACCGACTTCTCCGCCGCCACGCCGACGCAGGCCGCCGTGATCGCGCTGCTGGTGGCCGCCACGCTGCTGCTGGCCTGGTGCGCGGCCACCCGCCTGGCGCGGCGATTCACGCGGCCGCTGGAGGCGCTGGCGGCGGAAAGCGAGCGCATCGGCCGCCTCGAGCTCGCCGAACCGGTGGCGGTGGCGGCGCCCTGGTGCGAACTGGATGCGCTGGCGCGTGCCCAGGAAGCCATGCGCGTCGAGCTGCTGGGCGCGACCGGCCGCCTGGCCGAGGCCCGCGACCAGCTCGAGGAGCGCGTGCGCGAGCGCACCCGGCAACTGGCCGAAGCCAAGGAACGCGCCGAGGCGGCAACGCGCGCCAAGGCCGAATTCCTGGCCAACATGAGCCACGAGATCCGCACGCCGATGAACGCCGTGATCGGCATGACCGATCTCGCGCTGCGCACCACCGATGCCGACAAGCAGCGCGGCTACCTCGGCCGGGCCCGGCTGGCCGCCGGCTCGCTGCTGGCGATCATCAACGACATCCTCGACTTCTCGAAGATCGAGGCCGGCAAGCTGGACTTCGAATCGCGGGTGTTCCGCCTCGACGAGGTGCTGGAGAAGCTGACCACGGTGGTCGGCCTGCGGGCGCAGGAAAAAGGCATCGAGCTGCTGCTGAACACCGCCGCGGACGTGCCGCCGCTGCTGGTCGGCGACCCGCTGCGGCTCGAACAGGTGCTGGTCAACCTGTGCGGCAACGCGGTCAAGTTCACCCCCGGCGGCGAGATCATCGTCGTCACGGTGAGGGCGACCACCGGCAGCGACGGCCGGGTGATGCTGCGATTCGCCGTGCGCGACACCGGCATCGGCATGAGCGAGGAGCAGGCCGCGCGCCTGTTCCAGCCGTTCAACCAGGGCGATGCGTCGACGACGCGGCAGTACGGCGGCACCGGGCTGGGGCTGGCGATCTGCAAGCGGCTGGTCGAACTGATGGGCGGCGAGATCGGCGTCAGGAGCCAGCCCGGCAAGGGCAGCGAATTCCACTTCACCGCCGGCTTCGGCGTCGCCGCGCCGGCACCGATGCCGAACCTCGCGCCGCCGCCGAGCCTGCGCGGCCTGCACATCCTGGTGGTCGACGACAGCGCCAACTCGCGCGAGATCCTGCAGGGCCTGCTGGTGAGCCTGGGCTACGCGCCGAGGCTCGCCGGTTCGGCCCTCGCCGGGCTGGCCGAACTGCGGCGCACCGTGACCGAACGGCCCTACGACCTGGTGCTGCTGGACTGGAAGATGCCCGACATGGACGGCTTCGGATTCGTCGACGCGCTGCGCGTCACCCCGCTGCGGATGCCTCGCATCGTGATGGTCACCGCCTACGGCGACGACGCGCTGATGCGCCGCGCGGCGCTCGCCGGCCTGGCCGGCTGCGTCGCCAAGCCGGTCACCGCCTCGACCCTGATGGATGCGATCGCCTGCGCCTTCGGCTCGGCGCCCGACGGCGCGCAGCGACCCGCCGCCGACCGGGCGCTCGCCGTGGCGGCCGCACCCGCCAGCCTGCGGGGCCGCCGCGTGCTGCTGGTCGACGACAACGAGTTCAACCAGATTGTTGCCGGCGAACTGCTCAGCGAGGTGGCCGGCATGAAGGTGTCGATCGCCCGCAACGGGCAGGAGGCGGTGGACCAAGTCGCCGCCGAGCCGTTCGACATCGTGCTGATGGACGTGCAGATGCCGATGATGGACGGCTACCAGGCCGCCGCGGCGATCCGCAGCCAGCCGCGCCACGCGGCGCTGCCGATCATCGCGATGACCGCGCATGCGATGGCCGGCGACCGCGAGAAGAGCCTGGCCGCGGGGATGAACGACCACGTCGCCAAGCCCTTCGAGCCGGAGCAGCTCTTCGCCGTGCTGTCGCACTGGCTGCGGCAGGAGGGTGCGCCGAAGCCGGGGGACGCCCCCGGCGCGCCCAGCACCCCGGCCGGCCCGGACGCACCGGCCGCCCCGGACGCCGATGGCGACGACGCGGTGTCGCTCGAACTCGGCTTGCAACGCTGCCTGGGGCGGCGCGAGCTGTACCGCAAGATCGTCGCCCGGTTCATCGAATCGCGCGTGGGCGCGCCGGCGGACATCGCGGCGGCCATCGCCGCGGGAGACCTCGAGCGCGCCTCGGGCATGGTGCACAACGTGGTCTCGACGGCTGGCACGATCGGCGCCGAAGCGCTGTCCGGCGCGGCGCGCGCGCTGCTGCTGGCGATCGACGACGGCGAGACGCAGCGCCTGGAGGGTCTCGTCGACGACTATGCCCGGCAGCATGCGCGGGTGTCGGCGCGGCTGCGCGCCTACCTAGGCCAGGACGTGGCGGCAGGTTGACCGGCGAGCAGGCAACCGGCAGCCGCCCGCACCATGCCGGTTGACCCTCGCTCCCAGGCGATGTATGTTTTATACGTGATGTTTCTTTTGTTCATATTCAAGTGCGAAGCGAGACCGTCCGATATCGCCTCACCCCCCTACGGACCGTCCAGATGAACGCCTTCAAGAACCTCAGAATCGGCACCCGACTCTCCCTGATGCTGGGCTGCGTATTGATGATCATGTGCGGCGTGGCCGGGGTCGGCATCTGGGGGCTGGGTGACCTGTACGGCATCGCCACGCGGGTGCTGGCGCAGGACGTGCGGCTGGCCCAGCAGGCGGCCGACCTGCAAAACCTCGTGCTGCAGGAACGCCGCTTCGAGAAGGACGCGTTCATCAACTTGGCCGACGCCGACAAGCTCGCCGAGTACGTCCGGAAGTGGCAGGGCGTGCGCACCCGGATCGGCAGCTCGATCGACGACGCGACGCGGCTCGAACTGAACGCCGAAGACGTGGCGGCGCTGCAGGACATCGCCCGGCACTTCAAGGCCTACGCAGACGGCTTCGAGGCCACGCTGGCCGGCATCGCCGGCGGGCAGATCAAGACGACCCAGCAGGCCAACGCCGAGCTGGGCAAGGTCAAGGCCTCGGTGCACGGCATGGAGTCGGCGAGCGACGCGATGAGCAACCGCGCCGCGGCGCGCGCCGCCCAGGTCGGTGCGCAGATCGAGGCCGTGCGCTCGCATGCCCGCACGCTGCAGTTGGCGCTGACGGCGGCGGGGCTGCTGCTGGCCGCCGTGCTCGGCTGGCTGGCAACGCGCTCGATCACGCGGCCGATCGCCACCGCCGTGCGGCTGGCCGAGACGGTGGCCTCGGGCGACCTGAGCTCGCAGGTGGAGGTGCGCTCGTGCGACGAGACCGGGCAGTTGCTCACGTCCCTCAAGCGCATGAACGACAACCTGGTCGGCATCGTGAGCCGGGTGCGCGACGCCTCCGATTCGATCGCCACCGGCAGCGCGCAGATCGCCACCGGCAACTCCGATCTCAGCCAGCGCACCGAAGAACAGGCGAGCAACCTGCAGCAGACCGCGGCGTCGATGGAGCAGCTCACGGCCACCGTGAAGCAGAACTCCGACACCGCGCGCCAGGCGACCCAGCTCGCCGCCGGCGCGTCGGCGGTGGCCGCGCAGGGCGGGCAGGTCGTCGGCCAGGTGGTGTCGACGATGGAGGGCATCGCGCAGTCGTCGCGCAAGATCGGCGACATCATCGGCGTGATCGACGGCATCGCATTCCAGACCAACATCCTCGCGCTGAACGCCGCCGTCGAGGCCGCCCGTGCCGGCGAGCAGGGCCGCGGCTTCGCGGTGGTCGCCAGCGAGGTGCGCAGCCTGGCCCAGCGCAGCGCGCAGGCGGCCAAGGAGATCAAGGGCCTGATCGGCGACAGCGTCGAGAAGGTCGACGCGGGCACGGCGCTCGTCGCCCATGCCGGCAGCACGATGGCCGACATCGTCGACCAGGTGCGCAAGGTCAACGAGCTCATCGCCGAGATCAGCAGTTCGAGCCACGAGCAGTCCACCGGCATCAGCCAGATCGGCGACGCCGTGACCCAGCTCGACCAGGTGACGCAGCAGAACGCCGCGCTGGTCGAGGAATCGGCCGCCGCCGCGGAAAGCCTGGAGCACCAGGCCAAGGCGCTGGCCGAGACGGTGGCCCTGTTCAGGATCACGGCGCTGCCGGAACAGGCGCCTGCGTGACCGATCCCGCGACGCCGCGCTCCTACTCGACCGCCGAGGTCGCGAGGCGCCTCGGCGTCTCGATTCCCACCATCCAGCGCTGGGTCGACGCCGGGCGCCTGAAGGCCTGGAAGACGATGGGCGGCCACCGCCGCATCGACGCGCTGAGCGCCGAACGCCTGTTCGACGCGCAGGACATCGTCGCGCTGCAGCGCCCGCCGGTGTCGGTGATGGTCGTGGACGACAACCCCGACGACCGCGACATCCTCGTGCTGCTGATCGAGGCCGCGCTGCCCGACGCCACCGTGGTGGTCGCCGAGAACGGCTTCCAGGCGCTGCTGGCGATCGGCCAGGCGGTGCCCGACATCCTCGTCACCGACATCGTGATGCCGCACATGAACGGCATCGAGATGCTGCGCGAGCTCGCCGGCCAGGCCGACCTGCGGCCGGGCACGATCATCGCCGTGTCGAGCAAGTCGCCGGAGCAGCGCTCGCCACTGGGCCCGTTGCCCGGCGACGTGCAGTTCTTCGCCAAGCCGATCGATCAGCTCGGCTTCATCACCGCGCTGCAGGCCGCGGCGCACGCGCCGGCCTCTCCGTAGTCAGTGCCCCGCCTGCGTCATGTCGACGCTGCGGCTGGGCCGCGGGGCGAACCAGATGACGAAGGCGGAGACGACGAAGGCGCCGCAGACGATCCCCATGATCTGGTTCGTCGCCAGCATCACGCTCTGCGCTTGCAGCAGGCGGTCGAGCGTGCCGCGCACCGCGTCGCTGCCCAGGCCGGAGGCCGCGAGCGCGGCGGCAGCATCCCCGCCGCGGTCGACCAGGCCGGCCAGGTCGGCATGGACTTCGTTGGTGCGGTCCTCCCAGGCGGTCGTGACGATCGAGGTGGCGACCGCCCCGGCCAGCGTGCGCAGGAAGTTCTGCAGGCCGGCGGCCGACGCGGTTTCGTGTTCCTCCACGCTGCCCAGCGTCAGCGCGGTCACCGGCACGAAGAAGAACGGCAGGCCCAGGCCCATCAGGATCAGCGGAACGGCGATCTGCCAGTAGGTCATCTCGGTGGTGGCGACGGTCCGCAGCGCCATCACCACGCCGATCCACAGCAGCCCGGCGAAGACCAGCCGGCGCGGGTCGAGCTTCGCGCTCAACTGGCCGGCCAGCGGCGCGCCCACCACCGCGAGCACGCCGCTCCAGGCGGTGGTCAGCCCGGCCCAGGTCGAGGTGTAGCCCATGTAGCTCTGCAGCCACAGCGGGGTCAGCACGTTGGCGCCGAACATCGCGCCGAAGCCGAGCGCGATGGTCACCACCCCGGCGGCGAAGCCGCGGTGGCGGAACACCCGCAGGTCGACGATCGGATGGCGCTCGGTGAACTCCCAGATCACGAAGGCGGCGAAGCCGACCGCCGCGACCGCGGCCAGCACGCGGATCTCGGTCGACGCGAACCAGTCCTGTTCCTTGCCGAGATCGAGCATCAGTTGCAGCGCCGCGACGAAGACGATCAGCAGTGCCAGCCCGACCGTGTCGATCGGCGCGCGCAGCAGCGGCGCCTCGTAGCGCCGCAGCATGCGCCAGGCCACCGGCGCGACCAGCAGCGCGATCGGCACGTTGATGAAGAAGATCAGCGGCCAGGCGTAGCTGTCGCACAGCCAGCCGCCGAGGATGGGCCCGAGGATCGGCGCGACCAGCGTCGTCATCGCCCACAGGGCCATCGCCATCGGCGCCTTGTCCTTCGGGAACACGCGCAGCATCAGCGTCTGCGACAGCGGCATCAGCGAGCCGCCGGACAGGCCCTGCAGCACCCGGCCGAACACCAGCATGCCGAGCGATCCCGACAGGCCGCACAGCGCCGAGCAGGCACCGAACAGCAGCATCGCCGTGGCGAACACCCGCACCGCGCCGAAGCGGCCGGCGATCCAGCCGGTCAGCGGCACGATGATGGCCTCGGCCACCGCGTACGAGGTGATCACCCAGGTGCCCTGGCTGCTGCTGATGCCCAGGCTGCCGGCGATGCTGGGCACCGAGACGTTGGCGATCGTCATGTCGAGCACGGCGATGAAGTTCGCCGCGGCAAGCACGACGGCGGCGAGCCAGAGCATGCCGCCCTGCAGCGGCGCGTCGGCTCCGGCGGGCGACGGGTTCGGGGCGGTCATCGCGCCCCCCTCAGTTGACGCCGCCGCGGGTGTCGATCGTCGCGCTCATCGACAGGCCGACCTGCAGCGGCCGCACGGCCAGCTCCGCGGCATCGAGCTCGATGCGCACCGGCACGCGCTGGACCACCTTGATCCAGTTGCCGGTCGCGTTCTGCGCCGGGATGGTCGCGAAGGCCGACCCGGTGCCGCCGGCGAGCCCGGCGACGACGCCGTGGTAGGTCACGCCGCCGCCGTACAGGTCGGCATGCAGGCTGACCGGCTGGCCGATCCGCACCCGCTCGAGCTGCCCCTCCTTGAAGTTGGCGTCGACGTGCATGTCCTGCACCGGCACCACCGCGAGCAGCGCCGCGCCGGCCGCGACCTGCTGGCCGACCTGCACCGCACGGCGCGCGACCACCCCGTCCACTGGCGCGCGCACCACGGTGCGCTCGAGGTTCACGCGGGCCTGGTCGCGGCGCGCACGGGCGAGTGCGACCTCGGGGTTGGATTCCTCGGTGGCATCGGCGATCAGCACCGCATTCGCCTCGCGCGAGCCGAGCGCGGCGCTGCGGTTGGCGCGCGCCTGGGCCGCCTGCGCCTGCACCGCGACGAGCGCGGCGCGCGCGGTCTCGTGGGCGTTGCGCGCCCGCGTCAGCTCGTCGCCCGAGACCGATCCCGAGTCGGCCAGCGCCTCGCGGCGCTGCAGGTCGACCCGGGCGCGTTCGAAGTCCGCCTTGGCCGCATCCACCTGGGCGGCGGCGCGCTGCTCCTCGGAGATGCGCGCCTCGATCTGCGCCGCGAGCGCGCGGTCGTTGGCCACGTAGCCGCGCACGCGCCGCAGGGCGCGGCCGAGTTCGGCCTCGGCCTGGGCCAGCGCCAGGCGGGCGTCGGTGTCGTCGAGCCTCACGACCACGTCGCCGCGCCGCACGTGCTCGGTGTCGGCCACCGGCACCTCGCGCACGATGCCGCCGATCGCGGGCGTGACCTGGGCCGTCTCGGCGGCCGCGTAGGCGTTGTCGGTCGAAACGTAGCGCGCGGCGCGCACAGACACGACGCCGTAGCCGATGCCGGCGGCGAGCACGGCCGCCGCGAGGCCGCCGAACAGCTTCAGGCGCTGCGCGCGGCGCGCCTGGCCGGCCTCGTGGCTGGCCGCTTCGAGCAGCCCGGTTTCCAGTCTCGACATGGTGGGTTCCTTTCCGTTCGCGTCGTACGTGTGTCAAAGGTTCGAGTAGCCGCCGCCGAGGGCGCGCACCAGCGCGACCTGGAGCGTGAAGGCGCTGGACTGCAGGTCGGTCTGCGCGCGCTGGTTGGCGAGCAGCACGTCCTCGGCCGACAGCACCTCGAGGTAGGTCGCGAGGCCGCCGGTGTAGCGCCGGGCCTGCAGGCTCCAGGCCTCGCGCGCCGCGTCGACGGCCTCGCCGCCGCGTTCGAGCCGGGGCCCCAGCGCCCGGCGGCTCGCCAGCGCGTCGGCCACCTCCTGCAGCGCCTGCACCAGCGTCCGGTCATAGGCGGCGACGGCCAGTGCGTACTCCGCCTCGGCGCCGCGCAACTGCCCGCGCAGGCGGCCGCCGTCGAAGATCGGCAGCGACAGCGCCGGGCCGATGCTGCCGATCGACGAGCCGCTCTTCGTCAGCATGTCCAACCCGAGCGACTGCACACCGGCGAAGGCGAACAGGTTCACGTCCGGGTAGAACGCGGCGCGCGCCTGGGCGATGCGTTCGGCGGCCGCCTCGGCGCGCAGCCGCGCGGCGACGATGTCGGGCCGGCGGCCGAGCAGTTGCGCGGACAGGCGCGGCGGCAGCGCGTCCGGCACGCCCAGGTCGACCGTCGGGCGGGCGAGCGCCAGGCCGCGGTCGGGCCCCGCGCCGGCGAGCGCGGCGAGGCGGTGGCGCTGCAGCGCGATCTGCTCCTCGATCGCCAGCACCTCGCCGTCGGCACTGGCGCGGCGCGCGTCGACCTGGCGCACGCTGGCCAGCGTCTCCAGGCCGTTCTCGTGGCGGCGGCGGAACAGCTCGGCGGTGCGGGCACGCACGTCGCGGGCCGCACGGGCGGTGTCCAGCGCCGCGTGCTCGCGGGCGAACTCGGCGTACGCGGCGGCGAGCGCGCTGGCGAGCACGAGGCGCGCCTGCGCGGCGTCGGCCCGGGCGGCCTCGGCCTCGGAGGTGGCGGCGGCGAGCGCCGCGCGGTGGCGGCCCCAGAAGTCGAGCTCCCAGCTGAAGTCGAGCGTGGCGCGGCCGTAGTCGTTCCAACCCTGCGGCGTGACAGCGCGCGGGCTCAAGTGGTTGTAGCTCTGCTTCTGCTGCGTCACCGACGCATTCGCGCCGAGCTGCGGCCCGGTGGCGGCCTCCGACACCTGCGCCGCGGCCTGCGCCCGCGCCAGCCGCGCCTGCGCCTCGGCCAGGCTCGGCGAGCCGGCCAGCGCCTCGGTCATCAGCGTGTCGAGCTGGGGATCGCGGTAGCGGGTCCACCAGTCGTCGGCGGGCCAGGTGCCGGCGGGTGCGGCATCGACGGGCGCGGCGTCGGCGGGCGCGGCGTCGGCGGGCGGCGTGTCGGCAGGCGCGTCGAGCGAGCGTGCGCTGGCGTACTGCTCGACCGGCCGGATCGACGGCCGCTGGTGCGGCGCCGGCAGGCCGGCGCAGGCGGCCAGCGCCAGGGCGGCGCCGAGCGAGGCGGCCAGCGCTCCGGCGCGCCCCGGTTCGAGCGCGGGGCGGCGCTGCGGTGACGAAGCAGACTCGGGCATGGGCATGGGGTGCGCTCCAGGAAGGTTCTTTGTCCATCGGTGATCCGCGACCCGTCGCACGGTGTTCGTGGCGGGCTCCGGTTCGGTGCGCTCACCTTAGGCAGCGATGGCGTCGGAGTCGTCAGCGATCGGTCGGGAATCGGTCGGATCGGCTGGATCGGTGGGAGCCGCTGGATCCGTGGGAGCGGCGGGCGCGGTCGGGTCGGGCGCGGTCGGGTCGGGCGCGGCGTCGCCGGCCAGCCAGGCGAGCAGCTCCGCGGCGCTGCGAAACGCGTGGCAGCGCCCGCTGTGCAGGTTCTCGATCCGGCCGAGCAGCAGCCCCTGGTTCGGCCGGCAGTCGCGATGCAGCTTCAGTACGTAGGCGAGGCCGACCGGGCGGCCGGCGCCGAGGCCGAGGCTGGAGCCGGACGGCACGGCCGGCACTCACTGAAGCGCCTGCGGCTCCACGCAGGGCCAGGCGAAATCGCGGCCGGTGGCGGCGCGCGCGAACAGGTAGTTGTTGCGCGCCCGCTCGCTCAATGCGTCGAGGTCGACCCGGCCCGCCCGGTCGCAGGGGAAGCTCAGCGCGCGGCCGGCGTGAAAGAGCGAGTCGAAGCGCAACTCGAAGCGGGCCGCGCGGGACGGGTGGTTCGTGCTCGTGTCCATGGCGTGTCTCCTCGGTTCCGGCCGGATGCGTCGGCCCGATCGGAAGCGTAGGAAGCGCGGGCTGCGAAGTCGTCGCGGACCGGTCGGGGATCGGTCCGGCATCGGTCAGCGTTCGGTGCCGCGCTGGCCGGGAAGGATTCGGCAACGGTCTGGCGCAGGTCCTGCACAGCTTGGGTGCGGGTCCGGTGCGGGTCCGGTGTCGGTCCGGTGCGGGCCCGGCGCGAGCCGGCGACGCCTTCTGGCGCCCATGCGCGCGCCTTGGCGCGGCAGCGGGTCGGCACGAAAATGGCGGCGAGGGTCGAGGAGTCTTCACCGTGGACGACACCCCACCGCTGCGCCTGCGCTTCGACCTGTTCGAACTCGACGAACAGCAGGCGCGCCTGAGCCGCGCCGGCCGGCCGCTGGCGCTGTCGCCGAAGCCGTTTGCGCTGCTGTGCGCGCTGGCCCGCCAGCCCGGGCGGCTGATCTCCAAGGGCGACCTGCTCGACACGGTCTGGGGCCACCAGTACGTCAGCGATTCGGTGCTGAAGACGACGATCAGCGAGCTGCGCGCACTGCTCGGCGACGACCCGCGCAGCCCGCGCTTCATCGAAACCGCATCGCGCCGGGGCTACCGGTTCATCGCCGCCACGCACCCCGGCGGCCGCGTGACAGCGGGCCTCGCCGGGCATGCCGGGGCGGGCACGGCCATCGCGTCCGGCATCGCGTCCGGCATCTCTTCCGGCATCGCGTCCGGCATCTCTTCCGGCATCGCGTCCGGCATCGCGTCCGGCATCTCGTCCGGCATCGTGACCGGCGCGGCTTCGCGCGACGACGCCGACACGCCCTG